>JABGPF010000066.1 GCA_018645065.1 Phycisphaerales bacterium
GCGAGACGCGCACTAAAACCGCTTGCGGTTTCGCGCGCCGTTCGCCTTTGACGTTGTCGTTGTCGTTGTCGTTGTCGTCAACTTGATTATTGGATATTTCTTGTTGTTCGGTTGGATATTCGCCGTATATCCTTATCCCCGCTAATCCGTCATGAGCTTTAAACTTCGCCCTGCGTGATCCACTGGCGCCAGTCTTCCGGTAGCCCGTATTGTTCGATGTGCTGGTTCTGGATTTGCCTGCACATGCATGTCGACGTGGTTTCCTGGGCGACTGAAGCCACATTCGCCACGATCCGCCCGATCGATTCGACTACGCCTGCAATTCTGTCGGCGCCGTTTTGGGTTTCCATCGATTCGAACAGGGCCCCTCCCAGCGGAGGTTGTCGCGAACCGGCTTCGGCGTAGTTCATCACGTAGCACAACGCCGAATAGCACATCTGCAATTCCTTGGCGAGGAACATTTCCGGCGCGAAGGCGTGGGTTACTATCTCGGCTCCCATTGTGGCCAGAGCCCTTACCTCAGCGGGTGTTTCGAGCCTCGGACCGGCCGTTATCGCAGCGGTCGCCGCACCGTGATAGATCAGGCGGATATCGTGCAGCACCTCGCCAACGATCCTCCGCAGGCCCGGGCAAAATACCGGGAATTGCCTGAGGAAGCCCAGCGGTGAGTTCTCGAAAAACGTTATGTCGCGCAGATTCGTTTGGTCGATTACGTCGTCGAGGATCACAATATCGCCAACGGCCACCGAGTGCGTAATCGCCGCCCCCGATCCCCATGCCAGCACGCATTGCACACCGAGATCTTTCAGGGCGTATATGTTCGCTCTGTGGTTTATTCCCGACGGCGAGGTTTTCGCCAGACCGATCCCGCATCTGGCCAGGAGGTAGTATTGCGCATCTTCGGAGTTTGCAAGGAACAGGTCCCCACTAGGTCCGAAAGGCGTGTTCTGCGGGCCCAGAAACTCACCACGGATGCTTCCGGCTTGCCATTGGCGGTGTATTTCACCACCGGTGATACAGGCTGTTGTGACGGGCATATCGCGGCCACCTCGAACGGCTTGTTATTAGGTATTGATTGCCAGTGATCACTGCCGTTGCCGTTAGTCGTTACTGATTACTGTCGTTGCCGTTACTGATCACTGATCACTGGTTTTATACGTCGTATCGTCTCGTTCCGGTGACCAGGTCCACTGATGCGAACTGTCCCGGTATCAGTCGGACTTTATTCAGGGGCCCGTTGAATCTGGTTTGTATTTCCTTCATTAGTCCGGCGGTCAGCAGCGTCTGTAGTTGGTATCTGTGCGATGCCGAGTCGACCATAACAGTCAGCACGCCTCGCTGAAAGCTTTCCAGCGCGGTGTGATGGCGGACAGTCGAGGGAAGCACTTCGTCCCATACCGCAGCCAGCTTGCTGAGCTGGCGCACCTTCTTGCCCAGCTTGTGTTTCATCAGAATGGTCATGGATTCCGCCAGATGTGACGTGCGTTCATGAGGCTGCTTTTGCAGCCAAAGCGTTCGCAGTTGCGTGTCATCCATGACCTGATCTCTTTAGTGTTTTGATTTTCCGATTAGCGACACCAGCTTGAACACAAGTCCGAAGCCTATCATATGCATCGCCAAAGTAAAGCGAATTTACTTAAAAAAAATGAAAGAAAAAACCACCTCTTTCACCACCGGGACACTACGGTTATAGCAACACCGCAGGCCCTGAAGATAACCTGGTTCTATTCCAGGCTTACCGGCATGATCACGTAGAGGAAATCTGACCCGGTTTTGATTACCGCCGGTTTGTTCGACGCATTCATTTCGAACGAAATTTCGTCGGTGTCAATAATCCTCATCGCATCAATCAGGAACGCCGGATTGAATCCGATCGCCATTTCCGCGCCGTCGTATTTCGCTTCGCAGGTGACTTCGGCTTCACCGGTCTCAGGCGCCCTGCTGGACAGGGTGATTTTGTTCGACTCGAACGCAACTCTCACTCCGCGCGACTCTTCGTTGGTCAGCAGCGCCGCCTGGCGTACGCGATGCTGGAACTCCTGGGAGCTTATTGTGGCGCGGTTTGTCGTTTCGGTGGGTATCACGTCGGAATATTTCGGGAAGTTGCCCTGGACCAGCGAGCTTACCAGAACAACGTTCGCGGTTCGAACAAGTATCTGGTTATCGTCGATCTGCACGTCAAGGCTCTGTTCGCCTTCTCCGGCGAGTCGTTGGATCAGGCCCATCAGCTTGGCTGGGACCACTGCGGTTACGTCTTTTGAGGCGGCTTTATCGAGCGAACCTTTGACCATCGCCAGGCGATGTCCGTCAGTGGCGACCATCTGCAAATTCTTGTCAGAAGCCTCCCACAGCACGCCCGAGATGGCGTAATGGCTGTGCGCCTTTGCCGTTGCGAACAAAGTCTTACCGATCATCTTGGCGATCTGGACCGTGTCGATCGAGAAGTCCGCCTCACCGTCAAACTCTGCGATTGCGGGGTATTCACCGGGATCATACCCGAAGATTTTGAAGTGACTGCCCGCGGCGCGAATGTGGCAGGTGTCGTTATCAGTTTCGATCGTCACACTCTCTTCGTTGCATTCGCGAATGATCCCGCCCAGGCGGTCGGCCGGGAGCAACGCCTCACCGGGCGTTTCAACCTGCACCGCGGTCACCTGGCGTCGGGCGCCGGCTTCGAGATCGGTGGCAAGCAATGTGAGCGTGTCGTCTGCAGCCACGAGTTTAACGCACTGGAGGATCGGTTTGGGCGTACGGGTGGCAACGATTCCGCCGGCCAGATTAAGAGCTTCCTGGAGTGCTGCTGTCTGAACGATAACTTTCATGGCAAATGTTCCCTGCTCGAGTCAAATTCGTATATTTCAACCCAACTTTTTACCCCGACAGGCCCCAGGATGCAAGCACCAAATGCTTTGGGCGAGGATTATCGCTGGCGATAATATCCCGAATCTCGCCGCCCTTGACCTGCCAACTGTTTGGATCATCCCAGTCACCATCGCCAGGGCCCGCCCAAACCACCTCGCCCGCCCGTGCCGTCGAACCTATAGGCGCCATGATCATTGCGGCTGCTGATAAGCTCGAACATCCTTGGTATACGCTACTTTGGAGAATTGTGCGTACAATTCTACTTAACAATAGCGACCGCCATATTGACTATTGCGACACGGAAAACTATGTTTAAGTGTGGATTCAGCGCGTATTACATGCATATCAGCACATTACAGATATGGAGATATTGCAAATGGCCAAGCATAAACATGTGGTGATCATGCTCGATCTGATGTGGCCTTACAAGCGTCACCATGGCGTTTTCGCCGGTACGCAGGAATACGCTCGACGCTGCAAAACGTGGGACTGCACCATCGTCGAGTACGCCGATAAGTTGCTGGAGCCCACTTACGATGAACCGCCCTGCGACGGTATCATCGCTCGGGCGACACCGCAACTGGCCGCAGACGCCAGGCGATTGAATATACCGCTGGTCAATGTCTGGAGTCATTCTCTGGTTAGCGACGTTCCGCTGGTGACGCCGAACTATGACTCCGCCGGTCGTATGGCCGCTGAGCATCTCGTTGCACGCGGGTTCCGAAACTTCGGATTCATGGGATACAGCTGCAAACGTGAACCGCAGCGCAAAGGATTCACAAAGGCACTGGCCCAAGCGGGGTTCTCCCATTCAACGTTCGTCGTTCCGAGCAACTACGGGCATGGGTCGGTGGCGTGGAATAAGTTTCTTACCCAAATGAACGAATGGATCGACTCCTGGCCCCTTCCGATCGGAATATGCGTTTCATACGATCTGCTTGCCAGATATCTCGCATGCGCCTGTCGCCAAAAAGGCGTGTCGATACCCAATGACGCAGCACTGGTAGGTTCGCACAACGAAACAGTGATATGCTTGGCTGAGCCCAACCTGACGAGCATCGAGATAGGATACGAGCGGGTCGGATACCGCGCCGCAGAACTGCTCGACCAGATGATGGACGGAGCACCGGCGCCCACCGAACCGATCCTGGTCGAACCGACAAACCTGATACCGCGCCAGTCCAGCGACGCCCTGGCGGTGGAGGATCCGCTGGTGGCCCAGGCGCTGCGATACACATCCGAAAACAGCCACAAAATGATCCGCGTTAACGATATCGCCAACGCGGTTCACGTAAACCGAAGAACACTGGAACGCCGCTTCCGTTCGGTGTTGGGACGATCTGTCACCGATGAAATCATGCGATTGCGGGTCGAGCGGGTAAAACGCCTGCTGGTGGAAACCAAAACACCGCTAAAAATCATGGCGATAGAAGCCGGTTTCGGCGATGGTGCGCACATGCTCGCCATTTTCAAACGAATAGAAGGAACAACACCAAGCGCATACCGACGCGAACACCGACGCGACGACAACAAACTATAAGGATACGATAATGACAACAAACCCAACTACAACAACTCGCCGTCGATTCCTGAAAGGCGCTGCCGGGTCAGCGGCGGCGGCAATGCTGGCCGGTATGTCCGGACCGGTCTGGGCAAAACCAATCGGGGCAAACAACGATATCCGAATCGCCATCGTCGGACTCAACGCCCACGGAACCGGCGACCACCTGAATAAATACCTCAGAATGCCCGGGGTGAGAGTCGTGGCGCTCTGCGATCCGGACCAAAATGTACTGGACCGCAGCGTTAAACGCGTCGGCAAGGCCACACCAAACATCAGAACCTTCACCGATATCCGGAAACTACTCGCCGAAAAAGATATCGATGCGATCTCAGGCGCCACGCCGAACCACTGGCACGCACTGTCAACCGTATGGGCCTGCCAGGCGGGCAAGCACGTCTGCGTCGAAAAACCCGTCTCCCACAACATATGGGAAGGCCGCAAGATGGTCCAAGCCGCCGCGAAATACAATCGCATGGTCCAGGCCGATCTCGACAAACGCTCCAACAACGCACTGGCCCGAACCGTCGATTACATCCAGGGCGGTGAACTGGGCAAAATCCTGCTGGTCCACAGCTGGGTCTACAAACGACGCGGAAGCATGGGCAAAGTCGGCGCAGCCGGCGGGAAAATACCCTCGTCAATTGACTACGATCTCTGGTGCGGACCGGCGCCCAAAGGCCCCCTGCCGCGAAAAAGACTGCACTACGATTGGCACTGGCAGTGGGATACCGGTAATGGCGAGATCGGCAACAACGGACCGCACCACCTGGACGCATGCCGCTGGGCGATGGGCGAAAAAGGACTCCCCAAAAGCGTGATCACCTTCGGCGGACGATACGGTTACGATGACGACGGACAGACGCCCAATACGCATATCACGCTCTTCGAATACGACTCAGCCCCGATCCTGTTCGAGGTGCGCGGGCTGCCCCGCAAGACCGGATCAAAACTGATGGACCCCTACAATGCAACCTCACGCAAGGGTATGAAACTACAGCGAAACCACAACAGCGGATCACCGAACAATGGCGAGATAGTCGTCTGCGAGAACGGTTTTGTCGACCTGGGCAGTTGCACCGTGTTCGATCGCCAGGGCAAGAAAGTGAAAACATTCACCGCAAGCAGCCTGAACGCCAAAGAAAATTTCATAAAGGCGCTGCGTAGCGGAAAGCAGAGCGATCTGAAGACAACCATGCTCAACGGGCACCTGTCAACGTCGCTCTGCCACATGGGCAATATTTCATACCGCGTGGGAAAAGCAGCAACCCTCGAGCAGACAAACGATCTGATAGGCAAGGACCAGCAGGTGCTCGACGCGGTCGAACGCACGCGCCAGCATTTGTCAGCCAACGGCGTGGACCTGAAAACCACCGGATTGACCCTGGGCCCGAAACTCACGATGGACTCAGCAGCGGAGCAGTTCACAGGCCAGTTCGCCAAACCCGCCAACGAGTTGGTCAAACGCAAATACCGCAAACCGTTCGTGATACCCGAAAAGGTCTAATCAAATCGAGCTGTTTGGATTTCGACACAGAGACTCAGAGGCTCAGAGAACGGCAACGGCAAACCGAAAAAATCTTTTTTGTTACGACAACGACAACGGCAGAGAGGTAGAGAACGGCGGCAGTAGTGCGTTACTGTTCACCGTTCTCTGCTTCTCTGCCGTTGTCGTTGTCGTAAACATCTTTCCCGCCGTTGCCGTTGCCGTTGCCGTCCTCTGAGCCTCTGAGTCTCTGTGTCGCACACCTACCCGCTGAAGGGTAAATTCTCGCGATGATACACCCTGACCGCGGGAATATTGCTTTACATTGGTTCGGCGCGTTTCATTAGTTGCAGCGGAACGCCCCAGGGATCTCGCAGCATCGCCGTTTCGTCACCAGACTCGGTGACTTCATAATCGCTGTAGACCGTCGCGCCGGCGGCGATTAGTTGTACAATCGCCGCCGGTACGTTCGATACGTAAAACGCCAGATGCAACGCCGAAGGATGCATCTGCGCATAGTCGGGCAACTGCTGCGATAAGTTCGTGTAGAACTCGAAAACCAACCGTCCGGTCGAGTCGGCAAGAAACCGCACCGATTCACCGCTGCGCAGCACCTGCATATTGAGATGCCGACAGTACCATTGCCCGGCGGCTTCTACGTCCGGTATGTTCAATGCGGTGTGTTCGTGATGGAATTCCGGTTTCTTGTCCATGTTACTGGCCTTATTTCGCGGCGGGCATTTGCAGTTTCACCAACCGGTTCTTGGTCATTCGCAGCACCGACAAGCGAAGTTCGGTTTTGCCCTTGATCGCTTTTTCAAACGCTTTGACTCCGTTTACCGGTTGGTCGTTTATGTGCGTGATAATCTCGAACGGGCGAACACCGCCGACACCTGCTTTTGATCCGGGTTCAACGGCGGAGACTATAACGCCTGCGTCGGTAGCGCTCTTCTGGAAGTATCGCCTGACCTCGTAGGTCATCTCGCGGACAGTAAGCCCAACGGACTTCGACTTGAACTTCGCTGCGGTGTGATAGTGCGTCGGGCTGGCCACTACGGTGAAGTTCTTCTTGATCTGCTTTTTATCGGCGAAGAACGTCGCGGTGAATTTCTTACCAAAGCCCATATCGGTAAGTTTTCGCGTGAGGAACGTTTCTGTAGGAGCCCAGGGGGTGGGGAACTTTCCATCCCAGTACTGAGCAGGTAATTGATCCCAACGCTTCCATGGGAAGTTGGCGCGAGCGGCGTAGTCACGGGCGGTTATGTCGATCGGTTTGGGGTCGCCGTCCGCCTGCAGATTAATCATCATCCACGACATTTTGACGCCCGCCTTGTCGGCCGGCGATCCGGGATAAACATACGACACAATAGCGCCGATTCGCCCGTCGCGAGTGATGTCCGAAACATTATTCGCGCGAGCCAGATCTCTGTTGAGAGGCTGGAGTATAACGCCAAGCCACGCCAGGCGATTCTCGTCGGCTTCGACCAGCGGTACATTGTTGGCGTCGACATTGGCCCCCAGGTTCGCCATCACCGGGTTGATCAGCGAAGTCGGGGTCGACAGAAGTTCTCCACCGCCGTAACGATCTTCGGTTGACACCTTCGGGCGTCGAGCCAGTGGGAAAATAACCAGCGCGCCGTCGTTATCGAACAGGAACATGTTGGACGCTCGCCCGTCGATGTCAGGATAAATGTTACGCTTCCATCCGAGCGAATAACCGCTCACGCGGCTGTGAGAGTAGTAGACCACTCGTTTTTCGCCCTGTAGTTTCACCTCGGCTGCCGGCAGCAACGTATTGCGCAGCGAGACAACATCCTTGGTCGAAAGTTTGAGCACTCCGCTCAGCGGTTTGTCCAGGGTCGCGATGAGGCACCCGTAGTCTTTCAGCGTGTGGCTGAATTTGGCTGGGATCGGTTTTTCCGCACCGGTGGGGTGAACCGCGATAGTGGCCAGCCTGGCGGTGACCTGCGGTTTATAGTTGCCCAGCACCAGAACGGTTTTCTCGCCTATCAGCAGCCCGAGTGCGTTCTTCTCGGTGCCCTCATCCTCATCTCGGCTGGAATATCTCGACGACGCGCTTACATCCTTTTTCGGGCTCCTGAAATTCAGCGCCACGCGGAATATTCCACCGTCGGTTATTTTCTTCACCGCGTCAAGTTTTTGGGTCATCTCGTCAGCGGAATATTTTTCCCAGTCAAGCGGAGAGCCCTTCCACTTGTCGTCGAGCCCTACTCGCGAGACGGTCGATATTCCGACTGGCCTGCCCTTGGCGTCGACGACAAAACGCGGGATACGTTTGTACTTTTCGCCATCGTCGGTGACGGTGATCCCGCCGCCGGCCGAGGTGTCGTTGGCGCTGGTGGCCCACTGGGTTTCCCTCAGGTGGTGGCTCAGGCTCACGTACGGGCCCGGAAGTTTCGCATCAAACTTCGCGGGTTTCGCCCCGTCCAGAGGCTTGTCCAGCGTGAGGTACATGATGTCCTGGTTGGCGGCGTAACCGGAGATTTTGGCGCTGGTGCGCTGATCCTTATACACCACGGAGATAGACTTCATGAACCGCGGATGCATCATCAGATCGTCTACGATAACGGTTGTATCGTCGATCAAAACGCCCGAGGTCTCCATGGGGCGTTCTTCTCGGATGTACTGGCTGAAACTACCCCATGAACCGCCTCGCGGCTCTTCGCCTCGATCGAACTTCATGGTGTATTCAACATGTACAAAACTCGGGCGGATCGCGTCGATCACCGCAAGTTTGGTCTCCGTACGAGATTGTGGCGCCTGCTGTCCGCAACCGGCGGCGAACGTCGCAGCGACAAGTAAAACAAGCGTAATGGTCCGTTTCATGGTGAATCCTTTATTATTTCAAAGCTCAGACTACTAGTCCCGCATTAGGTTGTGAAAAGATTATTCGCGTTCGTAATCACGTGAGAAGTCCAGCAGCACCTGCCGCATCAATCCGCCTCGTAGAACCACTACGAGCACTTTGTGCTTGGTCTTGATGTTGTCCAGAGCAGCTTTGTGGACTCGGGTCAGGTCTTTGAGCGTTTTGATTTCTTCCTTCCCGATCTTCAGGATGATGTCCATCTCCCTGAGCCCCGCGGTACCGGCGTTGCCCGGATACTTCGTCGCGAAGACATACACGCCCTTTTTCTTGTGGAAGTAGAGGTTGGGATTATCGAACTGGTTAATCGATTTGACCGACATATCCCATCGCGGACATCCGAGTTCGTCGCCCTCGACTTTACCCTTTTCGCGAGGTGTCATCGTCAGCGTGATCTTCTTATCGTCGCGTTGGATTTCAAGCTTGGCGCCCTTGCCCTTCGGAAGCAGTCCGACGATTTTCCGAACGGCGGGGAGATCCTCCTCCCACATAGCAGCCACCGGTTTACCGTTAATTTTCAGGATCCTGTCCTTCAACTTCAGGCCCGCCCGCAGCGCCGGGCTGTCGGGGTCGGTACCGGCCACTATCACGCCCTTATCGCCTTTGAAGTAGATATTGCGATTGAAGTCGCGGAGCGGTTGGAGTTGCAGGCCCGTCCAGCTCCAGTCGACCTTTCCATTCTTGCGAAGCTGGTCTGCAACGAACTGCACCGTCTTTGCAGGAACCGCGAACGCCAGATTGTCCCCGCCGCCGCGCGTGTTGATACCAATAACCTCACCGGCAGTGTTCACCAGCGGACCGCCGGAGTTACCCGGATTAATCGCCGCGTCGGTCTGCAGCCATGAACTGTACTCGCTGTTACCCTCGAGGTAACGAGTGGTGCACGAAATAATACCGATCGACACCGAACGATTCAGGCCCCACGGGGCTCCCATCGCCATAACGAAGTCGCCCTCGACAAGCTTATCGGAATCGCCGTATCTGGCGAACACGCTGGACTTGGCGCCTTTGGGCAACTTCATCTGCAGCAGCGCCAGATCGGTGTCCTTATCGGTACCGAGCACCTTGGCGTCCATCGCCTTGCCCTCGAACGTCAGGCAGCGGACCTCGATGGCTTTGTCAACCACGTGCCAGTTAGTCACAACCAGTCCGGTTTCGGAAATGATCACCCCGCTACCGGAAACCGCCTGCAATATTTTCTTGCCCGATTCCAGGCTCTTACGCATGCAGCGCACGTAAACCACTGAGGGGAATACCTTGGCTTTGGCCTTTCGGACGACCTCGCGGAAGTCCATCCCCTTGACCTCGTTGAACACCGGTTTGATCTTCGGCGCCCGTTTAGCCTTTTTTGCCGGCTTGACCTCCTGTGCCGACGCAAGCGTCATCGGGAGCATAATCGCAGCGGAAACCAAACACATCATTATCCGTTTTCTCGTCATCGCTATCCCTTTTCATAGGTTAGGCGTTTTCAATACTTCAATACCGTTTATCTTCATAATCTACAGAGCGGAGTGAGTCTTCGATCGACCTTTGCCTCTGCCGCCAATTTTTCCGCCCGCGTCTGCACTCGATCCATTTCGGTTTGCACCTTCAGGCGGTACTCTTCAATCCCGTCGCGATCTAATCGGTCAGGTACGGTTATTGGTGCGGCGACAACGCACACTGCCCGCCGAAACGGTTTTGGAAGCGCCATCTTATCCCAACTACCGGCCCGCCAACAGCCCTCAAATGCAAATCCCACCGGAATCAATGGTAATCCGCTTCGGCTGGCGAGATAGATTGAACCGGCCTGCATTACTCGTCGCGGTCCTCGCGGGCCATCGGGCGTAATGCCCAAATGCTTCGTCGGTCGGTTCCGTATCATTTCGAGCAAACTGCCCACAGCCCCTCGCGAAGTGGAACCGCGAACAGTCTTCCCTTTGAACATACGCATGATCTGGGTGATAAGTTCACCGTCGCGGTGACGCGAGACCAGAATCGAAAAATCCGGACCGCAATGCGTGATCAGCGGGAACAGCATCATCTCATGCCAGAACAGATATATGCTCCCCTTCTCGGAAAATCTCGGGGCAGACTCCCGGTCCTGGATATCGAACCAGTAATCTGCGGTATTCAACCACAGACGCAGGACCCACGAGCCCAGCAGCGATGCGGTCTTGATGGCAATAGGGTGAGATATTTTCATAGTTATGACACGCCAAATATACTTATAACGACCCGAAACGCTTTTGGGAATCGTGATTTAACTTCGATATCAGACCAACACCATCGCCAACCGAACCGCCGCCCCGCCGGAAGGGTGAAAAACGCTCTCAAATACACTGAAAACAGGGGATCACAAGCTGCGACAAACAGAGTGGCCAGACGCACTGTAAAAAAAATTTTTTGCCTGGAAATGTTATTAATGAAACCCTCTTTCCCCTCCCGATATATAGAATGCTGTGTAGGATATGATTACTGGTATTGCGATATGTTTTGAAGAAACCCGGCCCGGACAATAACGCCCTGGACCGAAAATGAGGACATTGCCATGGACTTGTATGCTTGCGATCGTTGTGGGTACTACTACGACCCGGAATATGGCGACGAAGAGAATCGCATAATGGCCGAAACCGACTTCAGTCAGTTGCCCACCAATTGGGTGTGCCCCGAGTGCGGCGCGACGAAGGACGAGTTCCGCAAAATCGACTACGAAGAAGAAGTCGACGCCTACGAAGACGACTATGACCTGGTCTACGACGACTACGAGGAATAGTCTCACATCGCCTTGAACTAAACAGATGCGGAACTGACGCTGCCAGTAACGCCCGCGGCGCCCTTGCGCGCACCCGACAAACACGCCAAACCGCTCTGGGCACAAATTTTACAGAATAATTCACCGTGAGTTAGCCTGGCGGGAAATCGAATCTTACTGTTCAACTGATAGCAATCGGTTGGAACAAAACCGTTCCCCGCGATGCAGGGCGCTTGAAGGGGCGCAGCCGGGTATATCAACCGGAAGGTCGGCACGACGAAGAATCCAAGGCCCATAATCGGCATTGTTCTTTCGTCGTACCGCCCCTCCATTGAGATAATTTCAAAAACAGTTGTCCATTTCTATATCTCAACTCCATCATGCCGGCGGTTTCTGGAAACCGTCGGTATTTATTCACCAACCCCCAAAGGCGCCAAAAAAGACTTACCGTCCGCCATGTCCCCCAAAAAAAAAATCACTTTACGCTGAAAATATACTGCGGAAACGGTCTCGCCGCCCCGATATATCAGCGTTGTGTGCGGTCTATTCAGTGTTATTGCAGGCATTGAGGGTCTAACGATAGTCATCTGCGGCAGTTACGTCGCGTTTTAACGTAGAGGAATGCTCATGGACATGTATGCTTGCGACATTTGCGGATATTACTACGCTCCAGAATACGGTGACGAGGAAAATCACATTGCCCCAGACACGCCATTTGCGAAATTGCCCTCGAATTGGATGTGTCCCGCTTGCAACGCGTCGAAGGATAAATTCTGCCGAGTAGGCCAACCCACCCTTGGAGCTTACGATCAATACGATCTGGTGTACAGCGACTACATAGACTAACCCCACCGTCAGGACCAGATGGTGCGTTTGGTTGCAAGCCCAAAGAGAAGGTCAACGAATAGAGCCCCCTGAGTTCTGGAAGTTCAACGAGGCGGAGGAGTCTCCCCCAAAAACACTCTCATTTCAATCTCGCCCGACCTGCGCAACTCGTTTACAAACAATATCCACCCGGCGAGTTTGAAAAGTTCAAAACTGCCCGAAAGAGAAAGCCTGTATTTGTCCGATATTAAAATTGACGGGAAATTGTGCGCCGAAAACGTTTTGACGTTGTGTTTGAAAAACTCCCGTTAGACGGTGATTTTACGTAAATACTTGCAAGCGACGCCTTGGGCTAGGATAATGCGTCGATTAGAAATTCGGGTCTATTCAATAAGGAACCCTGCCATGAAAACCAGCATCCAAACGGGTAAATTACTGTTGTTATTAGCGATTGCGGCCAGCATGCTCACCACCGGTTGCGATTGGAAAGCTTCGCCAATTCGAAAGGGAATCAAAGGCGGCTTGGCGCCGATAAACGAACTTGCGGTAACACCCGGCGACGAAGCCGAACTTGCTGCAGTAACCGCCACAGAAGTCGCACGCGTGCAATACCGCTACCGCCTGACAGTTCTCCGCGAATACTGCAACACAGTAGGCGACGCCGACCGATACGGTTGGTCGGGCCAGGAAATCAAGAATCTCGACGACGCACAATGGTTCACCTGGACCGGGATACCCGAAGTGCTCCCGCCCAAGGGCGAATCGCTGAGCGACGCCGATGCAAGACTGCTGGTCGAGTCGGTGATAGCGACACGAAGCGCGTACAAAAAATCCATGCGCGACCTGGAAAAATTCTTCAGCGGTCGACTGAGCGTTGAAAAAGCCAAATTCGTCAATCGGGCACGCATGAGATTCGATCCGGTGCGAACGTACCTTTACTTCTTCAGCGCCGAAGCGCCCCCGGAGAACATGCGACCGGTGAACATAATCCCCGCCGCCGAGGCGCTCTACACACAGGCGCACGCAGCCTACAAGCGAGCAAGCCTGATCCCGCTGGCGCCGGACTACAAGAAGCAACGCGAGGCGCTGCGACTGTTCCTCACGATCACCGAACAACATCCAACAAGTACTCGCAGCCCGCTTGCAGCGTTCTATATCGGGCACATCTACCGCGAATACTTCAACGAAGACGTCCGAGCGGTGATGTGGTACGAACGCGCATGGACCTGGGATCATCGCATCCAAATCGGCGCCCGATTCCAGGCAGCCGTCGTCTGGGACTACCGCCTGGAAAACCGCGAAAGAGCGATGGAACTGTACCACGACGTGCTGAAATTCGAGTTCAACGACGTGACCAATCGCACATTCGCCAAACGCCGAATCGCCGAACTTACAGAAGGCGGACAGGGCGGTTTGACCGAAATTCCGATCAGATAATGATTCCGCTAACACCGGCGCCGGTCCGTTTTGAGGCGTTGGCGTGTGTGTATTTCTGCGAATAGTGGAAGATCCGTGCGCAATGCGCGTTATACTTATCAGTGTAGCGTTACGCATAAAAGCCCGATATTTGCAGTATCCCGCGGCGTTGTCCCGTCGCCGAGAGGAATCATGCTATGAACAGCACCGTGAAAAATTTCTGCGCGTTGCTTCTAGGCGCCTTGATGATGACGACTCTCGCCGATGCGGCATCGGCGGCCTGGAAAAACCCAAAAGCACAACCGCACCCAAAAGCTAAACCCCAACGCCGAACCGCCGCAGAATCGATCCCCCCCCTGCCGCTACCGGCGACACCACTGCGACGATCAGAACGAAAACGCCAACCCGCCCCGCCGAACCTCGTGGGAATGGTGAACTTCTCCGAAAGAAAGTTCATCCTGAAAGAAGGGAAACGTGTCGCCGCCAGCGCGTTCCCCACCACCGTTATCGATATCGAACGCCTGATAAGCTACGCCAACAGCCGACTGAACATCCGCTACAAATACGTACCGATCCAACTGGAAAAATTCTCCTGGGACCCGCGCACCCTACCGCTACTGTACGTCACCGGATGGACGCCCATGCCCAAACTCTCAGACGAAACCATCGCGAGCCTGAAGCGATACCTGATGGACGGCGGGACGCTTGTAATACACGCACAATGCGGGCGTAAAGAGTTCCGCACAACCGCGCTTACCGAAATCAGGAGAATATTCCCGAACCGACAATTGGCTGCAATCGACACCGACTCACCGCTGTTCAGCGCATATTACCCGATAAAAACAATGCGGGTGCGGCAAGACAGCAAACCGTTTCGGGATATGAAACCGTACCTCGAGGCGATCTACCTGGGGTGCAGGCCGGCGATTATCTACTCACCGATAGACCTGAACTGCGGATGGGACGTAGCCAAAAATCCGATCGAAGGCGGCGTGCTCTATCACCAGAACGACGCGGTGAAACTCGGAGTAAATATCATCACCAGCGTGCTGGCCAACATGCAGTACGCGCGAGCATGGGGCGTTCAGAAAATCTACCATCAGCAGGGAAAACCAAGCCGCGACCAACTCGTAATCGGGCAGATCATACACAACGGCGACTGGGACCCGACAAACCACGGGCTACCCAACCTCATGAAGTATATCGCCAAAAACACCACGCTAAAAGTACAGTTCAAGCGGGAAGTTGTCGAACTCGGCTCGGGCAAACTGTTCAAATATCCCGTGCTGTACATGACCGGCCTGAGAGACTTCAAATTCACCGACGCCGAAGTTGTGCAATTACGCAAATATCTGCTAGGCGGGAACGTTCTAATCGCCGACTCAGCGGCAGGGCGAAAAGCGTTCGACGTAGCCTTCCGACGCGAAATGAAACGTGTCATGCCGAAACACAAAATCGATCGCATCGCAGGCGATTCGCAAATATACCAAATGCCCTACGCCGTCCGCACAGTTAACTACAGCGATATGGTCAAAGCCACCTCACCAAACCTGACCGCGCCAACGCTGGAAGGGATCAAAATCGACGGCCAGATCGGCGTCATCTACTCGCCGCTTGGTCTCGGCAACGGATGGGAACAGTTAGGATTCGCCTACAACCGCGGATACTCCGACGCCGACGCAATCAGGCTGGGCGTAAACGCCCTGGCGTACGCAATGACCCACTAAGAAAAACGCCTCAATCACCCCTGAATACGGGGCATCACTGGCCTGCGGACACCGCAGGGGCATTGCATAACGCTCCACTCCGAATATTCGAATAATACATCGCACGAAAAACTAAGAATTCTGGTTTTTCTGATTTTACTCTCATATCGCCCTTTGGACATTACGCCTTGTCATTTCAGACGTTCCGGCGTTCCACCCGCCAGCGTGCTCTCAAAGCATACTCACAGCAATAGGCGTATATGCAAACATGGCGCAACGATACCGGTATAGTCTTTGTTAAAAAGGGTTTATGCGATCAGACGTGACTGGCGGGAATATATAAAAAAGAACCGGCCGACGAGGGAAAGGAGGGAGAAGACCTCGTCGGCCGGAAGGGGCTCTGATCTGAGCAGCCCCACGCTCGCTCACATATAGTATAGACAACGCGCGAGCAAAAAACAAGGGCTATTCAGATTTTTATGATTATTTTACGACTACTGGACGATGCCAGGAGCTTCGCCTGGGGCCTGCTGATCGCCCGGTTGACCTGAAACGTGCTGCAGGACCTGAACGAACAGCATCTGGACCTGGTAAGCGGCCTGCTCGACAAGCTTGGCTTCCTCCTCGTCAAGGTTACCTTTGGTCTTCTCTTCGAGGACCTTGATCGTATCGATATGATGCTTGGCCAGTTCGAGATCGACCATGACCTTCTCGCTACCGGGGTCCTGGAAGGCGCCGAGGGCCATCATTGCCTGCGTAGCCAGCGAACTGACCAGCGTGGTGAAATTCGCCGGGGGTATCTGGCGTTCCTGACCGTCCGGACCGGGTGCTGCGCCATCGGGCGTTTCAGCGCCGGCCGGCTGGGCTTCAGCCTCTTCAGCGAGTTTCTGCTTCTCGGCCTGGGCCTGCTGCTTCCAGTCGTCGTCGACTATGATTTTGGGTTCTTCTGCGTTCTGTTCTTCTGTCATCGGTTTATTCCTTATTCCCTTCCTATTGTATTGTCAGACCAAGCACGGTTACTTGGTTTCTATCGCTGCTTTCACCAGGCCCTTGAACATCGGTTGGGGCCTGAGGGGGCGGCTGGTGAGTTCCGGATGGAACTGTGCAGCCACAAAGTACGGATGGACGTCGCGTGGGAGTTCGAGTATCTGCATAATCTGGTGCTCACCATGCTTGCCCGAAAAGATCAGACCGGCCTGTTCCAATCGCTCGATGTACTCGGGGTCCACTTCGTAGCGGTGTCGGAATCGCTCTCGAATATTGGTGGCGCCTCCGAACATTTCGGACGCCATCGTGTCAGGTGCGATCATTACGTCCTGCCCACCGAGCCGCATGTTCCCACCGAGCCCTTCGATCTTCTTCTGCTCGGGCAGAACGCTGATCACGGGCGTTTTGGTGTCCGGGTCTATTTCGGTGCTGTCGGCGTCGGTTAGTCCGCAGACGTTCCGGGCGTACTCGATGACGGCCATCTGGAAGCCCAGGCAGATGCCCAGATAAGGCATTTTGTTCTCGCGTGCGTACTTGATACATGCGATTTTTCCGCCCGTTCCACGAACGCCAAATCCGCCAGGTACGATAATTCCGTCGACCTTGGCGAGAATATCGGCGACATTGTCGTCATTAATGTCGGTCGTATCGATCCACTCGATGTTAACCTTTGCGTCATTAGCCACTTCCGCATGTTCGAGCGACTTGATAATGCTGGCGTAGCTGTCGCGCAGGGCGGTGTATTTACCGGTAACCCCGATGGTTACTTCGTGTGTGTGGGTGTCTATTTTGGACGAGAATTTCTCCCAGGCTTGGGAGTTTCTCGCGTCTTCAGCGGAGTTTATAAGCCCACCGAGGTTCAGCATCTGGACCACTTCGCTATCGAGCCCTTCTTCCCTCATTATCTGCGGCAGCAGGTATATGCTCGGCAGATCGTGCATGCTGAATACGCGATTCACCGGGACGTTGGTGTAGATTGATATTTTCTGGCGGACCTTGTCTGTTACTCGGTCCTCGGCCCGACAGGCGATAAGGTGCGGATGTATCCCGAACTCCATCAGGCGTTTGATTCCGAGTTGTGCGGCTTTTGACTTCTGTTCACCTAGCGTCGGTGGGCTCAGGACGTAAGTCAGCGCAACGAACAGCACCGATCCTTCGCCTTCTTCGTAGCTCAACTCGCGTAGTGCTTCGATATAGAATGCGTTTTCGATATCGCCTACGGTCCCTCCGACTTCGATGAACACCACGTCGGAGTCCGATTCCATCGCAACTTCGCGCAGGCGGAGTTTTACTTCACCTGTGACGTGCGGGATCATCTGAACGTCCCGTCCGAGATAGCTGCCAGCACGCTCTTTTTCCAGTACGGAATTGAAAATCTGCCCGCTGGTGGCGAAATTGGCGCCCGTGAGGTCCTGATCGAGCATTCGCTCGTAGGTGCCCAGGTCCATGTCGGTTTCCATCCCGTCGTCCAGCACGAACACTTCACCGTGGCGGAACGGGTTCAGAGTACCGGAATCGATATTCAAATAGCCTTCCAGCTTGATCGGGGCGACCTTTAAACCCTTGTCTTTAAGAAGCTTGGCGAGACTGGACGAGAATATCCCCTTCCCCAACCCGCTCATGACGGTTCCGAATACCGCCACGTACTTCGTTCGCCCCGGTTCGTACCCTTCGGGCATCGGCGTGTAAAATTCCGTGTCGTCAGTACTGTCCTTCACGGACCTCAGTAATTCCATGGCATTGCTCATGGGGTCGCACCTTACCTAATCAGAGCCCAAAAAGCAATACGCTACCCAATTTGGTCGCCCCAGAGCAGCGAGAAACAGCCCGTATATCAGCCTCTAGCGCCGTATCTGGCGAGGAATTCTTCGTAATCTTCAGGGGTGTCGATCCCGCGCCCGTGGTAGTCGGTAACGCCAACGGCGATGTCGAAACCGCTCTCCAAAGCACGTAATTGTTCGAGCTTTTCGCTCTGCTCAGCCGCTGTGGGCGGCAAGGATGCGTAGCGTTTCAAAAACGCTACACGATACGCATATATCCCCAAATGCAGCAGATATGAGCTCTGTCGGTCCGAATCGCGATCGCATGGGATCCGTGAGCGGGAAAAATAGAGCGCTCGCCCGTCGCTACGGAGTACTACTTTGACTTTATTCGGGTCAGCAGCCTCTTCGTATCCCAGCGGTGTAGCCAGAGTGGCCATCGGGCAGTGGCCTTTGACCAGCATATCGACGAGCTGATCTACACAGGCGCCGGGCATTTCCGGTTCGTCGCCTTGCACGTTCACTACGATATCGTCATCGGCCAGGGCGAGTTTCTCGGCGGACTCAGCCAGCCTGTCGGTCCCGCTTGGGTGATCGGCTCGGGTCATGACGCAGTTCCCGCCGAAAGCTTTTACCGCCTGGGCGATTCGATCGTCGTCTGTGGCGACGACAATTTTCTGCACGCTCGTCGCCGAGCTCACCGCCTGGACTACATGTTGGATCAGGGGCATTCCGGTCTGGTCGAGCAGCGGTTTGCCCGGTAGTCTGGTCGATGCGTATCTGGCGGGGATAATTGCGATAGCGTTCATAGTCGTTCAGCCTGTGGTTAGTCCATGTCCAGATCGTCTTAATCTGTGTTTACGGGCAGTTTAATGATGAATTCTGTCCCGCCTGTTTTGCGGGTTCGAACGGAGATTTTCCCGCCCATTTCCAGTACGATCCCCTGGGCGACCGAAAGTCCGAGCCCCGGATTCATCTGCTCACCGCCGATCTCCATTCCCTTTGTGGTGAAGAACGGATCGAACACGAACTCGAGGTTCTCGTTGGGTATTCCGATCCCGTTGTCGGCGAAGGTGAGCATCGCCTCGGATTCGTCTGCGCCCTGGCCTACGGTAAGGCGAATCATCCCTCCGTCGGGCATCGCCTCTTCGGCGTTAGTCAGCAGGTTGCCGAGTATCTGGTGCATCCGATTGGCTTCAACCGCCACCACCGCCACCGGGTGCAGATGCAAGTCCAGTTCGATTTTCTTGTCGGTAAGCGGCGCCTCGACGAGGTGTGCGAACGTCAGGATTACTTCTGTCAGGTCGGCGAGATCTGAGCGGTGCGACTCGTGTTTCACAAAGCTCAGCAGCGACTGGGTGAGCCTTGAGGCCCGCAGCGAGGCGTCGGCGGTCATCTGGAGCGCTCGCTTCATAGACGCCTCGTCTCCAGAGGTCAATGCGAAGTCGACGAACGTTGACACACCACCGAGAATACTGTTGAAATGGTGCGCCACTCCGCTGGCCAGCGTGCCCAGCGACGCCATTTCCTCGGCCTTGTCCAGCTTCTGGGCGATCTGAACGTGCCGTGTCTGGTCGATAATCCACGCCGACAACCCCTGGATCACGCCGTCAGCGTCTGGAACCGGAGAGAGGAACACCGTGAGATCTTTCGGACCGTGAGGCACATCGTCCATGCGAACGTCAAACTCAGAGGTCTCCATGCGAGTCACGGTGCGTTCGAGCAGCCTGTCGAACAGATCACGCATATCTGCGGGCATCATCATAGACAGCGGCTGGGACTGCATCTGCTCGACTTGCGGACCGAGCAACTTCACCGCCGACTGGTTCCACAATCGAATATTGAAGTCAGAATCCGCTGCGACCATCGCAATCGCCGCGTCCCTACACAGGAGGCGATGAAAGTCGCCTGATGCGCCGAACGTAGATTCATTTGCTGCGTTGCTCATTCTGGATGCTGTATTACGGTTTGGGACTTTGGGGCAACATTTCGGCTCGCGGGGTTATCACCAGCACGGTCTCGAAGTCCATGCCCTGCTTTTGGGCGACTAAGAAATGGCGTCCGACACTGTGAGGCCGTCGCGCCGCGGCGCCCGGACCTATCACAAGAAACTCACCGGCCTTCATCGGCATCTGGAACATCAGATCGCGGAATCCGAACATCGCCTGGTTGTTGACTATTCGCACACCACCGGCGTCGCTGCGGAAACGCGTCTTGGTCTTCGTCGATCGCACCTGGGGCATTCCGGTCAGGATCATCCGGTTGGCGTCGTTCTCGTCGACAGTGCACGCCACAGACAGCACATTATCACCAGCCGGCATATCGTCGCCGCTTAGCGTGCGGTCAGAATGAAACATGAATATCGTCTGAATACCCTGATCGCGTTTCAGCGTGATGTGGTGCGGTGAACCGCGCCGCCCGACCATTAGGCGCCGTCCCAGACCGTCGCCCGTCATGCGAGTTAACACCCGGATAATATCGGGCATCGATTTGTCACGACCCAACCCGACACGAACACCGTTACGACCCAGTAAAACCAAACGCTCAGCCCCGATAGGCTCCTCGTCAAGATAGCTCCATATCTCCTCAGACCCACTGGCCTGACCGGCGGGCACCTCGACGGTAACCACGTTAAGACGAATGATCTCCGGGAACCGAGGCGGTTTACCGATATCAGACTCAGAAGGCTTAATTACAGGGGGCTTGCCCTGCCCTGTATCGAGCGGATTATCGTCCTGACATCCGGACAAACACCACACCGTCAGAGACATCGCCACCAGTAGAAGAATGTTGCGAAAGCAGTTCATGTTGCACTATTGTAAAAATTTCAGAACAGGCCTATTAATCCATCGCCACGAGATAAAGATAGTACACTCCCTGCGGTCAATTGGCAATTGGGAACCGGAAACTAACGACGATCCTCGGCGACGATCTGTGGTATCGGGACAGTTCGAGAACAGGCGACACGCGCAATTTTTGACGCCGCACAAAACCCACAGATTGCCATCTGCGGGCTTTGGTTAGCGCTGACCGATCGACTGATTCAGCATTCGAGCATGTTCACAATAAGTTCACACATATTGCGTGTATACCTCCGCCACGGATAAACAATACTACTTTTACATGTATCCAATAATGGGAGATTTGCGGACAACCAGGCGAACAATTATCACTATAACATACTATCTAATAAAGAGATACATCAGAGGCGGCATTGTATCGCGTGCGCGTCGCGTGCAGTCATCGACCCGCCCCACCCCTTCAACATGAAGTACACAACCAACCGCCCTGTGAACATCAGGTTCACACCCAGATATTCAACAAAGTCGATTTTACTTGTAAAGCGGGATCAGGTATTGCGGGCCTCTGGATTTCTTGAACTGGCGCGAGGGGCAGTCCGCTGCTTTGAGGATCGTTGTTCTACCGTTGGTTGTGCGGCGAATCGCGGTGCGGAAATATGCGACCGAGCGCCATCCGTGACTGGCTGTGGAAATTCGCACTTGTGAGTCCTCGGCGACAAATGCGGTGTCACCGGTCCTCCCGATATTGATAACCCCGCCCAGCACTTCGCTGCGCCCGCCGTTAATGGTATGAACCACAATACCCATCCCCTCGCTTTTATACCCCATAAGCACCAGGTCGCCGCCGTCGTTTAGAATCATCGGCTCGCCACGCTCGGGATTAAGTTGCCTGGCCCAAACCTTCTGACCCTTCACCGAAATCGCACATCGCTTATGCCCA
>JABGPF010000446.1 GCA_018645065.1 Phycisphaerales bacterium
GTCGACGCCAGCGGCCCGCATGAGGCGCCATTTGTAATGATCCCCGTCCAGCCATATCTTCGTGAGATTCTCAAACCGCTGATCGTCGGCAACCTGCTGGGGCGGCAGATGGCAGTGGTAATCGATAATCGGAAGATCACGGGCGTATTGATGGTAGAGATTTTTCGCGGCCTCGTTTTGCAGCAGAAAATCATCGGTAATAAACGTATCGCTCATCGTTAAGGTTCCTGGCGTTGGGTTTTGCGGTTTTTTGCGGGTTTGTGTTACGCAGCAATAATGCAAAACTCCGCCGCGAAAGGCAAGAATTCTTCCAGATCGTTGAGTTATGGGGCGCCCAGGAGAGCCGCCAGAGCGTAGATTAACGCGCCGTTCCAGTTTATGGCGATTTCGTTGGTGCGGTAATCCTTTTTTGCGTCGTTCCAACTGGTGGCTTTGGGGTTCGGTCCGCCTACGAGGTAACCGGGCCAGGGGTCGGCGACGGTGTCACCTGTCGAGCGACGATCATGTGGGTGCATCGGCGGGCGTGCCCCCAGACCGGTGACATATGAGCGGGCGTAGTAGTTCCGCCCGAACAAGTGATTGACCGCATCCGCCGACGCTTGGAGATACTCCTTCTTGGGCGATGCCTTATGCGCCCCGCGAAGCACTAGCACTTGACGAGCGACTGCTCCGTTGCAACCCCAGCTATATCGCGTCCCGAGCGGGCGGGCATACCCGTGGGCCTTGGCCGTTTTGACAATCCCGTCGGCCGTTGCCAGCAGGCTGGTTCGTACCTTCGATACCAGAGCCCGGTCACGGCCCGAGCGTTTTGACTGCAGGTAAGTCAGTAGCCCCAGATTCCTTACGTTGCCCCAATCCCAGTAGACATCCACTCTGGCCCGTGCGGATTTTATGCGGGCTTCGCAGTCGGCAAGAGCGTCGGCCTGGCCGGTGGTTTCCCACAGTTCAGCCGCCGCCCAGAGGCGATCGTCTGAGTCTCGCGTCTGGTAAGTTCCGGTGCTGAAGCCCTTCAGATCGGCCCGGTGGTCCTTGGGATGTTTTACCAGAAACGCATAACTTTTCCGGGCGGCAGCGAGGCATTTTGCTGCGAAAGCAGCGTCATACGGGCGAAAATAACGCGCAGCAGCCGCGGTCATCGCAACGAAGTCCGCGGTCGCCGCACTGCCCCAAGGCGTGAAGAATCGCTCGGTTCGGTCTCGCTCCGGCATGATCATTCCGCTGAATTTCTTCCTGCTCAGTTTGTGATACACCGACCCGTCAGCCGCCTGCATCGTCAGCAGCCAGTCGATCTCCCATTTGATCTCGGCAAGGTAGTCGGGCATCTTACCGCCCGATTCTGGAATCCCAAGCCGCACTTTGCGTATTTGCGGAGCGAAATCCTCCCATGCACGGAACATCGCCCCGACGGTTACGCCCGCGTTGACTACGTACTTGTTGTAGTCGCCCGCGTCGTGCCATCCGCCAGTCGACTTTGCTCGCTGGTGTTTGCCCGCGGCCATGTCCAGCCAAGCGTCGTTCATGTGGCAGGGCCCGTGGGCGAATGTTTGCCCGTTATGCACGCCCTTAACCGCAGTTCCGCATCGCCACAGGTACATACCCCGCACAACTGTCCTGAACGGTTTGACGAACACGTCCGCCCCGACAGTAAACGGCGCCGAGGCGCCAACACCACGCACGTCGAGACGATATTTACCGGGGGTTTTGAGTGACGAAAAATCTGCCGTCCAGAGTTGCTCGCCCGTATCGGCGTTACCGGTCGGCCCGGTTGTTTTGCCACTGAGCACCTTGGCGCCATCGCTCAGCCGGACGATGACGAAGCTCGAACACTTAGCGGCAATCGAGGCCTGTTTTCGGGCGGCGGGCTGATAGCCGATCGTGTTGAGTCTGATCGCCGGAGCTTCACCCGCCAACGCTGAAGCAACAACACAATGCAACACGGTTGCGATCACTATTTTGTTGATCATGTCAACGTCTCCTGTGGTTCAATGATGCTTGCGGCGGGCCAACGCTACTGACGACTAGACGGATAAAGCGCGGGGCGTTGCCCCGCCGCTAAACGGGCGAAGAAATCCACCTGAAGATATCTGAAGGAATCGCAGGCGAACCCGTTTACCGGACTTGTCGGTTTATTGTTCAAATTTCTTCACGTGTTCCTATGGGTCCTGTTTAGCGGCGGAGCAACGCTCCGCGTTCGTCGTTATGCGCTTTATCCGCCTAATCGTCAGTAAAGTTTGAATTTTCCGGGCAGTGTATCGAGGATTTTCTGCAACTCCTGCTTCATTTCCTTGAGCTTTTGCTTGTGTTTCGGATCATTTGCGAGGTTCTTCTGTTCTCTCGGATCATTGGTCAGATCGTAAAGTTGATCGCGATCGTAGTATGCGGGGTAGGCGCCCGTGGAGGCCGCTTCTGCGTGCCCGCCGCCGGGGATGGGCGTCAGGTGGCTGAATTTTGCGGTAGGGTCTTTGGTTACTATCGCCACGTGCCTGCGCCTGCGGGCGGCGTTCCATTTTTCGAGCACCTTCTTGCGTTTTTCCAGCGACATGTTCTCAACATGCTCGGGATACCGGACCGCGAGATATTTCCACGAACCCTTCCTGACCGCTCGCGCGTATCCCAGTTCGAAGTACAAAACGCGATCTGCGATAGGGGGCTTGCCTTTGAGTTGGGGGAGAAAGCTCACGCCGTCAAACCCGGCTTGGGAATAATCGTAACCGGCGATGTCGAGAATAGTCGGTGCGAAATCGACAATGTGCACAAGTGCATCGCTCTTTGGGCCGCACGGGAAACCGCCTTTCCGCCAGACGATGCTCGGGTCGTGCACGCCGCCCTGGTAGAGTGTGCCCTTGGCGCTTTGCCCGTGATCGCTGAAGAAGAAAAAGATCGTGTTGTCCAACTGCCCGGTCTTTTTGAGCTTGTCGAGCAGCGCGCCCACCGCGTCATCGAGCCATAGCATGTTGGCGGTGTTGCCGTTAACGGGAAGTCCGGCGGCTTTGAGGCGTTTTGGGATAGTGCTGCGGGGCGGTTGGACCTTCGGGGCCGTGTCGAGATATCCCACCGCCGATATCAGCGGATCGGCGCCCCAGGAATGCTTGGCGTCTATCGGATGGTGCGGTACCGTCGTCGCGAAGTACAGGAAGAATGGCTTGTCGCGGGTCTGGCCGATGAAGTTCAACCCGCCCTCGGTGATCCATTCCATGTTCTGCA
>JABGPF010000067.1:0-8807 GCA_018645065.1 Phycisphaerales bacterium
CTTCTCACCACTGCCCCGCTGCCGCCTGACACTGCACACGAAAATCGTCCTGTCGACCACGATTATCCTGCTGATCTGGGGAGCGGTGATCCTGTGGGCGGTCGAAACAACAGATCCGAGCAAATCGTTCACCCCTGGTCGTGACCCCGACGCGTCAAGCACCGCGACCGGTCATGATATCTCAACATTCATCTTCACGTCGGTAACCGCGAGAACGGCGGGGTTCAACACTATCGACATGGCCAAACTATCCAATGGCGGAAAGCTGTGGATGTGCGGGCTGATGACCGTAGGCGGAAGCCCAGCCAGCACCGCAGGCGGTATGAAAACCGTGACCCTGGCGATACTGGTGCTGGTGGCGTGCAGCGTTTTGCGAAACAGAAACGAATTGGAAGTTTACCAGCGCAGCATATCATTCGACGTGATCCGCAAGGTGCTCGCGATGGCGGTGCTCTATATGGGACTGCTGCTGACCATCACGCTGCTGCTTTCGGTTACCATGGGAGCCTCCTCTGAGGACTTCATCGATCTGCTGTTTGAATCGTGCAGCGCCTGCGGAACGGTCGGGCTGTCGACGGGGATTACCGAACGACTTGACACAGAGTCGCCGGCGAGATACGTACTAATCGCCGCCATGTTCATCGGTCGACTCGGACCACTAACGCTCCTGCTGGCTCTTGCAGGTCGGACCAGGCAAGCCAAATACTCCTATCCTTCTGAGAATATCATCATCGGGTGACACCATGGAACGTTTTGCAATAATTGGACTCGGACGATTCGGAATGATGCTGGCAAAACTGCTTGCCGCTGACGGAGCCGACGTCATCGCAGTTGACGCCGACAGAGATTGCGTAGACGCCATTCGAGATCACGTCTCGATCGCAGTCTGCCTGAACGCCACAGACGCCGAAGCCCTCAAAAGCCAGGGAATCGACAAAGTGGACGTAGCTGTGGTCGGCGTCGGCGACTCGTTCGAAGATAGCGTACTGGTCACGGTCACACTCAAGGAACTGGGCGTGCCGACAGTAATAAGCCGAGCAACAAGCCGAGTACGCGCCGAAATCCTCTCGCGAGTCGGCGCAGACGACGTGGTGAATCCCGAGAAGGAATCGGCCCAGCGTTGGAAAAACCGCCTCGTGGCGCCCAGCATAATGGAGCGAATCGAACTGGCTGAAGGAGCCTCGCTGGTGCAACTGCAATCGCCCGACAGCTTCCACAACAAAACCCTGTCGCAACTGGACCTCCGCAAAGCATACAGGGTGAACATCGTGGCGATACGTCGCACCATCGAAGAAATCGAGGACGACCAGCCAGTCACAAAACAGTTCCTTATATCAGTACCGGCAGGTGACACCGCCATCAAACCAGGAGACGTTCTAATCCTGATAGGTACAGATGAAGCGATCGAAAACCTTCCGGCGAATTGACGGCGAGTTGTCAGTTGTCAGTTATCAGTTGTCAGTTGTCAGTTGTCAGTAACGGCAACGGCAACGGCGTCAGTAACGGCAACGGCAACGGCGTCAGTAACGGCAACGGCAACGGCATCAGTAACGGCAACGGCGTTGGTAACGACACTCGAATCATTTGAAAAAAGCCCGCAGATAGCTATATCTGCGGGCTTTAAAAATGGTTTTGTTTGGTTTTGTTTGTCGTTCTACTCGCTGCCCAGACCGTTTCCTTCTGAGACGTAGGAGTTCGGGTCGTTTTGCTCTTCGATGCAGTCGATCTTGCGAACTCTGCGTTCGTGGCGTCCACCGCTGTCGAATTCCGTGTCGATCCATCCGCAGACGATGCGGCGTATAAGTTCGTCGCCAAGCACATCGCTGGCGAGGCAGAGAACGTTGGCGTTATTGTGCCTGCGCGACATCTGAGCGGTAAGTTCGTCGTGACACAACGCAGCTCGCACGCCTTCAACCTTATTGGCGCAAATGCTCATCCCGATCCCGCTACCGCAGATCAGGACCGCAAGATCGACGCTTCCATCGGCTACTGCTCGTGCTGCGGGAAAGGCGACGTCAGGATAATCGCAACTTTTGGAGCTATTGGTGCCCATATCGATAACCTCATGGCTCCGCTCATTGAGCAGCACCACGATTTTCTCTTTTACGGCATGGCCACGATGGTCAGCACCAACTGCGATCTTCATTATCATTCCTTTTCAGCGTCTTTCGCTGGTTCTTCGAGGTCTTGTTTGAGATACGCCTTGAACGCCCGGTCAATTTGCTCGGCAACGCTCATGTAAACACTCAAATCGGCCCCGATCGGATCTGGTATGTCACCATCCTGATCCAACAACCGTATTCGCGAACGGGCCAATGGAGCCAGGTAACACGCCTCTGACAAATGCTGCCTGGTACAACAGAATACCAAATCTGCGCAATTAATCAACTCAGAAGTGAGTTTTTGGCTGGCGTGATGGGATATGTCAGAGCCCAATTTCCGCGCCGCCTCGATCGATTGCGGAGAAGCCCGCCCGCCCGGATAAGCGAACGCCCCAGCCGACTCAACACAGAAACCCTTACCAATAAGTTCTTTAGGCTCACAGCCAAACTTATCGCACAGCGCTTTTATCGCCAACCCTTCAGCCAATGGAGAGCGACAAGTATTACCCGTGCACACAAACAGGTACATCGTAGACATTATGCGCCCCAGATCGGCAGTCTCACATACACCAGCGCGGAGCACGTCCCACGTATCGTCGCTACAGGCCAGGATCGTAGAATCACCACCGTATTTCGTCTGCCCGCTGTCTATCAGCATATCTATCTTCCCGTCGAGATCAGCGAGGACTTCCTCACCGTTGCGAGGTGAAGGATTCCCGGTCAGGTTCGCACTGGGGGCGACCACCACGCCGTCGACGGCAGCGAGCATCATCCTGGTGATCGGCGCGTCGGGGCAGCGAAGTCCTATGCGTCCTTCGCTTACCAGCAGATCATGCAGACCTGCTTCTTGAAGCTCCGGGTCGGCCAGTTGCCCACCGGTTTCCAGAACCAGGGTAATCGGTCCGGGCCAGGCCTTGTGGATGACCTTGCCCGCGGTTACGGGCACATCGGCGATATATCGCCTTACATCTTCGGGCCAGGGAATATGTACGCTGAACGGGCGTTCGGGACGATCCTTCAAATCTCGCAGGCGTTCCATCGTCGCGGGGTTCGAGGCCAGTGCGGCGATTCCGTAAACCGTTTCGGTTGCAAAGGCGACGAGTTGCCCTTTCTGGATCGCTTCGGCTCCCTGCCTGGCGGCATCGGTGGCGGCTTGCGGGTCGGTGTGGTCAACTTTTATTACGCGTGTGGACATATTATTTCTTCTTGAGGATGTCGACCGCCTGAACGGCCAGTGGAGATTCCGGGAATGTATCGATAATACGTTTAAGCGTCAGCGTCGCTTTTGCGGGCTGATCCATTTTTCGGTAGGCCTCAACGGCCAGCATTAGCAGTTGCGCCCCGTAATTGCTTCTGGGGTTCACTCGCGCGATGATATCGGCTTCGACGGTGACTCTCGCGTAATTCCCCTGCGCCATCCACATGCGAGCGGTTAACAGCGAGAGGTATCCGTCAAGTTTATCGGCGGGGAACGTGCGCCTCCAGCGATCGAGATACTCCTGGGCCCATTCGTAGTCGCGAATGGTCTGGGTGTACGATTCGACATGACGAGCAAAATCGCCTCTCATAATCGGATGCTTCCTGCCCCCTGCTTCGGGACCGAAACCGGCGGTTTTGTACGCGGCGGCGGCTTTATCGTAATCACCGCGGGCACGCCATACGTCGCCCAGTCCGATCTGCAGCGATCTGGTTGTCCGCCTGGTGAGTTTCTTACTGTAACGAACCGAGGCGCGTGTGTAGAGTTTCATCGCCTCTTTATCGTCGCCCAGCAGATCGAGCGTTATCCCAGCGGCCTGGATCGCCATGCGTGCGGAAGTCTCAGGCGTATCGCAGCGCCCAGCCGCCACTAAAAGCACCTTCACCGCATTTTCCGGCTGGGCGTTTTTCAGCATGAGCTCCGCCACCGTGGGAGCCATCGCCTCGACTCCGATTGCGGGAAGTTTTTCCCGATTCAGAAAAGCGGTGCATGCGCGGATCATGTCCTGAGTGCGGTCATTGCGTTTGAGCAGTTCAAACGCCGGCGCCACCGCATTGTCTTTGAGTGTTTTGAAATTGTAGCCTGCGACAACGGCGGCGTGATCCTTATCGCTGTCGATTTTTTTGTGCGTCACTCGCCCCCAGGGGCGCGACACGCGAATTCGATTTGTCCGCACAAGTATCTTGTCGCGTGGGGCCTTGGCGGTGAGCGTTACGGTGTAGAGCCCGTCGACCAGGTACACATGATCGACGGCAGCAGCGTTTGACGTCTGCCCGTCACCAAAATCCCAGGTCCACTTCAGCCCCTTACCTCCCCCGCCGACAGCATTGGCTGAAAAAGAGTATCGCTGCGAATAGCGGTTTTCAGCAAACGCCTCGCCCGCATATTTAGGGGTAAAATCGATATCGAGCGGTTTGGTTCGCTGCTGCATTAGCCCACTCTGTGCGGTATGGACCAGCGAGAACGCGCCCGGCGGGATTACCAGAACCTTCTTATCGCCCGGTTTCCTCCACGCAGCAACCAGCACGGGACTACGGCTCGCGTTTACGTGATAAAACGTGAGCTTGTGCAGCCCCGCCCGCAACTGCACCTTCGCGTTTTTGCGGATATCGCGTTGGGGGTAATGTTTACCACCGTTGCTTATCAAAAGCTTGTCATCGAGCAACATGAACGAGGCGTCATTACTTGAGCAACTGAACGTGTAGGTCCCTGTCGTGGGCGCTGAAAAGTATCCCGTTACGCGGCTTGCGATCGCTTCGTTCGGCCCGAACGGATTGTAGCCGATGAATATCCGATCGAGAAAACGGGCGCCCATTACCGGAGTTGCTTTTTCGAAGACGCTGATCGCGTCTTTTAGTTTCGCTGGCGGACTGGCGCGACAAACCCTCGTTTCGATTAGCACCCCTCGTTTGATTTCAAGCGTGTTGCGCGGCGGTGGCGCGTCAGGATTGCCCAGATACACATAATATTTTTTCAGCAGCCCGCGTTTGGCGAACGCCACCCGCGCCAAATCGCCCGGACCGGTCATCAGCACCCGCGAATCAACTTCCGTACCCCTCGCCGTTGTCACGCGAATATCGCTACCGTCAGGCTTGCAGACGCCCCCTGTGGCTATTTCCACGGTGACTATGTCAACCCCGCCCCTGAGGCCTGTGGGCTTCACATCGGACAGCGTAACATCGCGACGATAGGCCCATTTCGGGTTCCACCAGGGCTCAGCAGCACCCGCTGCCGATACGCATAACAGAACCAGCAGTGGAATCTTGACCCAAAATCCAGTATATCGGTAGCTCATGAGAGGCCCTATTGTACGCTATGATCACGCGTTTTGCTAAAGCGCCGTCTATAGGTTGTCTATAAAAAATCGCGCAACAGCTTATTGGGCTTAACGCAGGAACGTCAAAAACGATTGCCCGGGTAATGGAATGGCTTTTTTACCGCTTGCCAATTTAACGCACCACAAACTCGCCAGCGTGCTAAACGCGTTTGGAATAGCCATCGGTATTTGCATGCTGCTTACCCTCAGCGGACTGGCGCGAGGAACGCTGTTTGAAATATCTGATCGGGCACAAGCCGCCGACGCAGACCTGATAGTTTGCCCAAGAGGCTGGGGCGACAGCGTAACAACACGAAGTGGCGTGGGCCTGTGGGAAAGCTACAAAAAACTGATCAACGAGGAACATTCGGATATCGTCGAGCGGATCGTGCCCGTATTCGTCTGGCCGATAAAACTCGCCGGCCAGGATCATCGCGCTACCGGTGTGGCGCCGGAAATGTGGCATACGCTTACCGGGGGGCGAAAACTTTCCGAAGGCGGAAGGCTGTTCGACCCGGACAATAAATTCGCACGCTGGCTCGAAAAAGAACTGCTTACCGAGTCGGATGACGACGGCCCGGCTGAAGATCTTGACCTGAGCAAAGCCCCGCCCGGCGGGTTTGAACTGGTGATAGACGAACGACTTGCCGCAGCTGGCAAGTTCAAAGTCGGCCAGCAGGTCGTAAGTGCAAACCACACTTGGACGATAGTCGGAACAGTGCCCGCCGGCGTGATAACACGAGTGTTCATGCCCAGGAGAACCGCACAATATCTGTTCGGTGACAGCATCCAGCGATGCACAATGATGTTCGTTAAACTCAAACCCGGGTGCGATGTGGGACCGGCGGCCGCTGCGATAAAGAAAACCACCGACCAAGACGTCATGCCGCTTACCGCATATAAAAGCATGCTGACCTCGAAGTTTGAACTCATGTTCGGCTACATCGACACGGTGAACGGAGTGGCGTTGGCGATCGCGTTCCTGTTCATCATGGTTACGCTCTACACGATGGTGCTGCAGCGTAATCGGGACATCGCGATACTGAAATCCTCGGGCGCCTCGAACTTCTTCATAATGCGGCAGGTAATGACAGAAGCCGGCCTGCTCACCCTGTGCGGAACGATACTCGGGATCGCCATGGCGTTCGGAGCCGGGCAACTCATCGCACACATAAAACCGCTATACACCGTCGAGATAACGCCCAAATGGGTGCTGATAGCGTTCGGCGCCGCAACATCCGGAGCGGTGCTGAGTTCGATCTATCCAGCGTGGCGGGCATCACGCGTAGACATGTCACAGGTGCTCGCACAGGACTAACCAATGGCAAGTTACAACGATTACATTCTGATGGCCGAGGGAGTATGCAAATCCTACGGCCGCGGCGCCGCACGAGTCGAAGTGCTGCACGAACTGGACCTTACGGTCAGGAAAGGCGAGTTCCTGGCGATAATGGGCCCCAGCGGATGCGGAAAGAGCACGCTGATGCACATCCTGGGCCTGATCTCCACACCGGATGACGGATTCGTGACAATCGGCTCGGAAACTGTAACCAACGACAATTCACTACGCACATACCTGCGCCGGACGATGATCGGGCTGGTGTTCCAACGATTCAACCTGATCTCCGTATTGAACGCGCAGGACAACATTGACATGTCGCTGCGAGTTCGCGGGATCCGGCCGGACCAGCGAACCGCCGAACTGCTTGAATCGCTCGGCGTATCGCACGTAGCCAAACGCAAACCGAGCGAAATGTCGATCGGTGAGCAGCAGAGAGTAGCCGTCGCAAGAGCACTGGCCCACCGACCGGCAGTTCTGCTTGCCGACGAACCGACAGGCAGCCTCGACTCCGCAAGCGGACACGCACTGATGGAAATTTTGAAAAGGACCAATCGCGACGACGGCCAGACGATTGTTATGATAACGCACTCAGCAGAACTCGCCAGGTTTGCCGATCGTACAGTACATATGCAGGATGGCGTATTAATTGACCACCAGTAAATTGACAATCCGATGCGACGAGCCCGACGGAATATTGCTCCTGCGATGGTTCGCCATATACGCAACGCTTATCGCAATGGCGGGGCTTTGGCTCTGGATGCTCCTGGCGGCCCAAACCGGCGTATCGTTTGACTCGCTGGGCCAATTTCAGGACTCGCTGCCCGCAATGCCCCGAACTATCAAACTCCTGACGTTCGCAATATACGCATCCCTGGCGTGCACGTTCATCCCGCTTCCGGTCAATGTGGTGGTTGCGGCTGTAGCGACTCGCGCCGTTGCCGTCGGGTCGGGCCTGTGGGACACCGTGCTGATAGTCGGTCTGATCGGGGCGATAGCCTCAACCCTGGCCAACCTGAACGACTATCACATATTCACATGGATGCTTCGCCTGCGAAAAGTCGCCAAGGTCCGCAACACGCGAATATACAACATGGCTGTACGATGGTTCAATAAGTCGCCATTCTTCCTGGTGACGCTGTTCAACGTGCTCCCGCTGCCAGTGGACGTGGTGAGAATCCTGGCCGCCACGCACAGATACCCCCGAGTATCGTTCGCTGCGGCGAATTTCATCGGACGATTCATCAGATACTGTTTCATCGCGTATCTGGTCTATTATTTTGAACTATCGATCCAAACCGCTACACTGATAATGCTCGCACTGGCGGTGATAATGCTGGCCTTAAAAATACTGCCCGGATTAGTGGGCTCGAAAAACGCATCAAACGCAAGCTGACAGACACCGCTGCGTTTGTTCCTATGAGGAGATTTTCACAATGAAACTATACGTAACCGCCGCAACATTAAGCCTGCTCCTGTCGATCGGCTCGGGGCAAACCGCGACTACGCAACCGGCGAAAAAACCGGCCAAGGCGGCGCCAAAAATTCAGGTCGCGGCGCCTACGGTCGATCCGGCTACGAAAAAAATCCTCGACGCCATGGAAGCCGCCGGTAAAAAAACCGACTCCATCCAGGCAGAGCTCACCTACAACGCGAACAATACAAAATTGGGCGACAGCGAATACAGGACCGGATGGGTAGCCTACAAGGCAGGCAAGAGCGTCAAGATAAACATCGCAAAGACCATAGAAATCTCACCAATGTTCCGCGTGCATTTCGAAACCCATAAACTGGGCAGGGGCAAGACAACCAAAAGACCTGTCGACTACGCATACGACGGTAAAACTCTCACCGTCGCGAGAACAAAAACCAAGACCATCACACGATTCCAAATGCCCGGTGGTAACAACGGAGCCGACATGCTGAAACTCGGCAAAGGCCCGATGCCCCTTCCGTTCGGACAGAAAACCGCCGACATGATCAAATACTTCGTCTGCACCACGCGACCGCCAACCGCAAAGGACATCGCCGACAACACGGCCTACATATACCTTGTACCACGCAAGCAACACG
>JABGPF010000067.1:8817-10957 GCA_018645065.1 Phycisphaerales bacterium
CACATGTGGATCAGCACTAAAACAACCCTGCCGGTAAAAATCATCACAAAAGACAAATCCAAGAACATTATCACCACATCGTTCAACAAAGTCGTCATAAACAAGCCCGTGAAACCGAGCCTGTTCTCCATGCCCAAACCACGCGGATGGAAACTAATCGTCCAACCGCTCAAACCCGGGCAGGACATCAAACCGTAGCTCCGTAAATTAAAACGACACGCAAACGCCAGGAGACCAACCGATGATATCCAGACGATTTTTCCTCCGCACAATCGGAGCCGGAGCAGCCGCCCTTGCGATCTCGAATCGCAGCAACGCCGCCCAAGCCACTGACGACCGCCCGAATATCATCTTCCTGCTGGTGGACGATCAACGCAACGATACGCTAGGTTGCGCAGGACACAAAATCCTCAAAACGCCCGTGGTTGACGCGCTGGCGGAAAAAGGCGTGCGATTCACAAACATGTTCGTAACCACGTCGATATGCGCCGCATCGCGAGCGTCGATCTTCACCGGACTCCACGAACGAACGCACGGGTACACCTTCGAAAAGCCCTCGGTAAGCAAAGAACACACAGCCGCCAGCTATCCCATACTGCTGCGAAACGCCGGTTACCGCACCGGGTTTGTCGGTAAGTATGGCGTGTGGATGGAAGGCGGAAGAGGCAAGATGTTCGATTTCTTCAAACCGTTCTGGGGTCCGCGACACGTCCCCCAACCAGACGGATCAACACGACACACAGCCGAAATCTGCGGCGACAAGTCCATCGAGTTCATCCGCAATGAGTCGGGCAAACAGGCCGATAAAAACAAACCGTTCTGCCTGTCGGTCAGCTTCCCGTCGGTGCACGCGGTGGACGGAAACAAGAGACCCGGATCGGGGCACTACCCCTGGCCCAAAGCAGTCGACGGAATGTACGACGACGTCAAAATCCCCCCCCCGCGACTGTCGGACCCCGAAGTGTTCAAGGCCCATCCTGAGTTCCTCAAAAAGTCGATGAACCGCAACCGATGGTTCTGGCGATGGGACACACCCGAAAAGTACCAGACCAACATTCGGGCCTACTACCGCATGATCAGCGGTGTTGATCGCGTGATCGGACGCATAGTCGACGAACTCAAAACCCAAGGCCTCGACAAGAACACGATTATCATTTACACCGGCGACAACGGTTACTACATGGGCCAACGCGGATTCGCCGGTAAGTGGTCGCATTACGAAGAATCGTTGCGTGTCCCGCTGGTGATTTACGATCCCCGACCGGGCGCTTCGCGACGCGGAAAAGTCGATGACGCTGTCTCGCTGAACATCGACCTTGCCGCCACCATGCTCGACATGGGCGGCGTGGCCACGCCGAAGCATTACGGCGGCAGGAGCCTCATCCCGCTGCTGAAGGGCAAGACGCCGGCCGATTGGCGAACCGATTTCTTCTGCGAGCATCTGATGGAATATAAGACGATCCCCAAATGGGAAGGCGTCCGCGGACAGCGATACGTCTACGCGAGATACTTCGCTGAGAAACCGCAATACGAATTCCTTCACGACCTGAAGGCGGACCCCGACCAACTGAAAAACTTCGCCGACGATCCGAAATACGCCGACATCCTGAAAAAAATGCAAACCCGCTGCGACGTACTCAGAGACTCCCACGGAGGCGTGTACGTAGCCCCGAAAAGAGTAATACGATTCCCAAGACCGAAGAAAAAGAAAACAAATACGAAAACAAAAAATGAATCGTAATATCACCCAAATGTTCCGCAGGCCGGTTTGGTTGCTTGCGGTGGTTTTCATGCTGGCGATGGGCTTATCGGCAGCTCGCAAACCCCGACCCGATAAGTGGAGCGAATTTTGCGGGAAAGTTGGGTCTACAGGATGGCGGTGCAATGTTGTTCAGCCCGACCCGAAAGACGCCGGGCCCGATGGGATCAATCTTCACGATTGGGACGGTGACGGGGATCTGGATATGTTCGTTAACTATGAAGAAGGCGCCTATTCGCGCCTCTACTTCAACCCGGGCAAGGAAAAGATTCGCGAGTTGTGGAGCGATTACATCGAGTTCAAGCACGGAAAGTGCGAGGACTCAGGGATCGGCGATCTGGATAATGACGGCGACATTGACTATATCGCCAATGGCGGTTG
>JABGPF010000067.1:10967-21810 GCA_018645065.1 Phycisphaerales bacterium
CCGGGCAAGAAGGATATTCGCGATGCGTCAAAATGGACGAAGATGACGCTCTTCAATAACGAAGCTCGCGTACCGACGGTGGCCGATATCGACGGCGACGGGTTGAACGATCTGATCGTCGGCGCCAGGACATGGTACAAGCAACCGGCCGACGGGAAACACGACGCGAAGAACTGGAAGAGTTACACGATCGGCAAGGCGGCCTGGCCGATGAATTGCATCGTTTACGATATGGATGCAGACGGTGACGCCGACATTATCGCCCAGGACCGCAGAAACGAGACGTTCTGGTTCGTTAACGCCGGCAAGGAACATGTCACCAAGCCCTGGGCCCGCAAAACGCTTCTAGCCAAGAAGGACGGGATGTTCATGGCCGTCGGCGATGTCAACGGCGACAAGATCGACGACTTCGTAATCACCAACCAGAAGAGCAAGGACCTGCACATACTCCTGCGCGCGGGTAAGAGCGGAGACCCGGTCCTCAAGACGATAATCCTGCCCCAACCGAAAGACAAAACCGGCGCCCGGGGCGACTTCTTCCCCAAGGGCGTGGCGATCATGGATATAGACGGCGACCCGAGCAAGCTGGAGATCCTGGTCGTCCCCAAGAGCGGTGACATATGGACGGCAACCTACACTGGCGATCCAGCTGACGCAAAGAACTGGAAAACAACGCTCATAGAGATCCCCGGCGCCGCGACTCGCAGGAAGATGGACAACGCCTTCCTGGGCGACATAGACGGCGATGGCGACATAGACATAGTAACAACAGAAGAAAACGGCGGCTGGGGCGTTCTATGGTTCGAAAACCCGGGCAAGAAATAACGCGCAGATGATAAGTAAGCTTTTTGAGGGCATTTTTGATTAATTGGGGTTAGTTGGAACTTATTTGGGGGTTCTGCGTCTAAGTTTTGTGTAAAGCATTTTTGTGATCGCGGGTCGGGTATTAATGCGGTCGCTGGTAAATTGACAACTACAAAATTCACAACGCGGAAAGGAAACGGATATGCGCAAGCTAATCACAATTACCATCCTGGCGGTCTTGGCGGGTTTGACCCCGCAACTGGCCCAGGCACAAGCCGACGCCAAACAAGCATACGCATCGGGCAAAACATTGTACGAACAGGGGAAATTTGAAGAAGCCCGCGACCTGTTCCTGAAGGCATCGTACACCGATGGTAGAAACGCCGAGGTGTTCCTCTGGCTGGGCAAGGCCAATTATCAGATCGGTGAAATCGATAAGGCGATGGCCGCCTGGACCCAAACGCTGCGACTGGCGCCCAGAGAGGCCTACGCGATTAAAATGCTCAGGACCCTGAAAGGCCACCTCATCAAACCGGCCGCCAGAATCCAACTCGCCAAAACACTGATCGCAGAAGGCATGTATTCCACCGCCGGTTCGTACTGCCAATCGGTAATCCGCAACGAAGCAGCCAGCGATGCACAACGCGCAGAAGCCCTCAGGCTGAACGCACAAGTGCTCCTGGAGACCGGAAAAGCCAGCGACGCGGTCGTAGCGATTCAGGAAGCAGCGGTAAAGTATCCCACGCACCAGGACAAGCCCACCGCCACCCTGCTGCTCGGACGGGCCCGAGTAAAAATGGGTGGAAAGTCACTAGCGCCGGGACTCAACCTGCTCAAAACAGTAGTCCGCGACTTCGCAAAAACGCCCCAGGCCGCGGCAGCCCAATACGAACTGATCATAGTCCAACTCACCCAGAAGACAGACGCCACAGGCGCCGCCGCATTGAAAACATGGCTCGCAGCCAACGCCGATCACCGCCTTGCCGGCGACGCGACAAGCCGCCTGATCTCGGTGTATCTGACGCTGACCAACCAAACCGCCAAACCCAAACCCACCGCCAAACTAGGAGCGTTCGACGTTCAGGCGATAAAGCTGACCGCTCAGAAAATCGCCAAAAGCATACGAACATCCGACGCAACGGCTGCACATAAACTGATACTCAGCCACATCCAAACACGCTACGTTTCGGTAAAGGCTTACGGCGCATCCATAGCGGGAATTGAAATGCTCACCAAAGCTCCGCTACCGAAAACCTCGCGTGCAACGTCGCTTCTCGCTATTGCACAGCTCCGTTCGACAATGGCGATCGAGGAGCTAACCAAACTGGCCAGCGCGGGCAAGCTGCCGACAGGGAACACTCCCAAGGCCCTGGTCGGCGCCGTGGCCGGATACAAAGCGGTGATGACCGAGTTTCCGCTCCAGTCGACCTGGGCGAACATCGCAGTGCTGGCTCACAAGGCCAACACGCTGGCGGTGAGCGTTCCGTTCCCGCCGAAGGTGACCGCCATGAAGGCGGCGCACGGCTGGGCGATTGAAATCGCACTGGATGTCATCAAAGCCGACGCCGATCCAAAGGCCGTTACAAACGCAATAACGATCGTCACCAACATCGAAGCGCTGTACGCCGGCTTCACGCAGGACCCGTCCCGTAATATCCCGCTGTCGATTCACTCCAGGCTCCTGGCTACGGTCTCGAAGGACAACTCGGCGTGGGGCGCGCTGATGGTCAAGCAGATAGACCTGCTGAACGCCTACGCCTCGCAAACATTCGCAAAGAACATCAAAGCCGGTCGCGACGCGGACAACAAAACGCTCAGCGATCACCAGAAGCGTATGCTGGCGATGATGTCGCAAATAATCGCCCGTGACGCAGCCCAGGGCTCGGCGATGCTCACGCGGTTGAACGCGCATCTGCGTCCATGGCTGGCCCGAGACCACTACGACCTGGCCCGCACCGCCTACGGAACACTCGCGACCGCTATGCACGCTGCCCAGAAACCATCGGTGCAACTGGCGATAACCAGCGTGTGGGTCACGCAAGCAAACGCGACCCAGGCCCGCCTGCTGAACGCTGGATTCTCCGTCCCGCGGAAGCTCGATCCGTCCCACGCCAAGGCGCTTATCGCCTGCTACACCATGCAGGACCAGCGAAATGACAATGACGCGATAGTCCAACAGGCACGCACCATCACCGCGAAAATTGTGGAGCACTACAAGGAACTGGAATACTTCGACATCGCCCAGCAGGCGATTCTGACCAAGGGTACCAAACCGGTAGATTCCGCCGACGCCTTCGCGCAGATCTCGCTGGCTGGATTCCATATGCAACGAGCCCAAACCGCCCTGGCCGAATCACTGAAACGCTACAAAGCAAAAGACAAAATAGCCCTGAACGACGCATTTAAAAAAGCAATTGCGGGCTACAAGAAGTTCATCACCGACCGCCCCACTCACAGTTACGTACCGGCGGCCGTTCGGAACATATACGGTACCGCGAGAATATTCGAGCAGCACAAGGCATACGATGTCGCCATCGGAATATACAAAGATTTCGCCACATTCGCAGCCAAGTCAAAGGTGCTGTCCCAGGGCTCACCAACCGCAGCCAGCGAAGCTGAAAACGCAGAACTGATTGCGGCAAACGCACTCTACTCAAAAGCCGAACACGCACTAAGCAAAACGCTGACCGACAGAAAACCAAACGACCCGCCGCCAGCGACAATCAGCAAAGAGTTCACTGCGGCGATCAATGCCTACAAGGCGTTCATCAAAGCCAAACCCACAAGCCCGCTGGTTGGCAGCGCCATCGCGCGGATCAGCAAAACCGCCATGCAGTACGTGAACGTAGGATCATGGGACGTCGCAGAAGGCGTCTTCGCAAACCTGCTGGGTGCCGGCCTGGACATCCGCAGACCAGAGCGTCTGGAATTCTGCCGCGGACTCTGCCGCCTGGGAAAGGTGATGCCCGCACATGCAACCGGTCTACTCAAAACTCTTACTTCACCGAAACGCAAACCCCGACGCGGTGGGCATGGGGTCTCGGCATTGGCGATGGGCTGGGGCGACGTTAGCGACGATGCGGACATGTCCGTAGCGGCCGGGCCAGGCAGCGAGATGCCCAAGCCCGCCGAACCCGCTGCACCCGTAGCAAAGCCCTCGCCAACCGTGGCAACCGGTGGAACCCTGACGTTATCCAAGCCAGCAAAAATAATGAGCCGCATCTCAAAACTGGAAGACATCCGCAAGGAAGTAGCCGACGCCGCAGAGGAAGAACTGCGTGAGAGCGACGTACTGGCGATGGCGGAAATCAGGCGCCAGAACACCAACCAAGCCACACGAATCGCACGCCTGAAAGACGACGGGCTAAATTACCAGTACGCCGCACGGGACAAAGCCAAAGGCCTCGGGCAAGCCTCACAGGGACGAAAGATTCAGCGCGGCATCATGATCCCGGTGCTCTCGGACGCCGAAATCGCACGACAGGAGAAATTCCTGGGCTCAGCGTACGATGTGTTCCAGTCGATCCGCGTGAAATATCCCCAGACTATCACCGCCGACCAGTCGCGCGGTGAAATCATGGTGATGATCGGCCATTGGCGTAGTATCGCCAAGTGGTCGAAGTCGGCGGCGATGCTTGAGCGTTTCCTCGGCGACAACCCGAGCGACATTGAAATGCCCACGCTTCGTCTTGCGATCGCGCGGGATTATCTGTCCTGGGCGGCCCAACCGGTGAAGAGTAAAACCACCACGCAGGAAAGACTCGCCGAAGTCGCCAGCCGATTCGCCAAAGCTCGCACGCAGCTTGAGGCGATAGTAACCGACCTTCCGGACGAAAAAGCAATCCTGCACGAGGCCCAGTGGGCAATCGCCAACAGCTTCCTGAATCAGGCACGAGTAGTAAACGCCTTCAGTGCTACTTTGGCTCGCGGGCAATACGTCCGAGCGGGCAAGGAGTTGCTGAAAGTGGCCGCCAAGTTCCACGATCATCCGCAAATCGCAACGATCCCACAGATGCTCTGGGGTATCGCCAGCGAACTGTCGGCCAAGGGATATTACACCGAGGCGATCGTGGTCTGCACGGACATCAGCAACGACTACCCGACAAACGCACTTGCGGCGCAGGCCTCGCTGAAAATCGCACAGATATACCAGCACAACCTCCGCCGACCACTCCGGGCGGCTGAGGCGTATATCGAACTGAACTTCGCACGGGGCGGAAACGATTCAACCGCCCAGGCGGCAATGTTCCAGATTGGAACGCAACTAAAAGGCGAAAAACGCTGGGTCGAAGCATTGCACGTGCTGGAGTCGTTCGTCGACAGCTTCCCACTCCACGCCCAGGCGGGACAAGCCCTGACAGGCATCGGACAAATCCACCAGGCCAATGAAGCATGGGAAGACGCCATCGCAGCATACACGCGAGTCATAAATGAGTTCGCAGGCGGAGTGTGGGTCCGAGAGGCCAAGTGGTCTATCGCAGAATGCACGATTAACCTGAGCAAATGGCGTGAAGCGTCAAACGCATATCGGGACTATCTCACGACCTACGCGAGCAACAAGAAAGACTCCCGCCTGACAGAAGCAACCCGCCGAATAGGCGTGCTGAAAGACCTGACACGCTATCAGGTGCTCGTCGATGAGAAAGGCCAGAGAAAGGCCTTCGACGCACAATACCAGATCGCAACGATCGTCGCTTTGAAACTTTCCAATCCAGTAAAAGCGATAATCGAATATCGAAAGGTCACCGCAAAGTGGCCGACGTCACACTTCGCAGACGACGCACTGTTCAAGGTCGGAACGACCTATCTGACAATGGGCGAGACCAGGAAGGCTCGCACCGCCCTGCTGGAAGTCGGGGAGAAATATCCCAACAGCCCGCTGGCCGACGACGCCCTGTACATGGTCGGGCAAAGTTACGAAACAGAAGCCACCTCCCTGGGCGCAGTAACGCGAGCATCGACAATCTCAAAACAACGAGACTACGCACAAAAACTCGCTTACGGTAACTTCGCCAGAGGTCGACGCCAGGTCACTCTCGATAACAAAAAGCGAATTGCACAATTCAAAGCCGGAAAGGACGAACAAAACGCCGAACTGGAAATGGCCAGAGGCGCTTTCCAAACCGGGCAGTTCAACACTGCCAATGCGGCGATCATGGCCGATTTGGCTGAACAGCAGGTCGCGACGTTGACGGCGAAACAACTCGCCGATCGCCAGGACAAGATAAACGCATCATTGCGGCTCGCGGTGAGTTCCTACCAAAAGGCCTCTAAAGTAGCCGCCGCCGACAAGGCCGACGAGTCGCTCCTGCGAATGGCGACCATCTACGCCGAGAGGTTAAAAGACTCTGATGCCGCGATGAAAACATACCTCGAGATCGTCCGGCAGTTCAGCGGTACGAGTGTGGCTGAAGACGCCAGCTGGCGGATCGCCCAATACTACGAAAAGCAGGGAAAAGCCGACGACGCCATCAGCGCATACAAGGCCTTCCTGCGTAACTACCGTCGCTCAAGCCGGGCCGACGCCGCACAGTTCGCCATCGCAGAAAACTACGAACACGCCGGAAAATGGGTCGAAGCGATGGACGCCTACACAAACTATATAACCAACTTCCCCAAAGGCCCCATGGTCACAAAGGCAAAAGAACAGATCAGTTGGATAAAAACATACCGGTTATAAACGCCGAAGAAACGAGAACTTTTTCACCAAACGCATAAAACAAACTTCGGATCATGGAGAACATAATCATGCAGACAAAGAACCCAGCGAACCCAAGAGTCCTGGCCGCCCTGACGCTAATGGCAATGCTGTTGGGAGCCTCAACGGTATGGGCCCAACAGAACAACACCGCGAACAACAACAAGCCGACCAAAACGCAGAAGTTGTTCCAGGACGGCAGGAAGGCGATGCTGACCGGTAATTACGATGCAGCGATCAAGCTGTTGAAACAGGCCGTCGACGCCAAAGACGCCAAAACCAGCTACCGCCTGTACCTGGCCAGAGCGTATCGATACGCCGACAAACCGCAACTGGCTGAGGCGCAACTGAAGGTCATCCTCAAATCGGCGCCGGATCACGTAGAGGCCGGTCAACTGCTAGGGCAAATTTTCGCCGGGAGTAAGGACTGGAAAAACACCGTAAAGATCCTCGAACCGCTCCTGCAGTATCGCCACGACTACACGACGTATCAACTGCTGGCAGAAGCCTTCTACAACCTTGACGACCACAAAAAGGCCCGGAAGTATTACAAGGAAGCGATCAAACTCAATCCGAAAAACGCAACCGATCATTACCGGATAGGAAACATACATCTGGCGAGTAATTCGTTCGCACTGGCGGCTGATTCCTACCAGAAAGCACTGAATCTGAACCTCGACAGCCCCGTGCTACGGTACAAACTCGGCTCGGCGTATTTTAACCTGCGAAATTATTTCGGGAAGGTCTCCGTTGTCACCGTCAAAGCCGGTAAGATCGGAACGATTAACGGAAACTGGTACCTGATTGAGCCCGAACCGGGCAAGAAGGACACCTTCCGCGCAGCACCGAGCAATTCGGCGATCTACCAGGTCGCACGCGCAATTGCAGACGGTATCAAAGATCGCCCGGATATCCATTTCCTAAAAGCCAACATCTACCTGAACGCACACCGTTATAAACGAGCCTACGAAATGTTCGCCAATATCCGCGAGACGATACCCAAAGAGGACAAGGCGCTGTTCTTCTTCTATTATTCACAAGCCGCCTTCGGAATAAACAAGTACGACGAGTACATCTCACTTCTCGGAGAAGCGATTAAATTGGACAAAGACGCCTACGAACCGACGCTGGTCGAAGCGTATCTGAAAGTGGCCGGCCAGCACAACCAAGCCGGTGATTTCACCAAGTATATCGAGTTCCTGGAAAAGGCTGTCAACGCAAGCCCGCAGACCACCTCACTGCATTTGAGCCTGGGAAACGCCTATCAGGAAGCCCGGCAGTACGCAAAAGCGGTTCTGCAATGGCGATTGGTGCTGGACCTCGAACCTGACCATCCCGACCGAACAAATCTTCTGAACAAAATCGCCAAGTACCGCAGAATGACCAAACCCGCCAAGGCGCCCAGCAAACCGGCGAAACCCAAAAAAGGAGTCACCAAGACCGTCTGACACAGTGAACACACCAATGCGGCGGTGCATAAAATTTTTACCGCTGGTTGGAAAACCCTTGCCTTGTCGCTTGAAGAACGTATCTTAAACGCAAGCGTGAGCTACAATGAACTCGCGACCTATTAAAATGCAAAGGATACTCCGATGGCAAAAGGTAACAGCGCCCAGAAAAAAAACGTGAAAAAGCCCAAGCAACCCAAGGCCCCAAAAGGCAAGAAGTAAACTTCTCCGCTTGAAAACCCACACCGCCCCTTCGACGAGCTCAGGGCAGACCGCCCGGGGCAACGTTCCGGGTGCGACGGTGAAATTAAAAAGCCCAGGGCGACGATGCCCTGGGCTTTCGTGTATTAACATTTCAGACTGCTAAACCGCAAGCGGTGGATATTCGGTCGCCACTTTACTCTTTGAGCATTGCGGCTTTCTTTTCGTTAAGGAACTCTGTGAAGAGTTGCGAGAGAGACTTTTTGGCTTTGGCGGCGATGGCGTTGAGCTTTTCAGCTTCGTTCGCCGACATGCCGATCTGGACTCTTACGCGGCTGGTGTTGGGCATATCGCGCCAGCCCTTTTCCGTGCTGGTTAACTGTGCGTCGGTCAGGCCGAAAGCTTTCAGCAGACCCAGGGCCATCATCCTGTTGCCCGCAGCGTTCATGTGCACCCCGTCGCCGGTGAGCTTGTTGCCCTTGCGTTCCTTGGGGAACTTTTTCAGGGCTTCCTGCATATCGGTGTTCAGGTCGGCAAGGAGGCAATTTTTATCTTTGGCCAACTGCCTGATGAATGCATTGTAGGGCAGGAGCTTCTGGTTGCGTGCGTTGGGCTGATCTTCGCCGATCATAGTCGACGTCAGGAGCATGACCTTGATCCCGGCGGCTTGGGCTTTGGTTACTATCTCGGTGATGTTCTTCTTGTACGGTTCGAGTGCAACGCCTCTGGCTCCGTGCCAGACGTCGTTAACACCGCAGCTCAGGGTCATCCAGTCGGGCTTCTTGCTGATAACGTCTTTTTCCAGACGGCCCAGCATCTGGTTGGACTTATGCCCGCTGATACCGGCGAAAACGCCTTTGGCTTCGATCCCCTGCTGCTTGAGCCCGTCGAGAACGAGCTTGCAGTAGCCTCCGTTTCTGGCTCCGGCGGCAGTGATCGAATCGCCCAGAAAAGCGATTGTCTGCCCCTTGGTCACCGCGATCTTGCCCTCTGCGGATGCAGGTGCGGGCATCCAGCATATAGCAGCAATCGCAACCACTGCCAACAGACTTTTCAAACGATAGTTTATCCCGGTATCAAGTATATTTTGCATAGTCGCAAAGCTATCGAAAACCCGCGGTGATGTCAAGATTTTCAGCACCGCGAAATGCCTAGGAGCTCTTACTTTGCTGAACAATGGTATAATGCTATACTGTGGTGTAGTTTCACCATTTACGCACGCCTTGTTTGGACCAGGCAACTCGAAAGAGAAAATAAAGTGACTGAAAACATAATACCTCCGCAGCAGTTCCTGGACAGAGCTCTGGGCGGATGCCCGGTGGCGGTGCTGATTATCGACACCAATCATAATGTAACGCACTGGAACACCGCTTGTGAAGACCTCACTGGCGTACCCAGCGACGAAGCCGTCGGAGGGCCAATCCCCTCGCGAGCCTTCTACATTGGAAAATCAAGACCGCTCCTGGCGAACCTGGTGCTGGAAGAACGCGAAGACGAAATTCACAAACTGTACGCAGGAAAGAATCTCAAACCGGAAAAACTGAGCTCCGGAGCCTTCTCCGCCGTTGATTCGCTACATCTCCGAGGAAAACCAGTGATGATACATTTCCTGGCCGCCGCTATCCGCGATGAGCAAGGAAATATAATCGGAGCCATCGAAACGCTACAAGACATCACCCCGCAAACCAACGCCGAAAACGAACTGCGACAACGCTCCACCGAACTCCTGAACTCCAACATCGACCTGGAACGAAAGAACGTAGCGCTGCAAGAACTCATGAGCGTTATCCAGAATGAGCGTGACCGCCTGGGGCAAACCATTCAGGGCAACTTGCACAGCGTGGTGCTCCCGATGCTCGCAATGCTCAGACAAGGCCTGGGACAACATCACATCCGCATGATCGAGCAGGTTGAACTGGCGATTAACACGATAACCTCGCCATTTGTGGACCGCCTGACCGGAACCCTGGCGAAACTTACGCCAACCGAAATACGCATCTGCTGGATGATCCACCAGGGACGCACCACCAAGGAAATAGCAGCCACTGAACACATCGCCCCGACCACCGTCAGCAAACATCGAAGAAATATCAGAGCCAAACTCGACATCACAAATACAGGCTCTAACCTGCAGAGCGTGCTCGCCCAAGCCGTAGGACAGGGAAAGCTGCCTCCAGGCGACCCAAGACAAAATCTTCCCTAACTTACTACATTGACAAATCTTAACCAAACACAGTAGAACCCCGCCACATTTAGCCCACACCCCAATAAGCATTTTAAGTACTCATTAAGGGGTCGATAGAGTACCATTTCTCGCCATAAAGTCTAGCCAAACTTCCCCCGATAAATTCAATGGATTCGATAGTAAATTGGATCCCCTGACTGTCCAACAGAGCGGTCCCCCCGGGAACAAGCGGCTCGGGCGAATCGAAAAACGAATTAGACACCCGCTTTAATTAGCCGGACAAGGGAAGAAGGGAAGTTATCATGTTTAAGAAGATGACCATCGGGAAAAAGCTCGCACTTGGATTCGCTGTCGTTTTGTTGATTACTGTAAGTTTGGGCACGCTGGCCTATATTAACGGTAATACCATCGCCGCCGATGCAGAGGTGCTCGCCGAAGAAGTCGCGCCCGCCGCCGCAGCGTCAGGCGAAGTGTGCACCGACGCACTGAACGCAGTATTCCAGGTCC
>JABGPF010000068.1 GCA_018645065.1 Phycisphaerales bacterium
TACCGAACGCCTTCTCGGTGAACGGGCCGAGCAAAACGCAGGCGGCTGAGAAGAATATCGCGACGATCGCCATCACGCCGAGTACGCAATACGGCGTGGGCAGCGCCCAGACCGCCAGAGCGTAAACCACCACGGCGCCGGCCGAACCGAACGTACCCGGAGCCACGGGCGCATAACCCGTACCCAGGCCAGTGGTCAGAAATTTGCCTAACTTATTCATCGCTCCCCATGAGCAGGCCCTTGGCCTTAGCTATGTACGACACGCCGCTGGCCAGCGTTACGATAACCGCCAACCACACGCAGATAACTTTCATCCAGACCGCCCACATTGGCGTCGCCACATTGGCCTGCTGGTACAATGCGGTGCATATCGCGAACGACTGAACGAACATTTTGATCTTACCCGCCGGTGTGGCTGGGAACTTCATCCCCTGCGACTCGCTATACCCGCGCACCCCGGAAACCAGGAACTCGCGCCCGAGAATCACAACAACCATCCAGGCCTGAACGCCCGAGGCCATACCGCCAGTGAGCCATCCGGGCAATTGCGCGTCGGCCGCACCGGGCTGCATCGCGAAGTTCGGACCGGCGAGCATAATAAATCCGCCGACCACCAGGATCTTGTCCATCACCGGGTCGAGTATTCGCCCGAACGCGCTGGTGATTTCCCACTTGCGAGCGAAGTATCCGTCGAGCACGTCGGTGATCCCGGCGATGATATACAGGACGAACGCAATGTTCAGCAACCATCGCCCCGCAGACGTACCCTGCTCGTACGTGCCGAGCAGCGCGAAGAAGGCGATCGAAATGACCATCCGCCCGACAGTTAATTGATTAGGTAACTTCCAGTTCATGTTTTTATATTTTCAGTAGCGCGACTGTTTAATTTAACTTCTAACTTTAAAACATTATTCGTCGTTGCTCAGCGGCGTGACGATCAGATCGTAACCATCTGCGCCCACGACTTCAACAGTGAGCATTTCACCAGCCTCTCTGGGCTCGGTAAGAACGCACAGGCTGTCGATTTCCGGAGCCTGCCCGGCGTGGCGCCCGACGCATCGGCCTTGGTCGTCTATCCCGTCGACCAGCACATCGACCATCTGCCCGACTGCGTCCTGGTTCACATCGAACGCGATTTCCTGCTGGGCGGCCATCAGTGCAGCCACACGCTGGTCTTTCACGTCATCGGGTATCTGGTCCGGCATGTCGGCTGCCGACGTGCCGGGCTCTGGAGAATATGCGAAAACGCCGAGAGCATCAAACTCAAATTCGTTTACGAACTCCAGCAGTTCGTCAAACTCAGCCTGCGTTTCGCCTGGGAATCCTACGATAAAAGTGGTCCTGATGAACACGCCGGCTTCTCGCAGGGAGTCCAGCAGTTCTTCAACGCGCTGCCGTTCGATCTTGCGGCCCATTCGCGTCAGGACGCTTTCGGAGATGTGCTGCAGCGGCATGTCGACGTACGGGACCACGCGGGGGCACTGGCTGATCGCCTGGACCAGTTCGTCGCTGAACCTTCGCGGATAGGTGTACATCAGGCGGATCCAAACCGCCCCGTCCATCGCGTCGAGTTGCCTCAGTAACCCGGCGAGGTCAACGTCGCCCTGGTCGGTCCCGTAGCTTGTGGTGTCTTGGGCGATTACGTTCAGTTCGACCGCTCCGTCGGCGATGAGTTCGGCGGCTTCTGCGAGCACGTCACCCGCCGGTTTCGAGCGGAACGGACCGCGAATCGCCGGGATCGTGCAGAAGCGGCAGTTATGACTACACCCTTCAGCCACCCGTAAATACGCCACATGCTTCGGCGTCAGGCGGAACCGCCCAGCGTCGCTGCCGATCGCCCCGCTGTATGGCCCGACCTGCGATTTGCTCTGCCCGGTAACCGCCTGCAGGATCGCCTCGCGATCGTTAACGCCTACTATCGCGTCTATTCCGGGCGCCTGGGCGAACAGATCGTCTCCGTTGCGCTGGGCGAGACAACCGGCAACCACAACGCGAGCCGTTCGACCCGACGCCTTACACGCCAACGCCTCATTGATAACGCCCATCGCCTCGTCGCGGGCGTCAGCCAGGAATCCGCACGTGTTGATTACTATCACGTCGGCGTCGTCCATCGGGGCTCCCACCACACATCCGCCCTGGGCCAAACACGCCATCATCTTCTCAGAGTCCACAAGATTCTTCGGGCATCCCAAAGAAACCAGCGCCACGCTAACAGGTTTTATATCCGCATCAGTCATGCGTGGAATCATACGCATTTTGCACCAAAAAGCGACCCCGCATCCAAAACCAGCAACGCTCACCCAACGGTCATAAGTAGCGATTTGGCCTACCGCCCGCCAAGGCGATATCACCAGTCCAGCACCTGCAAGCGAGCTAACAGCAGGTTCACAATTGCTTCACACATATCGACTGTGTACTTCTATCCCGTATAAGTGGTACTACTTATACGGGCCATGGGTGGCACCCGATTCAGACCCAGCCAAGACCGACAGAGCACACCTCAACCTGTTGCTTGCAAATAAGTTACAGAAATAGCTCAGCATCATGCACGTTTATCATATCTGGAGCAGGCCATCAAACCCGCCACCACCCGGTTCAAATCTGAGGTACACACCCCCCGCTGCTGTGAACATGTGGTTCACGCCGCGAATATCGTGCACAAGCCTCATGTTTTTGCTAGCAAGATTCAAGACCTGATGCTAATCTGACCGCGCGTTCGAATGTTCACCGCTTGCGGTTTAGCAGCAGTCTGAAAAGAATTACTCCGCACGAACTAACGCGATTGTTGCATAATGGTTTTGGGCGTATTCATTCGGTAAAATCCTAACCACGGTAAACCCAAGTATTTAATATTATCTTGACTCAAACCCTTTTCAGCATACAATATTTACTATATCCCATACGGATCAGGCCGGGTTGATTGCGGACGGTCCGGACGGGGCACAATTAAACATCTCAGTCATTGAAGGATAAAAAAGGAGATTCGTCATGACTAACACACGCCGATTCGTCATCATCTGTTGCGCGTTTTTTTCCATTTCCGGTTCGATCCGGGCTGCGGAAGTCGAACCATTCACCATCACAAACGACCCCCGCTGGCAGTCATACCCCAGAATTAGCGGTAATCGCGTGGTCTACAACAGCAATTCAGGCGGCAGCGCTATTGCTTACGATCTGGATGTCGATGGATACAATATCTGGTCCGAAAATCATTTCAACGTGGATGACGACTACTCCAGAGATTGGGCGCCATGCGTTTCGGGACCAAACGTTGTCTGGGCCAAAGCAGTCGGCTCCGACACTCACATTTACGCGCGAAACGTCGTCACAGGCGTTCTTACCCCGGTCTGCACAGCCTCCGGCGCGCGGGGCCTGCCCCAGATCAGCGGGAGCAACGTTGTATGGTACGACGCTCGCGGCGGAAAGAAAGCCATTTACGGCTACGACCTTTCCTCGCCCGGCGAATTTGTCGTTGTTCCGGACAACGCCAGAAGCTACGCCAAGATGGGGCTAGACGGTGATATGCTCGTTTACGAAGACTATCGATCCGGATCACGAATTGATCTTTATGCACGCAATATCAAAACGGGCGCCGAAGTTCTCGCCAGCGACGGGGTAAATCACTGCGTAGAGCCTGACATAAGCGGAAGCACGGTGGTCTACCGCAGCACACGCTCCAGTATATCAAACGTTTACGCATTCAACATCGTCGCCGGGGTCGAAACGCCGATTACAACCAGCGTTACCTGGTCGGGGCTACCCAAAATTGACGGTAACATCGCCGTCTGGTCCGACGCGCGAAACGGAAACAACAATATATGGGGTAAGAACCTGGCGACCGGATACGAATTCCAAATATCAACCGCCACAGCAATGGAGCGATGGTCCGACATAAGCGGAAACACGGTTGTCTGGGCAAACGAGGCGGTGCTCTATCGCAACAACATTTGGGGCGCCACGCTGAACATCCCCAGCATGTTCGTCCAGGGCACGTTCAATGCTGGGTCGATGGCCTCCTGGACGCCGTCTGCAACCGGAACGGTTCAAACTATCGTCGATCCGGGCGATCCGAGCAATTACTGCCTGGAGCTGCTTACAGGTTCGCCGGTATCGGTAACTCACACCGTCTCGACTCCGGACCTGGCGTTTAGCATATTCTTTGACTACGAGTTCACGAGCACTTCCGGGACGCTGACTATCGAACTGGACGGGCAGCTCATCGACACGATCGGGGCGCCAGCGGTTCTGGCAGGCGATTTCGAAAGCTACAGTGTCAAGGTGGACGACCCGAGTTTGCTGAGCCTGAACGATATCCTGCTGTCGTTCACGCTGAACGATACAGGCGGAGTACCTGCGGGAATAATGCTCGACGAAATCGACTTCCAACTGGTCCCCGAACCAGCGACGATTATTATTATGATGGCCGCAGGCCTTCCCACTTTGCTGAAGCGCAAGCGAAAGTCCCGATAAGCATCGGGAGCCTTGGCGGAATCGCATTGCTCAAACGTCGACGAAACCGTTAAGAATCAGACGCACGTAAAAACAGCTGTAAAAGATGTAACATCTGTAAAAAGATGTAAAGCACACCAATGCAACCCCTCCGAATCACGAGGGGTTGCATTTTTTTTGGGGTTATGATGGATGGGTGGAAAAACGGAACAATATCCAATCCCGATGTAAAATCGGGACTTCCGCTTCGCTACAGCACAATCCCGAAGTACATCGTGATTCACCGTATCCCCCTATCCCCACTAACTAATCCGTCATGACCATTTCTAAAATATCTGTGCCATTTCACTATCCGTTCAGCACAGATCGCTGGTAAAACAGTGCGATTCCGGGTATCCTATGGCTCATAACAGGCCCGAAAATAGCGATAAATTCCGTTACAGGAGCAGTGATTTGAGCACAATTATCCCCGAAGGTTACCATGCCGCGATGGACGTCTGCAAAACAGAGCAGGCCATCAAGTTCACCAAGGATCATTTTGAACGAGCCCTCGCCAGCCGCCTGGGCCTCGATCGAATCACCGCGCCACTGTTCGTCCAAGCCGACTCCGGTATCCAGGACAATTTGAACGGTACCGAACGGGCCGTATCGTTCGGTGTTCTCGCCGATAACGACACGACCTGCCAGATAGTTCATTCGCTGGCCAAATGGAAGCGATTGGCGCTGCATAAGTACAAGTTCGAAGTCGGGCAGGGAATTTACACCGATATGAACGCCCTTCGCCCTGACGAGGACAATCTCGATAACATCCACTCGGTCTATGTGGATCAGTGGGACTGGGAGCGGGTGATCACGCCCGAAGAACGCACCCTCGACACGCTGAAAGGCGTAGTGCGCGACATTTACGCGGCGATCAAGGACACCGAAGCCGAACTGGCTGATAAGTTCCACAACCGGACAACTTGGCTGCCCGACGAAATCGCCTTCGTACACACAGAAGAACTGGCTGCACAATATCCCGACGCGACCCGCTCAGAGCGAGAAGCCGCAGCCTGCAAGACCCATGGCGCGGTATTCATCATCGGAATCGGCGGCGAGCTGCCCGACGGGAAAATCCACGACGGCAGAGCGCCCGACTACGACGACTGGACCACGCAGACATCGCCCGAGACCAAAGGGCTCAACGGTGATATATTCGTCTGGAATCCCCTGCTGCAGATCCCGTTTGAAATCTCGTCGATGGGTATTCGCGTGGACGCCGATACGATGCTCAAGCAGTTGGATATCCGCGGCTGCATGGACCGCACGGAACTGCCCTGGCACAAGCTGCTGCTCGACGGCAGCCTGCCGCAGAGCATCGGCGGCGGGATCGGACAGAGCAGGCTCTGCATGCTGCTCCTGGAAAAGGCGCACATCGGCGAGGTCCAGGTCAGCCATTGGCCCAAGGAAGTCGTAGACATCTGCCGCGAATCAGGAATACCGCTGCTGTAATCCGCACATATATGGGGGCCAGAGCTTGATTAGTGATTATGGGCTCCTTCCTTAATCACTAATCAAGCTCTGACCCCACAATACGAGGGGGCTTTAATCAGGCCGCCCCGTTTTTATATTTGCCCAATCAACCACATCATATACAATCTCCGCAGATACTATCCGGGAAATGTTTATCAACATGGAGATATCTCATGCGCATCAAATCAGTAACGTTCGCCTTAATGCTCGTAATGGCTCTGGGGTATACCGCAAGATTGAAGGCAGCGGCAGACCCTCGACGACCAATTACAAGCCCACGCGTCACCTTTGAGGAGAAAGACGGGGTGGTGGTGGTCGAGGCTGAGCATTTTTATAAACAAACGCTCAACAAAGTTCGCAGCTGGTTCATTTTTACTCCCAACCAACAGCCGAAACTAAATCCCGACGGCGACCCGCCGCACCTGAAAGACGCAAGCGGCGGAGCATACGTCGAGATCCTGCCCGACACCCGCCGCACGCACGCCGACAAACTCATCACGGGCAAAAACTTCAGCAACACCCCAGGCAAGATGGCCGTCCTATACTACAGGGTCTATTTCAACACGCCGGGCAAGTACTACGTCTGGGCGAGGATATTCTCGACCAACGGAGAGGACAACGGGCTGCACGTCGGTATCGACGGAACCTGGCCGGCATCGGGCCAACGCATGCAGTGGATCGGTAAGAACAAGTGGGTTTGGGGCAGCAAGCAACGAACCGACAAAAAGCACACCGGTGAACCGTACAAACTGTTCCTCAATGTCAAAAAACCGGGCCTGCACGCGATCATGTTCTCGATGCGCGAAGACGGTACGGAGTTCGACAAATGGATGATGGTCAAGGAAAAGAAAACCGCGGTTAAGGGACACGGCCCGGCATCACGCGTGAAAATGGGCAAGGCGCCCAAACCGTTTGCCGCTTCCACCAAGGCAACTGCGGACAAAACTAAAAAAGCTCCCGACGGCGACGGAGGCGTGACAGTAAGCGGTGAGCTGAAACAATGGCACAAGGTCACCATTACGCAAAACGGACCGTTTGCCAACGAGATGGACAAAACGCCCAATCCGTTTATGGACTACCGAATGACCGTAACGTTCAAACACGAGTCAGGCTCGCCGAAATACGCAGTACCGGGCTACTTCGCAGCCGACGGTAACTCAGCCAACACGTCGGCGGAGTCCGGGGTTAAGTGGCGAGCCCACCTCTCGCCGGACAAAACGGGCAAGTGGTCCTATCGCGTATCGTTCGTCAAGGGCAAGCAGGCCGCGGCAAGCGACATCGCCGGCGCGCCGGTGGCCGGTTGCGACGGTAAGTCCGGAACGTTCACGATCAAGCCCAGCGACAAGACCGGTCGCGACCTGCGGGCCAGGGGGCGCCTCCAGTACGTCGGCAAGCATCACCTGCGATTCGCCGGCAGTGGGGAATACTTCCTCAAGTGCGGAGCCGACGCGCCTGAGAACTTCCTGGCGTACAAAGACTTCGACGGCCCGTTCAAGAGCGACGGGCACAAGGACAACCTGATCAAGACCTGGACCCCGCACGTTAAGGATTGGCGGGCGGGTGATCCGACGTGGCAAAAGAACAAGGGCAAGGGGATCATCGGGGCGATTAATTACCTGGCGTCCGAAGGAATGAACGCTTTTTCGTTCCTGCCGATGAACATCGCAGGCGACGACCGAAACGTATTCCCCTACACGAGTTACAACGAGCGAGAACATCTGGACTGCTCGCGAATGGACCAGTGGGCGATTGTTCTTGAGCACGGTTCGAACATGGGCATGTATCTGCACTTCAAGACCCAGGAAACAGAGAACGAACTACTGCTGGACAAGGGCAATTTAGGCCCCCACCGCAAGCTCTACTACCGCGAGCTTATCGCACGATTCGCACATAATCTGGCGCTGAACTGGAACCTCGGCGAGGAGATCAACAACGCCTCGCACAAACAGAAGGTCGACTGGGCTAACTACTTCCACACCACCGACCCGTACCAGCACAACATCGTAATTCACAACATGGGCAACCCGCACTACGATCTTCTGGGCAAGGCCTCAGCCCTCACCGGTTTCTCACTGCAAACCAACCGCTCCGACTTCCACCAAGTCCACAGCCGCACGCTTGACTACATCACTCGCTCAGCCAAAGCGGGCAAACCGTGGGTGGTGGCGTGCGATGAACCCGGCGACCCGACCCATGCGCTGCGCCCCGACAACGACGCCGGGGCCAGCCACACCGACGGCCGCAAAAACGCACTTTGGGGCAACATTATGGCTGGCGGAGCGGGCCTGGAATTCTACTTCGGATACAAACACGCGCACTCGGACCTAACCTGCCAGAGCTACCGAAGCCGCGACAAATTCTGGGACTACTGCCGCTACGCCCTGGAATTCTTCAAAGACAACAAAATACCATTCTGGGAAATGACCAACGCCAATACATTGATCGAATCGGGCAAGAAAAACAACCGCACCTATTGCCTGGCCAGGCCCGGCGAGATTTACCTGGCGTATTTCACCAACGGCGGCGCTGCGAAACTCGACTTGGGCAAAGCCAGGGGCAAATTCACCGTCCAATGGTTCAACCCCCGCAAAGGCGGAAAACTCCAGAACGGATCGCTGCGCCAAATCACCGGCGGAGCCAAAGCCGACATAGGCAAACCGCCATCAGATCCAAACCAAGACTGGCTGGCGGTAATTCGGCGCGAGACGAAATAGGCGGCAAGTGTTTTCGGACACAGGCATTTTCGCTCCGGATCAACAGACCGAAAACCGGATCGCCAGGCCCGACAGGACCATCATAATTGTAACCCAGTCCGTCAGAGGATTATGCAAAAAACTCCTCCCAAAAGCGCTAAGCCGCAAGCGGCAAACTCGATAAAACCCAAACGAGCGTGAAGTCGTGCCGCTTGCGGCTTAGCGCTTTTGGGAAACTTAATGCATAATCTTCGTCAGGACTGGGTTACAATTATAACGGCCCTGCCGGGCCTGAACCTCGGGAGCTAAACATGAATACGACTCAACTGCAAGAAGTTAGCGTTTCCAGGGCTTCGCGCCGGAGTTGATCTGCTTGTAGAGCGATTGTGCTTCCTGCCTGTTCATCGGTTTGAAGTTGTAGGCGGTCTGCAGATTCTCAGCCAGTTGCTTCTGCGACGACATTCCGATAAGGGTGACGCTGGTTGGTTGGCTCATGGAGAATCGAAGCAGAGTCGCAGCGTCGGCCCGCCCCCTACCGCGACCGACAAGGCGCCCCGGACGACCGCCAAAGGTCTTCATCGCAATAACACCGCACTTGTTCTTACGTGCTGCGGGCAGTTGCTCGGTCAATGCAGGCCAACTGAACCGCGCCGGGTTCACATAGCACATGAGCGTGTCCCACTCGTACATTTCCAGAGCCTGTTTGACCTGCGGCGCATCAGAATGGCCCGTTATTCCAATAAATCGCACAACCTTCTGGTCCTGCAGCTTCCGCAGAGCGGTCAGGACGCCGGTTTTCTTGCCGAACGCCTTCACATCATCCTTCGCGCTGACGTGATGAACTTGTATCAGATCAAGTTGACTGACGCGCAGGCGTTTGAGGCTGGTCTCAATCTGCCGCATAGCCGTATCGTACATCCGTCCCCCGGTTTTGGTCGCCAGGAACAATCCCTTCCGGCGCGGTGTGCCCATGATCAGGCCAAGATTTTTATCGCACCGCCCGTCCTTACCGTAAATGTAGGCTGTATCGAAGAAGTTTATCCCGCCGTCGATTGCATTGGTCAGGAATTTCAGCACCGCGTCCTTATTAGTGGAATCCGAGAGTATCCCATCGGCCCCGGCGCCAAGAATGCTGACTTTCACCCCCGTCTTGCCAAGCACTCTTTGGGGCATTTTACCTACAGTTGCCTTAGCCCCATCAGCAGCAAGAATCTCGCCCCCGACACCGCCAGCCAACGTCCCAGCCGCCAATGTTGATGCAGTTTTAAGAAAACCCCGCCGCGTCGTTGAATCATCCATAACCAGACCCTTCATCCTTGAAGTAATCACCAATCCAAAACCACTATAACACCAGCCCATTCCACCGACCAGACAATTCATCCAATCTCGCCGCTTTGTGTGTGACCGGACAGTGTGATAAACGACGAGCGCGGGGCGTTGCCCCGCCGCTAAACGGCGTGAAAAAGTCCACACTTATCCGCTTTTAGTTCAAATTTCTTGATATGTTTCTTTTAGTCCCGTTTCGCGGCGGAGTCCCGATGTACATCGGGACGCTCGTCGTCAGTAAACGGGAATGCGGAGCGTTGATCAATTGCTCAGCGATATCTGTTATTTTGACGCCGGTTTTTTGGCGGGGATTTTTATTAGGGGGGTTGGGAGGTTTTCGCTGGTTAAGTATAGTGTTCGTCCGTCGGGGGCGTAGCAGATTGATTCGCCCTGGGTGCGGAAAGGCATTTTTATTAGTCGCGGGGGTCGGGCGAATCCGTCGGTCCAGGTCTCGTCGGGGCGGCGGATGTACTCGTAGGCGTCTTGGTAGGTCAGGATAATCGCACGCAGGCCGTCGGGTGAAATGTCCATCGCGGTGGTCATTGGTATCTTCAGAGTACCCATTGCCTTGGCGACCAACGGTTTCTTCGGCGACTTGTTTGGTAGCGGAATCGCGTAAACTTTGCAACTGGATGCTCTTTGCTTGGAGACCAGGTATATCGTTTTCGTGGTGGTGTCTACGGCGACCGATTCGCAGTTGTGGGCGCCGTCTTCATACTTGAAGTTTATGGTCATAGCGGCTGGGACGGTGAGTTTTTTGCCCTTCGAATTGGCGGTGAGTTTCGGTTCGGCCAGTACGTAAAGTTTGCAGTCATCGCGGGATGCTCGATTATCGCCCACGTCGGCAAGCATCAGGAAACTCCTGTTACCGATAGCAAACGAGCACATATCCTCCCAATCTCGAGCCGACGCCCCCTTGATCTTCAGAGTAGCCAGATCGGCACCCGCGTAGCTCATTGCGAAGATTCTGGGCTGATCGCCCGAATCATTATGGGTCCACAAAACCTTGTTCGTTCGCCCGGCGGCCAGCCCGCTGGACTCGTCGATCTCGTCGCTGGCAACCAGGCCAGTTGTCTGCGGCGGGAGGTAAGTAATCCGCTCAGTCGGGGCTGGACGGGTCGCAGCGGCGTCTGCGGCGTCGGTTTGGGGCGCATTGCAGTGCAGCAGCATCGCAATGCCCAGGGCTGCAAATCCGCATAAAATACAAATTGTTAACGATCTTGGCATCTGATGGTTCCTAATGTAACGTGCTGTCGATTATACTATAGCGATGCCCAAGGAACTAAAAACTTTTCGAATCGGCGATGTCGAAATCGACTTCCCGGTAATATTGGCCCCGCTGGCGGGATATTCAGACCTCCCGTTCCGGACCCTGTGTCGCTCTATGGGCGCCCCGTTCTGCGCCACGGAAATGCTGCTGGACAGGTGCCTGATGGTAAAGCCCAACAAGCCGCTGTACATCTCACGATCCGACGACGACGACCATCCAATCGCCGGACAGATCATCGGAAGCGAGCCTGAAACAATGGCAGCGGCCGCTGAACTGCTCGACCGGCGCGGGTTCGACGTGGTCGACCTGAACTTCGCCTGCCCGGTGCGAAAGGCCCTCCGTCGCAAACGCGGCGGGTATATCATGGGCGAGCCGGAACTGGCGATCGAGATAACTCGCGCGGTTATCGCAGCGTCGGGCAAGAGACCGGTGACCCTGAAGCTCCGCCGCGCGTTTAAGGAAAATGATCGCGAGCATGAAGCGTTCTGGCGGATCGCCGAGGGCGCGTTCGATGCCGGAGCGGCGGCGATATGCGTACACGGCCGCAGCGTCGAGACGCGTTACACCGGACCTGCCGACTGGGAGTTTCTCGCCTCGGTGAAGAAACGATTCCCCAACAACACTGTCATCGGCTCGGGCGACCTTAAAAACGCACACGCCGCGATGGACATGTTCGAACAGACCGGCGTTGACGGGGTGTCCATCGCTCGCGGGGGTTTGGGGAATCCGTGGATTTTCCGCCAATGGTGCGATCTGGCTGAAGGCAGGGAGATGTACATGCCCACCCTACTCGAGCAGAAAGAGGTCATGACCGAGCACTTCCGCCTGGCGACCGAGTTCTACGGTGAGGTGCGCGGAACGAGGAATATGCGTAAATTCGGCATCAAATACGCAACAATGCACCCCAAGGCCAAAAAGCTTCGCGTTGCGTTCGTCGCAGTCAAAAACGCCGCCGACTGGTTGGCTGTGCTCGATAACTTTTACACTTGAGCACAATACCCTTGAAGCGTCAGGCGTTACGACGTACAAATATAGCAACGCACGTTCGAATTTAAGCGGAAAGGGAATGCACATGAAACATCTTGCCAATAAGACACTGGCGATATTCCTTGGTGTAACGCTTTCGGTGACCGCAGGCGCCGCAGGGGCTCCTAAGGTGAAGAAGCTCCCCCCACGCACGCAATACCTTGCGGTAATGATGGACGGTAAGAAAGTCGGCCATTCAATTTCCGGTTTCAAGATCGAAGGCGACAAGGCCCTGACCAGCGTGATGATGAAGATGACCCTGTCTCGCGGCGGGACCAATATCACGCTAATCATCGACACTCTGGAAACCGAAACGCTCGACGGGAAACCGCTGGGCTTTTCGATGAAACTCAATCAGGGTCAGATGGTCACCACCGGTAAGATCGACGCCGACGGTAAGTTGAACGTGGAGATGACAGTCGCGGGCATGAAGCAGAAAAGGCCCCTCGACTGGCCCAAAGGCGCCCTGCTAAGCCACGGCCGGATGATCGCCGAACGCAAAGCGGGCCTGAAGCCCGGGACCAAAATCACCAGCATCGTTTTCGATCCGACAAGCCTCAGCCCAATGACAGTAACAAGCATTGTAGGCGAGAAGTCGAAGGTCGACCTGCTCGGGCGAGTCGTCATGCTGACCGAAATTAAGTCTGTGATGCAAGGCGCCTCGGGCAAGATGAACACTACTACTTACGTGGACGACGACTACATCCCGCTGAAGTCGATCACACCTGCGATGGGCATGAAAATCGAACTGATCGATTGCAGCAAAGCGGTGGCGTTGGCGTCGAATGAAACTCTCGATCTGGTGGCCAAGGTGATCCTGTCCAGCCCGACGAGCCTGAGCAAAAAGGCGCTGAGCGGACCGCTGGTCTACACGATTAAACCGACATCGGCTGACTCGGCTCCGAAGTTCCTCGACGGGGCCAACCAGAGCGTAAAAACCGCCGACGACAAAACGATAACGCTCACGATCCGCCCGACACCGGCTCCGAAAAATGCTCCGCTGGTCTACAAGGGCAAGGACCCCGAAGCGCTGAAAGCACTCAAACCGTCCGACTACGTGCAGTCTGACCACAAGAAGATCAAGGCGCTGGCGAAGAAAGCTGTCGGCGACGCGAAAGACGCAGCAACAGCCGTCCAGCGAATCGAAACATTCGTGCGCCGCTATATCAAAACCAAGAATTTGTCGGTCGGGTACGCATCGGCGATCGAAGTGGCTGAGAGTCGCGAAGGCGACTGCACCGAACACGCCGTGCTGACCGCCGCGATCTGCCGCGCCGCGGGCATACCCGCGCAAGTGGTCAACGGGCTGGCGTATACTGAGCAGTTCGGGACATATCGCAACGTCTTCGGACCGCACGCCTGGAACCGCGCGCTGGTCGGAGGCAAGTGGGTCGGAGTCGATTCGGCGCTAAAAGAATTCAACACAGGGCACATCGCACTTGCCTACGGAGACGGGATCAGCGACGATATGTTCAAGGTGATCAACACAATAGGTAACTTTAAAATCATAACGATAAAACCGCCCAAATAGGGGCCAGCAGGAACCCGCGGCGTCGGTCTCGATCGAACAATGACACACAACGAGCTTCAGGAACAGATTGACGCCGCTCCCGGGCCCGTGGTCGTGGTCACCGGTCGGTCCCAGTGCGGTAAAACCACTGCAGCACTCAACATATATCGCAGCCTGATCGGCGACGGCGACACGCCGGACGGCTGCATGTTAATCTCGCCGAACGCAGCGGCGTCAAGCAATCTCAGGCGACGCCTGCTGAGCGAAAGCAAAACCGCAGCGTTGATCGGGGCGCAAGTAAACACTTTCTCGCATCTTGCTGGCGGGATCCTGGCTGAAAGCGGATCGGTCGGCAGGCGGGTTTCACCGTTCCAGAGGCATCTGATTCTTGCAGATATCGTGAGCGATCTGCTGACCGGCGGGAAGCTCAAAGCGCTCGGAGCGGTGGCTGACACGCCGGGGCTGGTATTGGCGATTGACCGGGCGATATCGGAGCTAAAACGCGCCGCGGTGGATCCTGAAACACTGGCGCCGGCGGTGCGATCAGGACCGTTGAAAGAGCGCGATCTGCTGGCGATTTACCAGAGCTACCAGAACCGGCTGCAGACCGACGAGTTATTCGACGTTGAGGGGCAGGTCTGGCTGGCCCGCGATCGCCTGGCGGAACTGGACGCAAACAGCAACGAAATACCCGGACTAAACGGGGTGAAGGTGATCGTAGTAGACGGGTTCACCGACTTCACGCCGACCCAGTTGGAGATACTCGACCTGGTGAGTCGCCGAGGCAGGCGCATCGTTATAACCCTGCCGTACGACGAAGACCAGCGCGAGAGAATGTGGTTCTGGACGCACCGCACACTCAACGCGATTCGTGCAAAATTCGGAGCGAACGTTTCGGTCGTCACCGCCCCGCCGCCTCCAAACCGCACGCCGATGGAGCAGCTAACCGACTCGCTGTTCGATCTCGACGCCGAGCCCCGCACACCGCCTGCGAACATCAAAGTTATCTCCGCGCCGAACATCGAAGCCGAAGCCTCGGCAGCAGCCAGACGGATCAAACGCCTGCTGCTGGACGGAGCCCAGCCCGGTTCTATCGCACTATTGGCCCGCTCGCTCGAACCGTACAAACAGACCATCCAAAACGTATTCGCACGCCACAAAATACCCATCGCCCAGAAGCCCGAGGCACTGGCCGACGCTCCACTGGTCCGCTTCCTGCTCGATACGCTCGAAGCCGCTCCGCAACTCGACCACAACGCCGTCCTGCGAATCATTTCCAACAGCTACTTCCGACCCGAATCGCTGGGCGCATTCACCGCCACAGACGCATCAGTCGCCGAACTGATAATCCGCCAGGGAAACGTCCTGGAAGGTCGCTCGTCCTACGCCCAAGCCGCCGACCGCCTGAGCTGGATCGCCGCACAAAACGCACCCGACGACGAAGACCCCCAAACCGCCGGGCGCCTGCAGCTCGGACCCATGGAAGTAACCCCGCAGCATATCGCATCAGCAGCCGGGCTGCTCGAAGCTCTGTTCGACGCAATACTCAACGCCGACGGAAACCCGCTGAAACTCGCCGAATCGCTGCAAATCCAGCAAGTTGTGATGAGCCTGGGCGCTGCATCGCTGGTGGCTGGCAACTTGCGGGCGATGGCGGCGCTGGATCAGGTTATCGGTGAGCTATCGCACCTGCCCCGCCCCGCGGCGCTGCGGACGGCCCTGTCGCAGGCAAGCTGCCCGGCCCCGCGAACCGAATCGCTGGTCGACGTACTCGACGTACTCGACGCTCGAGCGCTGCGGTACAAGCACGTGTTCCTGATCGGCCTGGGCGAGGGGCACTTCCCCGCCCGCCCGAGCGACAATTCGCTGCTGGGCGAAGCTCAACGCATGAAATGGTCTGACCACCAGGTGCAACTAGATAGTCGCCGAGACCTCGCCTCACGCGAAATGCTGCTGTTCTACCTGGCTGCAAGCCGCGCCGACGAATCGCTCACGCTCACCTACGTAACGTCCGATTCCTCCGGGCGTCCCGCCGGTGCGGGCAGCTTCCTTACATCGCTCCTCGAACCGCTGGGCGGTATCGAAGCGCTGCAGGAAAAAGGCCTGCACTACGATATCCCGCTAGGCTCATACCTGCCCGAACGAAACCTGATCGCCTGCCGTCGCGACGCCCTGGTGAGTGCAGCCGCCGGTTGGTTCGACCCCGAACGCGGGCGCGACGACGCGTCAATGGCGTGGATCGCCCAGCAAGATCCGCAAAAGCTGACCAACCTGGCAGGCGGGCTCTGGGCCTCCCATAAACGCTGGCGCCCCGAACCGAGCGGATCGTTCGACGGGCGAATCGACAGCACCGAACTGGTAACCGAACTCCAGGCCAGATACCCCGAGCAAATTGTATTCTCAGCCAGCGGGTTAAACACGTTCGGGCAATGTCCGTGGCGATATTTCGCACAGTACGTCCTGCGACTCGAACCGCTGGCGGTCCCCCAGCGAATGCTCCAACCGACATCACGCGGGCAGTTCGTGCACAACGTCCTGTTCGAGACGATGAAACGATTATCACAAGCCGCAGACGGACCGGTAAGCCCCGAGCAGATCGACGATCAACAAATGATCGACACGCTCCAAGCCGCGGTGACCGAACTTTCCGAACCGCTGGAAGCCGCCGCGCCATACCCATCGCTCTGGCGAATACAGCGAGACCGCATGCACTCGCAGATGAAGAACTACCTGCTCGCTCTGAAGTATATCAAACCGACTGGCAGGTGCGGGAATTTCGAGTTGGCGTTCGGTTTGGAGACATCGCACGGCGAACCGTCCGACGCGATGAGCAGCCCCGAACCGGTTGAAATCAAAACGCCTGCGGGCATGATCCGCCTGCGAGGCAAGATCGATCGCGTCGATCAGATCGACTCAAACGCCCTGCTGATAGTCGACTACAAAACCGGCGCCCTGCCGTCTCCGCTGGACATCGCACAGGGACGCAACCTGCAGCTTCCGCTCTATTCAGCCGCGGTGGCGAAAATACTGCCCGGTGAATCGTCCGGCGGAGCGTTCCATCGAATCGGATCGGGCAAGAGCAGAAAAGTGCTCGATTTCTCGCCCGACACCGCCGATCGACGCATATCCAAACTGGGCGGATACCACACGGTTAACGAAGCCGCCATGCAGAGCGTTGCGGACTTCGTGACTGCTATGAGTGAGGGACAATTCGACCTGCAACCGACCAGCGCCTGCCCGTCTTACTGTCGCTTCCGCCAGATCTGCCAATTCTCACCGGCCCGGGCGGAAATCAAAAAAGCGGGAGGCGCATCATGAGCGATCTGAAACTCACCGCCGCCCAGCAAATAGCCGCCATCGACTGCGCCGCCGAAAGCATGGCCCTTCGCAGCGGAGCGGGCTGCGGGAAAACGTTCGTACTGGCTAAACGATACTCGCAGTTGCTCACCAACTCCGAGCCCGATTCAAGCCCGCTCAGACGCCTGGTGGCGCTGACATTCACCGACAAAGCCGCAATCGAAATGTCGCAACGGGTCGGAAAAATGCTGGCTGAACAAGCCCGCCAAACATCCGGACCGATGCGAACACAACTGCGACGCTGGATAGACGAACTACCAGAAGCGCGAATCTCAACGATACACAGCTTCTGCGCCTCGCTGCTGAGAGCACACGCGGTGGAGGCTGGGCTAGACCCAAGTTTCGCGGTGTCAGCCGACGATCTGCTGACGTCAAAATTGCGGGAAGACGCCTGCGATTCAGCGATGCTCCAAGCCGCAGAAGCAAACGACCCGCAACTTACCGCACTGCTGCAGCACCTATCGTATCCCGCGGTTGTCGAACTGCTGACAACGCTCGTATCACAGCGCCAACTGCTGAACTTCGACCACTATAGCGACCCAGACCAGGTGCTGGACGACTGGGGAACTCTGCTCGCCCGAGAACGCCAACTCGCCTGGGAGCGAATGGAAAATGACGCAGCGCTCGGCGCCCTGGCTCAAAGCATAAACCAGACCCAATGCGACGATCCGGGTGATAAACTGGCGATCAAACGCCAGGAATTCACCCAAGCCGTTAGCTTAATCCTGGAAGACCCCTCGGGCAGAACACCCGAAAACTTCGCGGCGGCTGGCGGGCTGAAAATCGGTAACATTGGAACAAAAGCAGCCTGGGGCTCTAAAGAAAACGCCATGGCGCTGCGACACCAGATCAGGGATTTGAAGGAACTCCTGAAACTCTACGCCCCGTACGCAGACTCGCTGAACGAGATGGATAAACGATCGGCTGAATCGCTGGTCGCACTGGCGTCACTGGCCCGCCAAGCCGGGCAGCGATACGCGGCGGCGAAGCGAACCAGAGGCCTGCTGGACTTCAACGATCTGATAATTCACGCCAGCAGACTGATACGGTCGAACCCCGAGGTGCGAGGGCAACTGGCCGGCGGGATCGACCAGATCCTGATCGACGAATGCCAGGACACCGACGCCTTCCAACTGCAAATGCTCGCGGCCTTGGTCTCAGGCGACGACTCGGAAGCGTTCGTAGTCGGCGACGCAAAGCAGAGCATCTACCGATTCCGCGGCGCCGATGTCGAAGAATTCGAAAGCACCTGCAGCCTCCTGGGGCAGGGGAAAAGCGAGTCGCTGGACCTCTCGTTCAGGACACACCAAGCCGGCGTGGCGTTCGTAAACGCACTGTTCAAACCGCTCATGGGCGATCAATACGAAACGATACACGCCCACAGAAGCGAAATCCCGCCGCACGAAACGGTCGAGATACTGCTGGCCGACGGCGAGACGCCGATCAATAGTGCAGAAGAGGCGTCAGTCGCCCAAGCCGAACTGACAGCCCAACGCATCGCCGAAATGATAGAGTACAAGGAGAAGCTCGTTTGGGACGCAGCGTCGGAATCGTGGCGAGCGGTCCAGCCAAGGGATGTAGCGATTCTCCTGTCGCGAATGACCCACTCGCTGGAATACGAACGACAACTCCAGAAGCACAACGTGCCATATTATGTAGTGGCGGGCACGGGTTTCTTCAAGCAGCAGGAAGTTTTCGACGTGCTCAGCGCGCTGCGAATTATCGACAACCCACTGGACGATATCGCGATGTTCGGCGTGTTGCGCAGCAGCATTGTAGGGCTGGACGACAACGCGATGATGCACATCGCAGAGACTCTCGGCGGTGGGCCGTATCTGCCCAAACTCGCCTCTCCGATAGCGGCGCCGCTGGCGGAAAAACTCACTGCCGACCAATACGCATCGCTGCAAGGCGCCGTAGCTGCACTGGGCGGATTGGCCAGACGAAAAAACGCCGTACCTATAGACCAACTGCTCGCCAACCTGCTGGAGGAAACCGGATACCTCGCGGTGCTGGCCTCGCAGTTTGGAGCAAAACGCCTGATCGGGAACATCCGCCAACTTATTGATCGAGCAGCAGCGGCCGACCGCGACGGAATGTCATTGCGAGACTTCATCACCCGCACAGATCAGTTGATCCTCAGCGAATCACGATACGAACAGGCCGTCGTCGCCGGTGAGAACGACAACGTTGTGCGCCTGATGACTGTCCACAAATCAAAGGGCCTGGAGTTCGGCGTGCTGGTGCTGCCGGACCTGAACGCCGGGCGCCGCGGATTCATAGGGAACCTGATGCACCGCGGGCGAGACTGGGGCTGGACGCTGGACGTCAAGCCCGATCCGGACGACCCCGACGATGCGGACAACATGGCGCCGCTGTCGTTCTCGCTGGCGAAACTCGTCGAGAATCAGGACCTCGACGCCGAAGACATTCGCAAACTCTACGTCGCGATTACCCGGCACGAGGATCACCTGGTGCTAATCGGCGCCAACATGCGCGACAAGGACAATGCACTGGCGAGCAAAACCAGCCCGCTGGCGCAGATAGATCGAATCCTGGGCGTCGCCGATGCGATCGACGCCGGGCGCGACACCATCCCCTACGGTGATGGGCAATTCCGCGCCCGTATCGCCAGCATCCTGCCCGACCCGCCCAAAAGCCAAACCGGTCCGCAAGCCCCCGGCCGCCAGATCATCGCCAACTCCGCAGGCCCGCACGACCTGGCTGCATCTATGCTGGCGACCAGCCCCACCGCCCCACCGCCGCTGACAGGCGCCCTGCCCGCGGCGATCGGATCAGTACAAGTCGCAGTAACCGCACTGAGCGATTTTGCACACTGCCCGATGCTATACCGCTGGCGATACGAACTTGCAACCCCGGCGACAACCAACGCATCAAACGAGCGCCCCACCCGCGCCGCCTCGCTCGACGCGATGACGCTCGGCACGCTCTATCACAGGTGCATGGAGCTGCTGAACTTCGCACAACCCCAGGCCAACAAGGATCTTATCTCGCGAGTTATCTGGGAAATGGACCTCGACGACGCCGCAGACGCAGTCGCACTGACGAGCGAACTGGACGACATGATCGCGAAATTTTCCGCCCACGATCTTTGGGGATCGCTGGCGTCGGCCAGGCAAATTCACCGCGAGTTGGATTTCATATTGAACGTCGGCCAGCTTACTCTTCGCGGGCAGATCGACTTGCTGTATTGCGACGCTCAAGGCCAGTGGCACATTGTCGACTACAAATCCGACCGCGTCGCCACCGACGAACAGATCGCCCAGCGAGCCAGTAACTACGAACTGCAAATGCTCGCATACTCTCTTGCAGCCCAGCGCTATCTCGACCAACCGGTGACAGACGCATCGCTCTACTTCCTGCGCCCGGGGCGTCAGCACACGTTCGCAACAGACCAAGCCAAATTAAAAACCGCCAGCGACACACTGGCGAAAATCACCGAAACATTAATAACAGCCCGCCGCACAGACCAATTCGACCGAATAGAATCAGCCCAATGCGGATACTGCCAATATTCAACATTATGCAGCCGCCTACTCTCACCGCAACAGTCGTAACCAACGAAGGAGCCGAACATGAAAAACTTAAATACACTCGCCTGTCTGCTGGCCCTGGCCGTCGCATCAGCAGCATTTGCGCAGGACGCCTCGGTCAAGGTCGTCAAAGAGACCAAAATATTCGCTCTCGATGAGTCTCGCAACATCAGCGAGAATTCAGGGATCCATTCGATGCGCATGAGTCCCGACGGTAAGACGCTACTGTACGTCGAGCGAATTCCCCAAGCCGCCAACCAGAACCGACGCGGATACCGTCTGGGCCTGCGTAACATAAAAACAGGCAAAGAGACCATCCTGCCCGGGGCGTCGTGCAGGTCGGACGACTTCCTGGTGGCCTATGTTTCAATGCACCCGTTCGACGCAACGGGCAAAAAACTTATACTTCCGATAACCGTAAGCGAGAAGAATGAACCGGTAAGACCCGGTAAGGGGCAGATGAAGCTGGGCGTTTATGACATAGCAACCGCCAAGCTCACAGAACTGGAAATGAAGGCCCCGATCATATTCCCCTCCTACGACGCGGCGGGCAAGAATCTTATCGTATTCGCGATGTTCATGGGAGACCGCGGACCTGATATGGAATTGAGCAAGATCGTCGTCTCGCCAGTCGACAAAATTAAGTTCAAAAAGATCGGCATTATGGGCATGCCCCGCACCCCATGCCCCGTAGGCGGTATCCTCCCGATACTCCTGCCGCCGGGTGAAAACAAGGCTCCAGGCGCCCAAAAATCCGACTTTGTCGTTTACGACATGAAGGCCGACAAGATGATCGCCTCTCCGCCGATAAGCTCGGCCAGCAGGCTGGACGACTACAACCCCCAATGGACCGGAGACGGACGATACCTCTATTACATGGACTCCGAACGAGACGTCCAACCGGACGGAAGCATACACCACAAACGAATCATGAGAGTCTGGGATCGCACAAAAGCCATCGAGAAATCAATAACCCAAGACCTCA
>JABGPF010000069.1 GCA_018645065.1 Phycisphaerales bacterium
TTCGACGTTACCGTTACCGTAACGGCCCCCTTTTTATGTCGCACGCCTGGTTCTATAATCCGTTAAATATTGTTGGCAATTGTGATGCATATGTGCTAATATTCCTCTCCGCAATCGTGCGGATGAACGAGTTAGTACGTTGATAACTAATATTTGAGGTTGCAATGGCCAAACCACGACGCAGAAGAAAAATCGGTTCGAAGAAACGCCGCGAACGACGTAACCGTCGTAAGAAGAAGTAATTGTCAGTGATATCGACCGTGTGTAATCCGGTGGATATCGCCAACCTGATAAATAGCACAGAACAGCGGCGCCGTGGATGGTGCAACTTCCACGGCGCCGTTGTGCTGCGCAGAAAAACCGGTAATTCTACAGGCCCCATATCCCGTCGATCTGCTCTCCGCATTTCGCGCAGGCGCCGCTCGGCAAGTTAAGCCCCCCCACTTCATAGCCCACCCGCTCGATCAACATCCCCCCGCATGCCGGACAGAATGTGCTCTGACCGTGAGACCCGGGCGTATTTCCACAGTAAACGTACTTCAAACCTGCCGCCTGCGCAATGCTCCGCGCCATGTCGAGAGTCGACATAGGCGTGGCCGGGGCGGTGTTCATTTTGTAGTCGCCGTGGAAGCGGCTTATGTGCCACGGAACGTGCGTCCCGAGATTCGCGGTGATGTAGTCGGCGATTCTCGATAGTTCATCAGGCGAGTCGTTCATGCCCGGAACAACGAGCGTAGTGACCTCCAACCAGATCCCCGCAGCCACGATCGCCTCCAGGCACTCCAGCACCGGGGCGAGGCTCGCCTTCATCACTCGCCGATACGTATCGTCATCGAACGCCTTCAAGTCGACATTAATCGCGTCGAGGTACGGGGCGATCGTGTCGACCGCCTGGGGGGTCATGAAACCGTTCGACACGAAGCAGTTTCGCAAACCGGCCGGGTGCGCCAAACGGGCGGTCTCGTAGGCCAGTTCGAAAAACACCGTCGGTTCGGTGTATGTGTAGCTGATCGACGCACAATCATGACCGACCGCCGCAGCTACAATCTGTTCGGGCGCAATGGCCTGGCCTATCGGTTCGGAGTCTTGCCGCGGAGCCTGCGATATTTGCCAGTTCTGGCAGAACTCGCATTGGAAGTTGCATCCGGCGGCGGCTATCGAAAGGCTCTGGCTTCCGGGCAGGAAATGAAAGAGCGGTTTCTTTTCGATCGGGTCAACGTGCATCGCGACCACCGAGTCGTAATTTGTGGTCACCAGGCTCCCGTTTTCGTTGAGTCTAACCCGGCAGATACCGTATTGACCCGGCGAGATCGTGCAGGCCTGCCCGCAGAGTTTGCACTGCACGGCGCCCTGATCGGCGGGTTCCCACAACATCGCTTTATGGTAATCAGACATCTTTACAATTATATCCTACAGGCCAGTCTATTTGCTCAGTCGCGCAAGGTGGAGGCGGTCCATCCAGCCAGCCAGAACAACCCTGCTGCAAGTAACAATATCGTCGAGAGATCATAGCCCCGAGCGCTGCGTTTGGGCTGGGGCAAGGCTACCCGCCGGGCCGCTTCTACTGGCGGTCGGCTGGTGCTGCTGGAACGCAATCCGGGCAGGCAAACCGCATGGGCTTGCGAGTCGGGGTCCAAATATATCCCGGGCGATGTAAGCGATCGGTCGGCGAGCGTTTCTGCGCGCCTGATCGGCTTCCATGTCGGGTTGGCTCCGGCTTGCAGCGGCGTGAGGTACTCGTACTTCGCCTGCCCCGCCGAGCCCGGAGCTAAATACCGCATCACGTTGGCAAGGAACACCACATAGGCCTCACTGCGAACCAACGTGCAATTATTTTCCGACAGATCGAACGCGAGGCTCACCTGGCGTGGTTGTGAGGCATCGGCGTCGTCTGGCGTCCTGACAGCCAGCACCGAGCCCTTGTAAGCAATGAGCACGCCTGCGCCAGCCACTTCGCCCGCAGCCCACGGGCGCACAGTTCGCACCGCGGCGGCATCGAGCCTGACGCTCCGCATTATCGGATCGTCGGCGGAGGTATCGGCCTGGGCGAGCATTACTCCGCTGATATCTGCTCTAGACAGTCGCCACGGCGCTGGCGGCGCGGGCGGAGCAATCACCAGCGACGGTTTACCCGCCGGCGGCGCCACCCCGTTTGCTATTATTATCTTCGCGTCGCCCGGTTGGGAAACGAGCCTGAGTGTCGGATCGACCTGGACAAATCGCCTCAGGTACGGATCGTCCCGCCCGATAATCGCCACCGGCGTAGCACCGCGCTGATTAAGCGCGAGATACCCCTGACATTTCGGCGAGCCGGCGCCGCTGGCGGTAACGCAGATCGCCCCGCTGTCTGGTTTCGCAACGGTGACGCTAACGGCCTGCGACGAGCCAGGCCGGACTGTAACGCTGGTCGATGCGTCAGTGACAGGCCCTGAGCCAACCGCATCGTTGGCGGTGACAGTTGCGGTGATCGGTTTATCGGTGTGGTTCCGCAGAGCGACGAAGACCTGCACCTTGTCGCCGACGAGTTTTTCGGCTCCGATCACGTCGATCGTGAGCTCCGGGAGATGGGTCGCAACTCCAATACGTTTAACGTTGGGGCCTTCGGGTATATCGATCAGCCCGGCGGAGAAATGATAGACGCTGGCGGCTTGTGGGGCTGGGCGCCCTACTCTCAGCCCCCCCGCCGACACGTTCAGACGCTTCAGCCCGGTGAGTTTCACTCTGGCCTGATCGGGCGATATCCATTGCGACGGGGCGCCGAGAATTTCCGGTCCGACAACCTGCACTCGATCATCCGGACCCAGACGGTCGAGCAATGTTCCTGCGGCAAGTTTCATCTCGCCGATCCCCTCTGCCCCCAGCTCCGCCGACGGGTGCAACACAATCGCCACACTCCGCACCGGCCCGGCCGAATGCAGCGTCGGTCCTGCAATGGCAAGAACCGCAGCAATCGCCCCGCACAGCAATAGCAGCCATGCGAGCGTCATTCGTTTTGCTTTGCGTTTATCAGCAGCGGCAGAGGCGCTGAGGGCCTCCTGCCATAGCGCAAGCGAGGCGACGACCAGAAGTTTTTTCCGCGTTCGGAACAGCGCCAGGACCGCGACGATCGCCACGGGCGCCAAAGCCATAAATGTCCAGGGCCACAGAAAAGTCATACTTTAACTACGTATCGAGTGCGGGATTACAACCGGTTCATCTGACGTTCGATAACAACTTTTCGCAACAGCATATACTGCTTGCCCTTGTATGTCATCACCTCGCCGGTAACTCGCTGGCGCCTTTCGGGCGGTTGGTTTTCAGCGTATTTCAGCAAGGTGCAAGGCAGGAGCGTAACCGGCGGTTCCCGCAGAGTGTTGTCGGCCTCGAACGCAGCCTCTCGCCATCTGGCGTTACCGCTCGGGCGAATGGTCATCAACCTGTCTACGATAAGCCGAGCGGTCGCCGGTTGGATGATATCCCCTTTTGCTCCGGGAGCCACGGACTTGACCTTGGCGGCGGGGACTTTAGTCTTTCGCGTGGGCAGTATCACCGGTGTGGGATTCTTCTCTGACAGCAGCGACTTCATAATATCGGCGGAACCGGGTTGGCTGGCTGGTTTAGTAGTCGCCCCATCAGCCGGCTGGGTGTCGGTTTTTACTGTTTTAACCGTATTGGCAGTTTTAACTATTTTAACCGGTATCGGCTTGACGGGCGTTTCTTCGAGCGGTTCTACGATCGCAACTCGCCTGATCAATATGAAGCTGTTGTTTTCGTATATGGTCATTTCTCCCGAGATGCGGAACATGACCTTGGGGTTCTTGGCGACTAGAGCTTCCATCGCTTCGAGGGTGTCGTTTGGCAGGGTCCATCTGGGGCGTTCAGGCTTTCGCGTTTTTTCAGAGGGAAAGCGAGCCAGCACCCATCCGCTGGGGTCCACGGTTATTCGGCAGAGTCGGTCGACAAGTTTGCTGCCCTCAGGCGGGAGGGGGATTTTCTTTGGCGGCGCGGGCTTGTGGTTCCTGGGCTTTACAACACCTGCCGGTTTGGCGTCCAGCGGATCGAAATCAGCAAGATCGACCCCCTTGGCGGTCTTTTTGGCCTCAGCCACTGATCGGTCTGTCTCCAGCGCAGAATCGCCGGATTGCTCTGACATCGCCAGGCAACTGATCGACGCTATCAGCATCGCGGTAGTTATTATTCGTATAGTATCCATTGGTAAACCACCATCGTACATATCACGAGCACCGGCTGCAACTAAATGTGGCGGTTGTCAAGGCATACCGCCAGCGGGCGACACTTATATTATAGCATAGCATCCGGCGGCGTTATTGATCAGTGGGCCATTAGGCTGGCGAAATGTTTCGATAGTTCGCGTGGTGAATCTACGCGTGATACGCAATGTGCGCACGCCGGACGCTCGCGGGCCATTAATGCGATTACCGGAGCCCAGAAATCGCCCACGCATACAATAGGCCTGCGTGGGATGAGACTCTTGGCCCGCATCTCCCACACGCACGCCAACTCCGCTAACGTGCCCGTGGCGCCGTTCAGCACCACATAACCGGACGTTCCGCAGTTCACAAGCGTCTCCAGACGCTCGGTCAGGCCGGCGGTCTGAATCACCCGATCAATATACGGGTTCGGCGACGATTTCCATATCGAACAGGTCACGCCTATAGTCTCTCCGCCCAGAGACTTCGCTCCGCGGGCCGAGGCCTCCATCGTTCCACCGTAGGCGCCGTTGGCTATGGCGTAACCAAGGCGAGCGAGACTCTTGCCCACCTCGTGTGCGCGAAGGAACGCCTCGTCGCCTTCAACTGCGTTGTTGGCGCCGAAAATCGACACTACGCCATCCTGAAATTCTATTTCACCGTCGGTCATATTCTTTACTCCGCAAATTATCCGTTAGCTCGCGTGAAGTTCAGCAGCCCACCGGCAGATAGAATCTCACGCTGGCGAGGAGCCAGATTAACGTTGCATACAAACTCGAACCCCTGAGTGACATTTGAAACTTTAACACTCTGGCCCGATTCAATTGCCGTCTTCACGTCATGGACAATCAGCTCGTCAGCGTCGGAGATTCGTTCGTAGTCGGCTCCGTCGGCGAAGGTTAGCGGTAGGATCGCGAAGTTAACCAGATTGGCCTGGTGGATTCGCTCGATCGCCTTTGCGATAACCACGCCCACGCCCAAGTGCATCGGGCACAGGGCTGCATGTTCTCTTGACGAGCCCTGCCCGTAGCTGTCGCCGGCGAGTATAACGCCCTTGGCTCCGGCGTCGCGAACGGCGCCTGCTCGTTCGGCGAACGACTCTGCGCCCTCTTCGGTGAAGCAGTCGAACACGTATTTGGCGTATTCCGGCACGTTCGAGCGATATTTCAGCAGCGAACCTGCGGGCATTATGTGGTCGGTCGTGATCTTGTCGCCAACTTTTATGACGACTTTGCAGTTGAGCGGATCGGGCAGTTTGTCACCGGCGGGCGGTTTAACGATCGTCGAACCTCGAATAATCTCCACTTGCGACGCCTCGGCTTCGTCAAGCGGATCTATCACCATACCATCGTCGATAGCAAACTGGTCGGGCTCGGCGATAACGGGATGATCCAGTCCCATAAGTTCACCGAGGTCTCGCGGATCAATCACCTCGCCTGACATCGCAGCAGCCACCGCGGTCTCAGGCGAAACGAGATAAACCATATCGCCCTTCGTTCCGGAGCGGCCGGCGAAGTTGCGGTTAACCGTTCGCAGGCTCACCGTGCCCTCTGCCGGGCTGAACCCCTGACCAATGCAAGGCCCGCAGGAGCTCTCAAGTATTCGTGCTCCAGCGGCCACCAGATCGGCCAGTGCGCCATTAGCGGCCAGCATCCCCAACACCTGCTTACTGCCCGGTGCGATACCGAGTTCAACACCCGGATGCACCGTTCGCCCCTTGAGCGCAGCGGCGCAGAGCATCAGGTCCTGGTAGCTCGAATTCGTGCACGAGCCGATGAGAACCTGGCTGACTTTCGTGTCGGCAAGTTCGCCGATCGTGCTAACATTATCGGGGCTCGGGGAGCCTGCAGCCATCGGGACAACCTTGTCCAGTTCGATAACAACGTGCCCGAAGCTGACGTCGAGCATGCCTTCGGCGGCGGCCGCCGGATCGCTTGCCGGGACTATGTCGACATCGGTGCAGAAATCCTTGATATTATCGATAGTCTGCAAATCGCGTTCGGCGTGGAGGCGTTTTACGATCGGGCCGTATTCGGCGTCCTTATCGGCAGCCAGGTGCGAGTACTGATCGGCGCGACCCTGTGCGGTAAGGAACGCTTTGGTGGCGCTGTCGGACGGGAAAACGCTGGTGGTCACGCCGAGCTCGGCGCCCATGTTCGTGCAGGTGGCGCGGGCCGGAACGCTAAGCGACGCAACGCCAGGCCCGAAATATTCGACCATGCAACCGACATTTCCGCGAGTAGTAAGAATGCTCAGCAAGCGAAGAATAATGTCCTTCGCCGCCACCCAGGGCTTCAGCTTGCCGCGCAGCTCAACGCCGATAACGCGCGGGCACGTGGTGTAAAACGGTCCACCGCCCATAGCGACAGCAACATCCAGCCCGCCGGCGCCAATTGCAATCATGCCAATCCCGCCGCCAGTGGGCGTGTGCGAGTCCGAACCGAGAAGCGTTCGACCGGGCCGACCGAAACGTTCGAGATGCACCTGGTGACAAATACCATTGCCCGGCCGCGACAGATAAGCGCCGACCCGGGCGGCGATCGACTGCAGGTACAGATGATCGTTATGGTTTTCCGGACCGAACTGCGCCATATTGTGATCGATATAACTTACCGAAACCTCAGTTTTGACGCGCGGTACGCCCATGGCTTCGAGCAGCAGAAACGCGGTGGTCCCCGTTGCGTCCTGGGTGAGAGTCTGGTCGATGCGCAATCCGATTTCAGTTCCAGCAACCAACTGCCCGGAAGTCAGATGCTCCTGCAATATTTTGTAAACCAATGTCTGTTTCATAACGATGCCTTTGATCTGTCTGTGCAACGATTTTTTGTATGACCGTGAGCTGCCCAAGCTACCAAAAGGGGCTTGGGTTAGCAATCGGCGATTGTGTTTTGCGTGTGAAAGTAACTTTTTTGGCGCCGATGGATGAACGCGGGGCGCTGCCCCGCCGCTAAACGGGAGTGCGTAGCGTGGGTTGTAATCTGCTCAGCGTTCAGGAAAATTCCAATGTGAGCATTTTTGCTTTCAGGTTCACTCCGCCTGGCGCGCTGAATCCGCCTGGCGTTCCGTCGGCGTAAGTTACGCGGTGGCATGGTATTACCAGCGGGATCGGATTTCTGCTCAAGGCTCCGGCCACCGCTCTGGCTCCGTCTTCAGACTTTATCGCCAGCGCGATTTGCGAGTACGACATCGTTTTACCGTACGGTATTTCTCGGCAGGCTCGCCATACTTTACTGGAGAACTGCGTCTCGGGCGGTATGTCGCAGGCGATGTCGGAGAAGTCCGGTTTCTTACCGCTGAAATACGCACGGCTTAGTTTGGTGAGCTCCTTAAACGGTTTGTCGTCGCGTTTGGCGCCCTTGTGCTCCCATGCCAAAAGATCGTCGAGATCTTCCATGATGTAATGCGGTAGTGCAAACCGCGTGAGTCCGTTTTTGCTCATAACGGCCCCGACAGGCCCCCAGGAAGTGGACCAGACGGAGTAATATAAGTCTTTTGTTTTGGATTTTGCCATGCGCCGAATTATACCCCACCAACGGCGTTAAATCCAGCACACGCCGGAACTGCGCCAAACTTACGCATATCCCATATTCTGCTTGCTCAAACCATCGCATAAGATACAATCGCATCAACTGCGACAGGTCAGTATTGCTCGTGCGCAGGGAAGAACGGTTTTGGCGTTCACAAATCACTAACAATCAGGAAAGCAACACATGGCCGACGAGAACTATAAGTTCAACATGAAGTATCTGCTTGGCGTCTCTATGGTCGCAGCTCTGGGCGGACTGCTGTTTGGTTACGACCTTGTCGTTATAGGCGGCGCCAAAGAGTTCTATGAGCTGGTGTACGGACTGACAAGTGATGCAATAATCGGATGGGCTGTTGGCAGTTGTATCGTAGGGTGCATCATTGGCGCAATGTGCGTTGGTAAACCGGTCGATCTGTTCGGTAGAAAGAAAATGCTGGCGATATCGGCGATTCTGTTCTTCATCTCAGCGATTGGTTCGGGATACGCTCCCACATTTTTCCAGTTCGTTATCTATCGTATAATTGGTGGAATAGGGATGGGCATCGCCTCTACTGTCTCGCCGATGTACATCGCGGAAATCGCTCCTGAGAAAATGCGAGGAAGGCTCGTCGCAATTCAGCAACTTAATATTGTACTTGGCATATTGCTGGCCCAGGTGGTGAATTATGCCATCGCTAAATCTCACCCGATCCCTAAGAATATCGAGAATGCCCGGCCGATTGCTACGATCATTGGTACGCAGTGCAAGAAGCTGGCGGAAAAGGATAGTAGCGAGAAAGAGTTTTCCACCGAAAAACTGTTCAACTCAAAGCAGAAGGCATTTATTGAATCTGGGAGTTTCCTGAAATCTGTGCCTGCTGAAATCGTTGATCGCAACGTTATAAATTCCCAATTGCTGAAGGACAAGGCCCATATCACAGCGTCACAGGCCACCGCGATTGTGAAATACTATGACGACAAACTCATGCAGACCTGGAACGGTCAGAGCGGGTGGCGATGGATGTTTGCCGCTGAGGGTATCTGGGCGTTCTTGTTCTTCGTTTGTCTTTACGTCGTACCGAACAGCCCAAGGTGGTTATGCAAAGTTGAAAAAGACGACAAGGCCAGGAAAGTACTCCAGAAAATCGGCGGAGATCAATACGCCGAAGTTTACCTCGCCGACATCAAAGCCACGCTCGTCGGCAGCCATCATATCAAAGAGTTCGCCGAGCTGTTGAAACCTAAAATGCTGAAAATCCTCATCATCGGAATTACAATTTCCATCTTCTCTCAATGGTGCGGTATTAATGTTATATTCAACTACGCGAATGACATTTTCAAGGCGGCGGGATATGACGTTAGCGGCGTGCTCTTGAGCCTGTTGTATATCGGGATAACAAACTTCCTGTTCACAATTGTGGCGATGGCGACTATCGATAAACTTGGGCGAAAGAAACTTATTTTCATCGGTGCGATAACGCTCGCCATGTCCTATACCGCGTTGGGGTTCTGTTTTTTCACCCAGAGCAAAGGGATTCATATTTTGGCGCTCGTGCTCCTGTCGATCGCATTCTTCGCTTCGAGTATCGGGCCTGTAACATGGGTCCTGCTTTCGGAAATATTCCCGAACCGAATACGCGGACTGGCGACATCGATTGCGGTGCTGGCGATGTGGGTCGCTAACTTTGTTCTGGCCCAAACGTTCCCAATCCTGTTCAACCATTTGGGCTTCGCCAAAACGTTCTGGATATATGCAGGGGTCTGTTTGATCGGATCGGTGTTTATCCTGCTATGCGTACCGGAAACAAAGGGCAAAACGCTCGAACAGATAGAAAGAGAGTTTGTGGATTAACATGTCAATAAAACCAGACGACACTCCGAACATCCAGCTAGCGGGCAAAGAAAACTTCTCAGAAGCGATGCAGAGAATATACGCATGGTTCGAATGCGAAGTTATCGACAGACCGCCAGTAAAATTCGCAACCCATAACAGCCAATACAACCCAGCCGGTGCAGGCGTCCAATACACCCACAAGCAGTGGAAAGCCCGCTACTTTGACACCGAAACTGTTGTTGAGGATTTCATCAAGTCGATCGAAGGTCGAAAGTTCCCCGCAGAAAACTTCCCCGTGTATTGGCCGAACCTCGGGCCTGACATATATGCAGCCTTCTACGGTTCTGAATTGATTTACGACGAAGTAACCTCCTGGGCCCAGCCGCTGGTGATCGACGAAAGCGACGTCGACAAACTCGTATTCAATCCGGCCAACGAGTATTACACGAAGATACAGGAACTAACCGCCTACGCCCTGGAGCGTTGCGAAGGTAAATTCCTGGTCGGATACACGGACCTGCACCCCGGCCTGGATTGCGCACTTTCATGGCGAGGCCCGGGACAACTCTGCCTCGACACCATCGAAAATCGCGGGCTGATAAAACGCATGATCGATATCGCCTCGAAAGGTTTCGCCCCGCTGTTTAAAGAGTATCACCGCATCTTGAAACAGGCCGCCCAACCGTCGGTGAACTGGCTGGAAATACCGTCTTTCCAGGAAATGCATATCCCGAGCTGCGACTTCGCGACGCTGATCTCACCGGCGGATTTCGAGGAATTCGGGCTCCCGCTGATCGTAGAGGAAGTGAAACACGCCACGCACAATATCTTCCATCTCGACGGTAAAGGGGTCGCAAAGAACATCGACGCGATTCTCGAAATACCGGAAATACAATGCATCCAATGGGCACAGGGAGTCGCCGACAATCAGCCGATTATGCAATGGGTCGACCTCATCAAACGCATTCAAAATGCGGGCAAGGGCGTTATCGTCGATCTGCAAAAACACGAACTGGAAGAATTCATCGACCAGGTAAACCCCGAAGGCATCTTCCTGTGGATCCCCGAACACGACGAAACAGAACAAGAAAAAATACTGCAACGCTTAAAGAAATGGTCCTAAAAGGAACAAAGGTGTATCCCATGCTTAAAAAAATATTCGTAGCCGGCGCCGTTAGTCTTATGTCATTACTGACAGCCTGCCAGGCAAACGCCGACAACTCAGTAACGATATCCCGCAAGGGAGACACCGTCGAGTTGAAAGCTGGCCCACTGAAAAGAACGCTGCGAGTCTCAGGCGGGAAAGTGACGCTCGAAAGCCTGACCCTGGCGGGCAAACCGCTGATCGCCGACAAGGCCAACGAAGTCTCGTTTCAGATATCCCGCGCCACTCCCAATCGCAACCCCGCCGCCCTAAAACCAGCAGACAAAAAAGTAATAAACGTCAAAGCCACTCAAGGCGACGGGACAGATACGCTCCTGGTGAAAAAGCCTGTGCCCACGACCTTGCCCTCGGAGGTAAAGTGGACCGACAACCGCTCATTTGCGGGAAGATCCTGGAACCGATGCTTCGACCTGTCCAACGTCGCGATAGTCAGCCCCAAGCCCGGCATGCAGAGGCTCATCATCCGAGCAAGATCACTGAAGGACCCGGCGCTGGCCGGTGTCAGCGTCAATATAATCTATGAAACATACGAAGGCTATCCGGTCATTCGCAAATGGGTGGAGGTCACAAATAACGGCGCCAACTGGATCAAACTGAGCAATCTGCTCATAGACGACATCGTGATCAAACCCGAGTTCAGTAATAAAACGCTGCTGACGCCATCAGAACGCGGAGCCGGGGCGAGTGTTGTGGCGTTCTCCCATACCGACAAGACCCGAGGCGTGATCCTTGCGTCGGAAATCCCGTCGGCGCTACGGGCCATCCATGACAATGGCTCTTCAGGATACGCAGCCGAGCACTTTGAGTGGGTGTTGGGCCCGGCGGAAAACTTTGTCTCCGAGCCAGTGTTCATGTACGCCTTCAGCGGAGATGTGGTCAAGACGTCTTCAGCCCAATCGCTACCGATGGACCGTGCGGTCGAGAGCGGTTTCCAACACTTCCTGAAGGAGCATCTGGGAATTTCGCCGGCGCACATCGAAGTCCAGGCCCCAAAATGGGTAACCTGGACGAACTTCGGGCCGGAGATAACCGACGCGATAGTGCGCGAACAAGCCGCACTTGCCGCCAAGTGCGGATTCGTCCTGTTCGTACTGGATGACGGTTGGCAGAAAGACAGGCTCGGAAGGGACCCGAACAAAGAACGCTTCCCCAAGTTCGGCGAGACCTGCAAGTATGTTATCGCCCAGGGGCTGCGGTTGGGGCTTTGGGTTTCCTGTTACCGCAGCCCTGGCGCCGATGATTTCAAAGCCCTGCCCAATGCGGCAAGCACACCGGAGATACGGCGCCACACCGGAAAAGCTATGAGTTTCGCCAGTAATTGGCACAAGTTCTACGCTAACGACATGGTTTTCCTGCACGATTACTACGGAGCGACATACTTCAAACAGGATTTCACAAACCCGCGATTCGGCGATATGGCGCCCGGTCATTACAGCCGCACTCGCAAGGAATCACTCCTCCGATCCTTGCGCGGGTTGCTTGAGTCCCAGGTTATCCTGCGACGCAACGCCCCATCGATTGCCAACCAGATCACCCACGAAATTTACTGGGGCACTCCAGGTGTGCCCTGCGATTTGGCGGCGCTGAAGTGCGTCTCGCAATATCACATCCCGCCAAACGATTACAGCGGCGCCGGTCATCGCAAACGACGCGTCGGAGCCCCCGGGGCCTGGGAAAAATACAAACCGGAGGAATTGCGCAAGCAACTAATCAAAGGCTGCATGAACGCCCGCAACCGTTTTTACGCGCACCGCGGCCTGCCGATGGAATCCATCGAATACTACGGAGCGGCGACGGTTAACTGGAAAGGCAGCCTGACTACGCAGATTCAGGACAGGCAGGTTTGCAGTTGGCTGATGGGAGCGCCTCTGGTGTACGCCGGTGATCTGGCCTCGTTGAGCAAAGAGCACATCGCCAGGTACAAGCTACGTTTCGATCTGCTCAAACGCCTTGAAAAGAGCTACGGAATATATCGCAACTTCCAGTATAGCGGTGTCCCGGCGCCCACTGATACCGACTGGCACTGGTGGGGAAAACTTAACAAGCAGGGCTATGGCGCCGTTGTGGTAATACGCGGAAGCGGCGGAGAGGATCAGCGAACGATCAACATCCCCTGGGTCCAGCCCGACAGGAAATACAAGGTAACGTCACAGTTCCAGAAGAAGGCTTTGGGCTCCTTCACGGGCAAGCAACTACAAGCCGGCGCACTGAGCATAAAACTGCCAACCCTCGGGCAGGAAATTCTGGAATTATCACCGCAATAAAAACACCGCTATACACCCTACAAACGCTGGATCGCAACACGACCAAGGAAACTGGCCTGAACATTGAGCGTATATATCCATATTGCCGGGCGTATGCCCGCCAATAATCCCAGCCCGGGAAACAGCATGCACCGCCCTACCGGACCATGCAATGAGAGTAACGCATAATGGTGTTCATGTAGACAGAGACGTGAAATTTTTAGTTTGATGTGTTTTTAGTTTGATAGTGTCTGATACCCCAAAACAAGAACGCTACTGACAATACAGCACATAAAGCAACCGCTCCAAACCGTCCGCCAACTTTATAGGCAAGAGCAATGAACCAATTTACACGAATTGATTCTCCAGAAGCCTCTATACGCATTAATGCAAAATGTAACCAAATACCAATTCCCGCAAACAATACTGATCCTGCAATTTTTCCCCACCATTCGTCGAAAGGGCTCCATTCAGGATCGGACTTAGTATTAGTTGACTTTTCGATCGTATCGTTTGAGTCTGATTCAGTTTCAACGTGAGATTTTGCTAAAACCTTTTTGTTAACAATGTCTAAAACCTTACCTTCGATAATATCAACTTGTTTGGAGTCCTTTAGTAGTTCAATCTTTCCATTTAGTCGGCCCAGGCAAACAAGTAATTCATATTGACTTCCGTCTATTGACCATTTATGGGCTCCGCCTCCGAAGATAACACGTTTATCTGATACGAGTTCACCATTGAAATAGATTGTTTCCTTACCTAAAGCAGTGTTTACAAATCGTATTTCATTGTCATCGTCTTTTAAATTAAACTCGTGACTCATTGATATTTTCCTTTAAACATAACTCGTTATCCTACACACAATTCCCTTTAGCCAGAGAGTGGAGTAAAATCGACAGTTCAGGGTATCTGACCCGTTTGACGATGTCAACCACAGACATGACGGATTTCGGATCGATGGGGATGTGTCGTTAAATTCGTCGGGGCGGGGATAGTTGTAGCCCCGGGCGTAAGAATTATACAACACGCTTCCCAAAAGCGCTAAGCCGCAAGCGGCGGGACTTCACATTAGCTCGGGTTTTATCCGGGTCGCCGCTTGCGGATTAGCGATGTTGCCGTTCGCCGTTGCCGTTAACTTGGATGTCGCAGATCAGCCTCTGGCGGATTGGATATTCGCTGTATATCCTTATCCCCGCTAATTTGTCGTGAACATAAAAAAAGCCCTGGAAAGTCGCAGCCGTCTTATTGACTGACGTGCGTCCTTCCAGAGCCTGGTGTTATGATTTGGAAGTCTGTTAGGTTCGTCTTCCGCCTGCGCCTTCGGATTGGCGATGATATTCGGCTACTTTGCCCGAGATATACTGTAGTCCCTGGCGCCCTTTTCGATCTTGGGCTAACCCTATAAATTGGAAACCAAGCAGCACGCGGTCGTCCGCATGGTCGAGTCGCCTGAACTGTGCGTCGGCGTAAACCGATTCGCTTCCGGCCTCAAACGCCAGACGCACGCCTAAGGTGTCGCCAACTTCCAGGCTCCCGCCCAGAACATCATCGCCCGCGACGAGCTGAAAGCCCCCCGCACTTATATTGGTAAGCTGCCCGGACCACACATGCTGCTCGAGATCGGGATGCGTAGGCTCATTATCTCGCCCACCCAGCCAGAACGACGCCCTGACAACACGGCCTGTCGGGACATCAGCGCGTATAAACGCACGGCGCTGAAGCTTGTGCATACTGGTTGGGAAGCATACCGACAGGCCCTGGTACGACACGCCCTCAGAACCCTGAACCGTTTCGTTGCCTACTGCGGTTACTGTGAAAATGTGTTTGTAGTGCTTCAGTTTGAAGCTCATTCCGATCTTATCGGCAGGATGAATCTCCGGAACTTCGTCGCCGTCATGCACCTGCAGTTCGCCCAGAAGCACGTGCACGCCTTGTAGAGCAACCAGTCGAGTGTGACAACTGATCCAGGCTCCGTCACGTTTCAACGTAACCGTAACGGGCACCTGCCGCTGAATCGCGGACTGAAGCACCTCAGTAATCTGTTCCTGCGTCATTTCTTGCAACTTTGCCATTATTACTCCATGCACTCTAAAAACTGCATTTGCTACGATAACTCACGCGGAGTATGCACGTACTCCGCCTATGGAATATTGTCGGACTTTGGGGGGTGTCACTTGAACCAAAACCGCCTTAATTACACCACGCCTGACAGGAATCAACTATTAAAAATGCGTATCACATCCCCAACTCGTGCTGCATTTCCTGTATCTGGGGTAGTTTGGGTCCGGTAATCACCACGAACATCCCCGGTATGCCCCAGACGATAGGTATCAGCCTGGCCAGAAGTGCAAAGGCCAGCACCTCGCTGGAGTTCGCCAGACCGGCGAAAAAGATAAGGTACAACGACTCAATAAGCCCAGCTCCGCCCGGTGTCAGAGGGACCGCGCCGATAATGTAAACCAGCGGGATGTACAGAAAATAACTGTACCACGATATCGGTAAGTCGAGGCTTCGCCCCACCAGGGCAAGTGCGGAGACCCAAATACCAGGCGCCAAAAACATAATCAGACCGACCCGAACCAACGACTTCCAACGATGGCGATAAACTTGCGCGGCCTGGCCGAAAGATGCGATGGTCTTGGCGAACGGGAGCCGGCTGTAGAGTTTTTGCAGGTGCAGCACGCGTCTTAGCGTTCGGCTTAGGATCAGGGTCATCACAATCAGAACCACGCCGACAACAGACGCTATTACCGTTGCGGCCGAGCGGAACATTGGATCTGTCCATTGGCCCGCCCCGCTGATCAGCGCAGCTGCGAGCGCAACCGCAGCCACCAGTGTAAGCGAAGACAGCCCGTACACCCGGTCGATGAATACGCTGAGAATGGCTCCGGCCTTTGCGTCGTGGGTGTGCTTCGTAACGTAATAGGCTTTTACGACATCTCCGCCCACGGTGCCCGGAACAACCAGTGAGTAGAACTGCCCAAGAAAAGTTAAACGAACCGCCTCCCACCAGGGCACGGAAATACCCTGCACGCCCAACAGCATCCACCATCTCGATGCGGCAACAATCATCCCAAACAACGATATACCCATAGCCGCACCGAGCAACCAAAGATTTATCCGGCTTATGCTTCTGAGAAAACCCGGGCGCAAATATTGCTCGTCGGAACCGTCCTGGGCGACGGGCATCAACTGATCTGCGGATACTTCCAGAGTTTCAGACCACCATAGCGAACCGGATCTAACCACGAAACGCCCGGGCGCTTCAGATGCGTCGAGGACCGAGTAACTTGTTTTCCCATCTTTGGTTCGGACAAAATCTTCCCAATGTGCGCTCAGGAGCAACCACGCCATCAATGCCGCGGCGATCAGCAGCTTTACGGTGAGCAGCAGGATTTTTTTTGAGTTTCGTGGCATTAAATATTCCCGACCGGTCGAATTGTATCCTATCAGCCCCTTTCAGGCAACCGCGTAGTGAAATTCGGAATTATCGGAACTGGGGGTTGTGTCGGGGCACTGATACATGGTACAATTCCGTATCGTGACAGCCCGAGTTTGTGTCAGCAGCTTGAAATACAGCCATCGGGTCGATCTATATTAATCACATATACAGAGAAACACCAACACTTATGACTACTGCTTCTGGAGCATTACAAGTGCCTGGGCACAGCATTGTCCAACTCCTCGGAAACGGGGCGCGCAGCACTATTTGGCAAATCCGTAATATTTCTACGGGCAAATTCTACGCTCTCAAACGCGTTGTGAAGCGAGAACGCAACGATTTTCGCTTTCTTGAGCAAGTGGAAACCGAATACGAAAACGCCCACCGGCTCGACCATCCGAACCTTCGCAAAATCTACAATCTCAGGCGGATTCGCAAGTGGTTGTCGGTAAGCGAACTTCAGCTAATGATGGAATACTGCCCCGGTGAGACCGTCCAAAACGCCCGGCCTCAGGATATCGTAAAAGTCGTCGATATCTTCAGCACAGTAGCAGAAGTGCTGGACCATATGAACTCGCGCGGAATAATACACGCCGACACCAAGCCCAACAACATCCTCATGACCGAAACCGGTGACGTGAAGGTGATCGACCTGGGGCAAAGCTGCGACGCCGGAACAGTTAAAAACCGCATCCAGGGCACGCCGGATTTCATCGCGCCCGAACAAGTCCACCGCCAACCGCTCGACGGACGAACCGATGTATTCAACTTCGGGGCGTCACTCTACTGGACCCTTACCGGACGAGCAATTCCGACCGCCCTGCCGCAAACCGACACGGTGCTCGAACGGCGCCAGCATATGCGTCAACCGATCTCCGAGTTGAACTCAAAAGTGCCCCCGGCGCTGGTCAAACTTGTCGAAGACTGCATCGAGCCGATGCCCGCACGCAGACCCAAATCAATGAAAGACGTCGTATCGAGACTCGGGCTGGTCAGCATGACGATGCAGCGAAAAGCAAACGGCGAACACCCTTCGGTCAGAGGCAAATAACGTGGCTTGTCCCGTTGCAGACATTTTCAAACAGGCCGCCGAACTGAACCTGAGCGATCCGCGCAGGCAAGGCGGAGTGGTCACCCTCGAATCACCGTCGCATGTCATTTGCTCCGGCGACATTCACGGTTATCGGTTGGCGCTGAACAAAATAATATCGCACGCAAACCTCGGGGCAAACCCCAACGCCCACGTAATACTGCAGGAAATTCTGCACGGCCCGCCCGACGAACGAACCGGACAAGACCGCAGCATCGAGCAGTTAATGCGAGCGGCGCGATTGAAAATCGAATTCCCGCAGCAGGTCCTGTTGCTTATGGGCAACCACGATCTGGCGCAGGTCGCGGGCTCCGAAATTTCAAAGTACGGGCACGGAGTATGCAAGGCGTTCATAAGCGGCGTGGAGTTCGCCTTCCCAAATGATTCTGAAGAAGTGCTCGAAGCGCTGGACGAATATTTCTTCTCCATGCCCCTGGCTGTGCGATGCCCCAACGGCGTGCTGATCTCGCACTCGCTGCCCTCGCCAAACAAGTGCGACGACGAAACATTCGACATACTCAACCGCCCCATCACCCGCGACGACCTGCCCCGACACGCACCGGCCTATAACTGGGTCTGGGGACGCAGGCACACCGAAGAACAACTCGAAACGCTGGCAGAAAAACTCGATGTCGAATTTTTCCTGCTGGCCCACCAACACACCGAAGCCGGATACGACATAATATCGCGACGAGGCGCCGTTGTGCTCTCGGACCACGCAAACGGATACGTCGTAGAATTCGGCGATCACGACAAACTCAGCGGTGACTCGCTCAAACAATACATGAAACCGCTGGCGACACTATAGCGGGACGGAGATGGACCCAATGATCGAACTGACTGGAAAACAAAAGAAACATCTGCGCGGACTAGGCCAAAAACTCGAGGCCCAGACAACCGTAGGAAAAGAAGGAATCACCGATTCGGTAACAAAAAATATCAGCGACCTGCTGGACAAACGCGAACTGATAAAAGTGCGACTCACCGGGCCATCGGGCGAAGCTCGCAAGGAAATCGCGCCGGCGCTGGCCGAAACACTGCAAGCAGAATGCATCTCGCTGGTCGGCAGAACGGTTGTGCTCTACCGCCCGAACCCCGACATCAAACCGTCACATAAAATCAACATCAACGGATAGTCCCCCGCCGCAGGGCTTACGCATCTAAAATTAGATTTTAAAATTCGCCTGTATTTATCGAGTGATTCGGATTTTCGAGATAATAATGTCGTTAAGCCGTACAGCCTGAAGGGCTGAGATTCGACAGCCCAGGGCAAAGCGTAGCGTCGCCCTGGGTATGGGGATAAAACACAACCAAAGCCCTGCAAGGGCGCAACTTGCTCTATACCGGCTAGTTGCGCCCTTTCAGGGCTTGGTTTCTTCTTATCATGGGTACCCAGGGCGTTGCCCTGGGCTGTCGAATCTCAGCCTTTCAGGCTGAAAACAAGGCAACGGCAAAACTTTCTTGTCAGAGCCTATCTCAATCGATAAGTCGATACCGAGCGATATGATAATTAGATGCCTAAGCCCTGATAGCCCGCCGCACTCACTCGTTAACGAAGCGGGCGTCTTCGATTTTCTTCACCGCGGCCATCACTTTCGGATCGTCCGGGGAAAGCGCCGCCGCGATGTCGATATACTGCATCGCTTTGGCGAATCTACCCAGGCGGTAGTTGCTCATCGCAACCCCGTAACACGCTCGCTCGCGCACGGCGGGGTCGCCGGAGGCAAGTTCAAACATCGACGCCGCGTCGGGCAGGCATCCGTTGGCCATCAGCACCTCACCGGCGTCGCACAACGCCCTGCCCTTGTTGGCGAACTTCTCGGTCATGTCAGCCGATGTCAGCAACGCGCCGGTCATGTCGCCGTCCTTGCGATGGCACACGATCTTACTGGCCCACAAACTCGCCGAGCCGGGCGCGTCAGGATACTTTTTGAGAAAACTTTCGATCTCGCTGGCGGCCGATGCGTATTTCTTCTCGGAGATAAGAACTTTCGCCCGGGCGGTTAGTTTTTCGGTCGCCTTTTTCACCTCTGCACGGGCGGCGGCTTCTTCGTCCTGCTCGCCCCGGCAGCCGGAGATCAACCCTGCGAAAACCATAACCGTCAGCATCGCAACGGTCAGCGTCAAAATATTGTGTGTTGCTGTTTTCATAATGCTTATCGTCCAATCAGCGTCTCTACGCCTTGTGCTATGGTCGCCGCCCGCATGAGCGTTTCGCCCACCAGTATCGCCCGCGCGCCTGCCGACGCCACGGTCTCCACGTCGGCGCGAGTTTTAATGCCCGACTCGCTCACAACAGGAATATCTCCGCCGATGCCCGCCAGCAGATCGACTGTCGTCTGCAGATCAACGCTGAACGTCGCCAGGTCGCGATTGTTCACGCCCAGCAAATTGCCCTCCGCACCAGACACTATCGCCTCAACCTTCGCCAACTCGCCTGCGTTATGAACTTCAACCAGACACGCCATATCCAAATCGTTGGCCAGGCCCAGCAGGTCGCCCAGTTCTCCGGCCTCCAGCGCCGCGGCGATCAGCAGAATCGCATCGGCGCCGGCTGTCCTGGCCTGGTAAACTTGCACCGGATCGATAATAAAATCTTTCCGCAGCAGCGGGATATCCACCACCGCCCTGGCCTGGACGAGAAAATCCAGCGAGCCCTGGAAATATTGCTCGTCGGTCAACACGCTTAGCGCGTCGGCGCCGGCGGATTCATATTGCTTTGCTATCTCAGGAGGGTCGAAATCCTCGCGAATAACGCCCGCCGACGGTGAGGCCTTCTTGATCTCAGCGATCAGATTCACCACACCGGCAGGACGCTTGGCGATAGCTCCGAAAAAATCTTTCGTCGCCGGCCCGGCGCCCGCACGAGCCCGCAAATCATCCATATTCGCCGAACTTTTCAAGTCGACGATTTCTTTACGCTTGGTTTTCAGTATCTTGTCTAATATAGTCGCCATAGTATTCCACGCAGGGTTTAGTCTCTCAGCCCAGCGGCAACGTTAACCGCACGGATCGTATAATGTCAACCGCTTTACCATTACTACTAGCCGCCGCAACGCCAACCACCCAGCCGCTGGCGCCGCCCGACCTGCGCCTAACCCCCCTTATGATCTCGATTTGCGGTGTGGGAGTTTGCGTGCTGGCCATCTGGTTTGCCTACGGACTGGTCAAGCGGTCGAAGTTCAAATTATCTCGAACGCCCGGCCGGGTGAACAAGCTCAACCCGACCCACGTCATCGCAGTCTTCCTGGGCGGACTGATCACTGCGGGCCTGCTGAAAACCGCCCTGGTAAAATGGAGCCAACTCGGCGAGCCGCAGATCGATATTGTATGCGGTATCGCGTCGCAACTGTTCTGGTTTACCGCCGGACTGATAATCGCGACTTCCTGTTTCTACAACGGAGCCCGCCGCGGGATGGGCCTCACGCCTCGCCGATGGGTCAACGACACAACTCGCGCCGTGGTGGCGTACCTTGCAATCATTCCGGTCTGCATACTGCTGATGCAACTGTCGACCATGCTGGCGTTCCGGATTGCCCCGACACACCAACAAACCCACCCGCTGCTGGAGTTCCTGCAGAGCCCGCACTGTTCGACGCTCTGGCGGTCGATGGCGATCCTGGCAGCAGCCGTAATGGCGCCGCTGGGTGAGGAGATTCTGTTTCGCGGTCTGTTGCAGTCGACGATCCGCCGCTACACCCGCTCGCCCTGGATATCGATCGTGATCGCCTCGATATTATTTTCCGCGATACACGCCGGCGCCGACATAAAATCGCTCCCATCACTGTTTGCACTAGCCATCGCGTTGGGCTACAGCTACGAACGCACCGGACGCCTCATAGCGCCAATCATGATACACATGATCTTCAACTCAGTAACACTAATAGAAATGCTCTACACCTAGGTGCTAAACCGTTGTCGTTGCCTCGCCGTTCGCCGCTCGCCGTTGCTTTTCGCCGTTCGCCGCTCGCCGCTCGCCTAGCACCTAGCTGACAGGTGACAACACATCGTTAGCGCTTTTAGGTGCCAACACATTGT
>JABGPF010000070.1 GCA_018645065.1 Phycisphaerales bacterium
AGGGGCGTTGGCGGTGTTCGGAAACGTGTGGATTCGCCCTGGTGGGCGGTTGTATGTCTACAGGACGCTTCAGCTGGCCGGCTCGGGCAACACGTTCTTCCGAAACGATTGGCCGGCGGACGGAAAGCTGAAAAAGCTCCACGACACCGGGGCAATAACGACATTCGACCCAGCCAACCCCAGGAAGCCAAATCCCTGGTCATGGCGTGCCAGTCGCACGCTGGCGGTCTGCCATTTCTTCAAGCACGACAAGCCCGGCAAGTCGACCGAGTTCATCGGCTGCGTAACCAGCAGGGACGAAGTCGGTATCCAGTCCGGCACGCTTATCGTCGGACGCGATAGTCGTTTCCTATGCGGCGGGGCGGCGAACATTCAGGTTGCTAAAGGTGCTGCGATTGCGTTGATGGACGGCGCGATGACCGGAAAAACAATCAATCAGTTCGGAATTTGCTGCGCAGTAGTGGGCGGTTCGATCACCGCTGGCCTGCCCGATCGACCGATCAAACGCGACGGGCGTTTGGGCATTGGGTACAGCAACTGGATGAACATTGAGTTTTCAGACCAGGTAAAGGGCCGGCGCGGCCATGCGTCTGACTACGGCAGATTCGGCGGGGGGCTGTCGGGGAAGCTGATTGGTTATCCAGCCAAAGGGTCCGATGCTCGTCTGGTGATCGGCTGGCAGCGGATCAGTCTTGGCGGAGGAGGGCGGGGCGTTAAGGCGACCGAGGGTTTTAACCAGAGATTCGCCAAACTGGCACCCAAGATTACAATCTGGATCGGAGCCGATACCGAAGTCGAAAATGTACGGTTCGAGGACGTCCATTGCGGTGGGATCGTGCTGCCTGATGCAGCCGCGGCTGCGAAATGGAAGAATGTTACCTACGGCGACGGTTGCCTCAGCAAGGACCCCAAGGAACTCATACGCCAGTACAAGGGCAAGACCCACAGAGGCCGCCCGGCCGAACCGCTCAAGCCCGAGAAAAAATATACATCGATGTAGTCGCCTCGAAACACAAGGAATATGGATATGAAAAATACGCTATTAGCTCTCATCACGATTTCCAGCTTCGCCTTGCAGGCAAGCGCTCTGGATGTGAAATCGATAACCGCCAAACCGACGGCGGATAACCCGCAGTTCGCCGAGAAAAAGGCCTGGGGTATGCTGGTTGGCGATGAGTATTTCACCAAGCAGAAGTGGAAGAAGGCACGCCTGCTGATCTGGGGGCATCCGGGCGAAAAGGCCACCAGGAAGTCGAAAATCGATCCGAAAGACCCCGCCAACTGGATCGACGCTGCAACGGGCAAAGCAGCGGATTCGATCCCGGACATGGATACGGACATCATAATACCCGACGCCGATAAGGCCTACACGGTGGCGATGGGGATGAAGAACTTCGCCTGCCGACACCTGACCATCGGTAAGAACGCTACTTTCAGCGTTGAAGGCGGAGGGAATTTTACGGTCTTTGGGAACATGTGGAATCGCCATGGTGGAATGCTCATGACGTGGCGGAATTTGACATTCGCAGGCGGTAGCGACACGTTTGTCAGGCAGGATTGGCCCGAAGACGGTAGGCTGAAGAAAATGCACGACGAGAGGCTCGTAGCTCCCTACGACCCGAAAGAGAAGACCCCGTTCTGGATGGTCGACGGCAGGAGGCATCGTTCGATCACCACGTATCTGGTCCACGCCAAAACTGCGGGTAAGTCAACCGAACTGGTCGGGTATGTGCGCTCGCTGGACGAAGTGGGAATCAAGTCGGGCACGCTTATTGTCGGTCGCAACAGCCGATTCGTCTCCATGGGGCCATCGGCGGTCACTGTTAGCAAGGGCGCCAAAGTTGTAATGATGGACGGAGCCATATGCTGCCACGGGCAAAATCAGTTCGTAAATAAGGATTGGAGCATCGCCCCCGGCGCCGAGGTGACCGGTGGAACGCCCGATCGCCCCCTCAAACGCGACGCTTACTTTGGCGTGGGATACCGCAACTGGACGAATCTGCCCGTCCCGGACGCGTCGAATCATAAAAAGAAAACCAAGCCGCAAACCGGCCCGAAGTGTTACTACGGTTTCGAGGGCTCCAATGCCCGAATTCAAGGCGATCTGATTGGTTACCCCGCCAAGGGGACCGAGGCGCGTCTGGTTGTCGGTTGGCAGCGAATCTCCGCCGGTGGGGCGGGCAACTGGGGCCGGCGCGATGAAGCCTTCAAAAAAGTGTTCCCCAACATGCCGCCGAAAATTACGATTTGGGTTGAATCTCCCAGAATTGAGAATGTCCGCTTCGACGATCTGCATCGCGGCGGGATCCTCACACCGAAGGCCGATATCTTCAAGAGCAAGGGATGGAAAAACGTTACTTTCGGCGACGCCTGCCTGAGCAAGGATCCCAAAGAACTCTTCCGCGAGATCAAAAAAGGACAGAAGCAGACGCCGGACAAAAAGTACACCTCGATCTAGTCGCTGATACGAGATATGGAAAACACGATGAAAGTTAAAATAACCCTAACCGCACTGCTTGTCCTGCTGCTGTCTGTTATGACGGTTGAGGCGTCGGGCGCTGAGATCGTTGGCGGGCCGTACCTGTGCAATCCTCGCATGGACGGTATGACCGTGGGATGGGTCGCAGACACCGCGAATGCGGGCCAGGTGGATTATGGGAAGACCAAAGCCTATGGGAACAAGGCGGTTGTTACCTTGTGCGACCGGATTGTGCAAAAGCCCAAAGTCAAAACCCAGCGTTTCGCCTGTCGGGTGCGGCTGCGGAAACTAGTTCCGGGTGTCACCTATTACTACAAGGTCTCGGGCAAGGGGTTGAGCGGTCAGAAGGAAGGGCAGTTCCGTATTCCGAAGCGAGACGAACCGCATTTGACCGTTTTTCAGACCGACGATTGCGCCCTGACCGATCTGGGGCTCCGGTTCGTGGAAAAGAAAGTCGGCAGGGCGGCGGACCTCCTGGTCGACGGAGGCGATACTGTCCAGCGCGGAAGGGACTACTACGATTTTAAGGCCCAGCTTTACCGACGCCTCCCGCTCGTCGTAGCCAAGAGCAACCACGAGCACGACTGGCCTGACAAGCAGGCGAATCTGCACCACTTCGACTACGAAAACTGCACCGCCGAAAACCTCGAACATGTGATCGATTACGGCGCGGTGCGGTGGATACTCGGGCCTTACGTCCGCTACTCCGACAACTTCACCCAGAAGCAGTTGACTTGGATCGAGGAGCAATTAAAAAGCACCGAGCGAAAGTGGAAGTTCTACGCCTGTCACCACATATTCTTCAGCGACGGTTACCATGCTGACCTTCGCTGGGGAACGAAGGCCGGAGAAGGCAAGGCGCGTCGTCAGTCGGTCTGGCCGTTGTTTATGAAATACGATATGCGGCTGGCGGTCAACGGGCACGATCACGCGTATCAACGCACCTTCCCGATCGACAAGGACGGCAATAAGACGCTGCGGGGGACCGTTAATCTTGACGTGGCGATTGGCGGGAGCATCCAGCGGCGCCAAAGCCCGTGGATGGCCCGATTTATAGGCAGGGGGAAAGATAAGGACAAGCGAATCACGGGCGTGACGTATCTGTACGTTAGCGGCGAGAAGGCTACTGTCGAGTTTTACACCTACCCGAAAAAAGATCCAAAACTGGAAGATTTCAAACTGGCTGACCGTTTTACTTTTTCGACCAAAAACTTCCATCAAGACGCAATGGCGCCTGGGCCCAGCAATAAAGCCCCAAGGAAAACAAAATGAAAACTACCAAAACTCTGACTGCCGCACTTGTTGTGATACTTACCGCCACCGCGGCATGGGCGCTTGTTAATCCTTCGCTCCAACCGATTCATTTATACGATCGCTACAAGGTGGTTCTCGTCGCCCAGGTGGTCTCTGCCGATCTGACTAACGAGGATGAGGACGTCGAGTCCGGTCGGATCAAACTCAAGGTTATCGCGGTCCATAACGGTAAGTTCGCCGGTAAGGAGATCGTAATTGACGTTCCGGCCCGGAAGTCTCGCGTCGAGCCGAAACACGAGGCCAGCGAAGACTGGAACATATGGGACGTCTCGGAAAAGGGGCGCACGTTTGTCGCGTTTGTCGGTAAGAAGCGTCGTCGCGGTGAGAAGGATATACTGCTGTATTGCGGTGATCGCCAGTGGCATCACGCAAGCATTACCGATCCGGCCAAGCCGGCGGGATGGACATATCAAGCCGCCAGCGCCGACGTAATGGTCGGCACGTTTAATGGTCAGTCGGACCGGTTGGCTGAGATGATGGGCGACACGAAAAGCGGGACGGCGTTCTTCCCAGCCGATGTGAACGTCCGGCTCAATAAGGATATTGCAGTCGGTAAGGTGCCCGGCGCTGCCGGCGGGGTGGCGCTGTTCGATCTGGACGATGACGGTGATCTTGATGTGCTGGCCTGCTCGCAAAAAGGCGTCCGCGCGTTCTTGCAGGAAGGTAAGATGAAGTTCGCCGACGCCACGGAAAAGCTCGGCCTGGCGGGGGTGTCGGGGATAAGCTGCGGGCTGGCCGATGTCAACGGCGACGGGCGCAGCGATTTGCTGATCGATACGCAACTGCTGCTGAAAACGGAGAAGGGGTTTGCCAAGGCAAACGCCCCGGTGGTCAAACTGGACAAGCCGCTGAAGGTCTCCTCATTTGTCGAACTCAACGGCGACGGGAATCCGGATATTCTTCTGTCCAGTGACGGCGGCGGGCTTACGGCGCTGCTGGGCGACGGGAAGGGCGCCTTTACCGACGCGACTGCGAAGCTGGGTCTGGACGGCGCCGAATGCGGAGCCGGGGGCAACGGTTACTTCGCACCGGGCGACTGGAACGGTGATGGTAAAACGGATATTTATTACGCTGCGGGCAAGGGCCTGATCCTGGTCCAGGACGCCAAGGGCGCCTTCGCCCCGACGAAGGACAAGCTGGCGATGGACTATCGATGCTCGCCGGACTACAAGCCTGGCAAGACCGGCGCTGGTTGTTTCGCGACGGTATGGAAGTCCGACGCGATGGACATAGTGAACCCCGGCGACAGCTCCCTGGCGATTTTGGCCAATGTTAAGGGCGCCGCCAGCGATGTCAGCGTTGACGGTAATGAAATCGGCTTGTGTGCAGCCAGGCAGATCGCGACGCTTGCTGAAGACCTGAACATGGACGGATACCCCGACCTCTACACGATCTCGCGAGATGTGATCCAGAAGAACCAGTTCCACACCAATCGCGGATATGGTTCATTCATGGACGCCACGCTTTACCTGGACTCTGCCTTCGGCGAGGCCCACAGCAAGGGCGCATGGGGCGTTGCTGCTGGTGATGTAAATCGCGACGGCATGAACGATCTGCTCATGGGACATGGCGACGGGACGATCACCATCGTCATCAGCGGAGCCGCCGAGGTGCGAAAGGCTACGGAAAACCCGACCTACCACGCCAAAAAACTCCAACAGACCTGCATTGTCTCGGTGATGCTCAAGGGGACAGGCGTTGTGGGCGCCGATGTGAGCCTGGTCGACAGCAAATCCAACACGATTCTCAGACGCAGCGTAGCTACGCAGGTTCTCACCGGTTGCCGCGGGCCGAACGGAGTTAATCTGGCTGTCCGCGAACCGGGCGATTACACTCTACAGGTGCGTTTCGCCGATGGCACGGTGAAGAAGCAGAAAATTACGGTCGGCAAGATCAAGCATGAATCAGTGACGGTGAGCAACGGGTAGACGCGCTGCATGTTGGTTTGCTCTTTGCGAGCCCCGAAAGGAATTAAATAATGCGACGATTGACAATCCGTCTGGTCTTATCGAGCCTGCTGATAGGCCTGGTTATCGCATCGCCTCTCCATGGCGTGATAAATCCCAATCTCCAACCGGTGCACCTGGCTGGGCGTTATGTCAACGTGTTGTCGTGCCGTGTGGTCTCCGTTGACAAGGCCGCACTTCAAGTCGTATTGAAGGTTCAGGGCGTAAGCAAGGGTAAGTTCGTTCCGAAAGAGATAACGCTGACCGCTGGGGATAAGAATCTGGCGGGGGCGATCCTGACTTTGCGAAAAGGCCAGACCATCGTCGCCTATGCGGGCAAGAAACGCCGCCGACGCGAGAAGGACATTCTCTACTACGTCGGCGGGGGAGTGTGGTACACCGCAACAATGACCGACACGCCGGACAAATGGACGGCCTTGGGCAACGCCGACAAGGGCAAGGACCCCACCAGCAGCGAGATTATGTTCGGTACGTTCAACGGCAGTGTCGAGAGCCTTTGGGAGATGATGCAGGACACCGCCAAAGGCGTTGCATATTATCCGGCTGTCCCGCTGACACGTTTTTCGACCAAGACTATCGCATCGCTTGACAAGCCTGTCGGCGGGGTGGCGATCTACGATGTGAACGCTGACGGTCGGTGCGATCTGTTTGCATGTTCGACCGGTGGTAATCGCCTGTTTATCCAGGATGCAAAGGGCGAATTTGTCGACAGCACCGAGTCGTTTGGCCTGACCGCGACGACCGGGGCGTCGTGCAGCTTTGCAGACGTTGACGCCGATGGCGACGCGGATCTGTTGCTGGACGGCGTGCTTTATCGTCAATCGAACGGCAAGTTTAAAAAGAGCGCTGACGTCCCGCCCGGTGGTAAGGCTCTCAGCGCCGCCTTTGTGGAATATAATGGCGACGGGTATCCCGATGTCGTGATTTCACGCAGTGATGAGGGATTGTCGCTGTACGTTAATCCGGGCAAGGGCGGCGGGAAGTTTACCGATAAAACCGAAGCCGCCGGCCTGGCTGAGGAGGATAACGGAGAGGGCCTGACCGGATACTTCGAGGCCTGCGACTGGGACCTCGACGGGCGGATGGATCTGATCTATGTCGCCGGTCCGGGCTACCTGCTGTGGCAGGACGCTGACGGCGTTTTCGAATCGTCTGAGATTACCGACGCCGAGGAGGGGTTCGAAGGCGGGACGGCGGCCTTTGGGGCCATTGCTCGCCCCGGCGTGTCGAGCCTTTATATCGTAGCCGGCGACCGCAAGCACCTTATCTGCGAAGACGCCGGCGGATTGTCGGACGTCACCAGGCAGGGCAATGAGATACAGGACCCGGTCGCCGGGTTGAAAATGGCGATAGCTGAGGACCTGAACGCCGACGGCACGGTTGACCTGTACGCCGCCAGCGGTTTGAAGAGCATATCCGCGTTTTATGTAGCCAATCGAGGTTACGCCTCGTTCATGCTGCCCGAAAAATACAAGGGCGGAAAGGTCGTTCCGCCGGGAGTCTATAATAAGCCCGCCTGGGGCCTGGCCGCTGGCGATGTCAACGGTGACGGGGCGCCGGATATGTTGGTCGGAGGGCTCGATGGTAAGCTCTCGCTGCTGATCAACGAGACGTTGACCGACCGCCCAGCCAAGGCTGAGGCCAGCACAACTCACGATATCAAAATGCAGATCCAGACGCGCATCGTGACGGTAAAACCGGGCGGCGCCAAGGGTCTGGTCGGTGGGCGACTAACGCTTATGGACGCCAAAGGAAAACCCGTGACGCATCGTTGGATCGGCACGAATATAGGCGTGGGCTGCTGCGGGCCGGCCCAATTAACGTTGGCGGTGCGACAACCGGGCAGCTACACGCTGCATCTGCAAATGGGCGATCGCAGCGTTCGCAAACAGACGCTCGTGATCAACGAAAAGACACCGAGGCACCAGGTGCTGACGCTCCGCTGAACGCGGGTTTGAAACTAATGTCTGGATTGGAAAATAAAATGAGAGACACCTTTATTGTATCTGCGATGATGTTGGTGTGCATGTCGGCCGGTGAGTTGCACGCTGCGGATGGGAAGTCGCCGGAGCAAGAGCTCAAGGTGCGTGTTTTAGTTTGGGCGAAACCCGGGCAGAGCGCCTCGGCGCTGACAGCGGAAAACTGGACGGAGTTTGCTTCGCCGGAAGATTACGCAGCCGGGAAGGGCGGTAAGCCCGCTGTTAAGGCGCCGGACGCCAAGAGCGATCTTATCCTGCCCGATGCGCCTGACGGTGAGACGTACGTTGCAGGGTGCATGGTTTCTGCAAAGACGCGACGACGGAACCGGAGTTCCAAGCCCATGGGTTTATCCTGCCGACACGTAACTATCGGCGCCGGGGCTGGGCTCGATGGCGGGATTGGCGTATCAAGAGGCAAGGTCAGGACCAGCGATTATCCCGACGATGACACGCCGATGGATATCTATGGAAACGTGACCGTCAAGGACGCCGGGTGCATCTACGGACCTTTGCGATTCGTTGGCGATAAACACTCGCAGTTCACGATCGGAAAGAGCCCCGAACCGCTCGGGCGAAGTCTCCTGACACGAAAGACCAAGGGCGCCGGGGTCACCATCCAGGCCCCGCAGTACGACCTGGTCGGCGGGGTTACCGTCGAGTCGGGCAAGTTAATCATGGCGTCCGGAACTCACATTCGCACCAACGCCACTTTGCAGGCGCGGATCGACTTGAAGAAACTCAGAAAACGCGGGTATGGGCGGGGCGAGCCGTATGTCTGGGTCCATGACAAAGCCGTTTTGGAAATGCATGCCGGTTCGCGAATCGGAAGGGTTAACCCGCCCGAGGATATCGTCGCTGACCTGCGGATCGAAGGCTTGCTGCAGGTCGGTCGCAGGGGCGATGAAAACCAGGCTCCGGCGATAATCGAACTAACCCCAGCCGCTGGCGACGGAGGATTCCTCACCCAGCCAGGCGGGCTTTATATCCTCCCGACTGCCGAGGTGCAAAACTTCGGGCGCCTTTCAATCACCGCGGGCAGTCCCGACCCGAAAGCGCCGGAAAAGGGCGTTTCGATCTTCCTGGAAAAGGCAGTTGATTTCGGGAAGGTCAGTATAGACTACCTCCGCCCAGGCGGGGTTGCAGCCAGCGACCCGGCCGCAGCAGCCAAAGCTCTCAGCGGCGCGACGTTCGGGAAAAACTGTAAAGCCTCGGGCGATGCGATCTACTCGAAGATCAAGCAGGTCGATTTCAAGGGCGGTTGGGGCTCGGTCGAGTTTGTCGACGGGCTGAGCACTGAATGCGAGATACTTTTCCCGCTGGGCGATCGCCTGATCGTGCGATCCAGGGGCAATCGCATCGCACAGTCGTTCGATCTCAAGAGTGTTTGCGCGATTGAGATTGACGGCAAGCGAACCGAATATAATCCCAAGGGCGCGTTGTCGGCAAGTTCTCAGCAGGCCCGGAAGTTCAACGCACTGTGGGCCGACGTCCCGGGCAAGGGGCAGATCGGCGCCTACGGTAAGCAGAAATGGCCCAAGGCCCCGCTGATGGTCTGGCGGCGCCCGGGGCAAACAGGCTCACGTTTTGTAGCAGCCAACTGGCTTGATGAAACCGGCCGACCGTACTTCGATGTTCCCACAAGCGTTGATTCCGAAACATTGGATCTACCGGTGGCCGATATCCTTCTACCGGCGTCGGAGACTCCTTATCAGGTGGTTGAGCAGCGGCCTCAATGGCGAATTCGACACATGACATTAGAGCACGGCGCCCAGTTTTTCCTGACGTATAACGTCACCGGGAACCTGTGGATGAAAGACGGGAGCGGGATGCACGCCCCGTGGTTCGGTAAATACAGCAACAAGACGCCCGGTCTGCACCGGTTCCTTCGTTTTGACGGGATGAGGCTCAGGGCTCCGCAAAGGGGCGAAAAGGCTCCGCAGCGTATCGCACCCGAAGATTGGCGAATCTCACAGTGGGGCTGCTACCACACCGCCCCGGGCGGGACGCTGGAGATAATCGGCAAGAATCATGTAAACGATCAGTTCCGCGTCATCGGCGAGGGCAAGTTGATTATGTCGGAGGGCAGTTATCTCTCACCGGGCTTGCGAGCCTGTTTTGCGATCCAGCCCGAAGCTACGGTCGTGCTTCTCCAGGATGCCCGGATCAGCGTTGAAACCACCGCCAAGCAACTGGGCAAGGCCTCGGTCTGGGTCGGCGGAACGCTGATGATCGGTACTCCCGAAAGGCCAATAACGCGCGACATGCTTTTTCCTGTCGTAGGGGTCGAGGAGCAATATATCAGCCGTCAACCGGCAGGCGGAATACGAACGCCCGGGGTGTCGTTCCTGTTGGGTCAGGAGGGGCGTCTGCTTATGAACACCGTTGATCCGACCAAGGCCCGGTTGGTTTTCAAAATGCACGACAGCGATAAAGCCAAGGCTGCGGGCAAAAAATATGGTAATCCGAAGGGCTCGGTTCTGGCGTTCTTCGGGAAGGCTGAACTCAACGGCGTGGTGTTCGATAACGTGCTGGAAGGCGGGATTATGGTCACGCCCAAGCAGCGAGCGACCTGGAAGAACGTGTTTTACGGTAAGGGCAATCTGGGCGAACCTGAAAAATTGTATTGGGATATTAAAACCGAAAACGAGTAATGCGCCGGGGTAATCCGGTGGTTGCAGTCGTTGTTATTATCTTACCTGATGGATCTGGAACTTATGACTGATTTGCTATTTATGGGCGACCTGGCCGTTGTGCCGGTGTTCGTGAACACCGGGGCGGCGTTGCTCCCTGCGCTTATCGCGGGACTGACCGGCTTCGTTACGATTCTCTTCAAACCTAAGCAGCTCATCAAAACGTGCAGGGAGAAACCGTTGCGTCCGTTGGGTGTAATTGGCGGAGTGATTGCGGTTTGGCTGGCGATGGCCTGGATGCCGACCGGTGAGGCTGGTGGGCCCGGCGCGGCGCCGTCGGCCCGGCTTCAGCCGATTGGGCAAGCTGGAATGATGACGCCCGACAAATGGGTGGAATTGGCGCGGGATTTGTCGACGGGCGAAAACACACTCGCTCCGGCGGCTGCAACGACATCGTCTTCGGACGACAAGGCTTTGTACTTCGGCGGCGGGCCGACGCGATCAGGTTATCTGGGCGGCGGGTCGCCCATGAAACTGACTAAGGCGTGGTCCTACAGCCCTGAATACGCCATGTTCTGGTCGACCCCTCTGGTGCGGGGCGATCGGGTGTATGGCGCGATCTGCACGCTCGATCCGCCCGAGAGCTACGGTTCGGTGGTCTGCGTAAACGCGACAACGGGCAAAGTTATATGGGAAGTGGAGATGAAGGATGCGACGCGTGACTTCGGCGGGTTTTTCAGCTCTCCGGCGATCACGGCCGATGGAAAGAGCCTCGTGATCGGCCAGGGCCTGCATCCCGATTACGACAGCGAACTGGTCTGCATCGACACAGCCACCGGCACGGTGAAATGGCTGATCGATTGCCCGCTGCATATTGAAAGTTCTCCGGCGATCGATGGCGATATTGTCGTCGTTGGCGCTGGTGCGGTCGAAGACCCGAAAACCCACAAGCCCAAGTCGCACAAAGATCCGAAGAAGGACAAGAATCCCGGTTACGTTTTCGCCGCTCGAATCTCGACGGGTAAAATCATCTGGAAACATCCGGTGAACGATCCGGAAAGTTCGCCCGCCATCGCCGACGGCGTGGTCTACATCGGAAGTGGGTTTAACGGCAGCGCGGTCACCGCGTTGCGATTGTCCGAAACCGATGAGCAACTCAAAGCCGCCGGGGTCACTCGCGAGATATGGAAAACCAAAACGCCTCACCCAGCCACTGGGGCGATTACGCTGGCTGGCGATATGGTTCTGGTCGGTTGCGGTAATGGCGACTACGTGTTCCAGGCTCCCGATCCGGCGGGGGCGGTGATGGCTTTGGACAGCAAGACGGGTAAAATTCGATGGACTCAGGTGATGCCCGACGGCGTGCTTGGTCCGATCGCGGTTTGTGATAAAACAGCCATTGTGCCCGTGCGAAACGGTGATGTTGCTGCCCTGGATCTCGGCGCCAAAGACGCCGATTCGCGAGTGCTGTGGAAAACCGTCGCTCGCAAGGGTTCGCGAGTTTTGGCAGGCGCGGGTTTCACAGGAACCCACGCGTATGTCATCACGCACGACGGTTATCTGGTCATCCTGGACGCAAAGACGGGCAAGTCGCTCGAATCGATTTATGTGAACGATGATCCGGGCGAAATGGGCATGTCCATCGCATCGCCCATGGTGGTTGGCGGAAGAGTGTATGTCGGAACTGAGACGGGCGGATTGAGGTGCTACGTTAATGGAAACTAATATGAAAACAACGCCGTTTATACTTCCCCTTGCCGACGGGCATGATTCGGCGGTAGTAGGCGGGAAGGCGATAAATCTCGCGCATATGATCAATGCAGGCTTCCCCGTGCCCGGCGGGTTTGTCGTGACGACCCATGCGTTCAGGCATGCGCAAAACTCACCGGAAACTATGCCCAACGACCTGGCGGCTGCGATTAAAGACGCCTATCGCGATATGGGATATCCCATCGTTGCGGTTCGCTCGTCTGCGACCGCAGAAGACCTCGACGACGCATCAATGGCCGGTCAGTACGAAACATTTCTCGACCTCCAGAGCCCCGAAGACGTGCTCGAGGCGGTCGGTAAATGCTGGGCGTCGATTAACTCCCCGCGAGTGACCGCATACCTGAATGAACACAATATTCCGCAAGAGCATGTCGCCATGGCGGTAGTCGTTCAGAAGTTAATCCCCGCCGAAAAGGCCGGCGTGCTCTTTACCGCCAACCCGCAGAACGGCTCGCGGAACGAACTGCTGCTGGAGGCCAGTTGGGGGCTCGGCGAGACGGTTGTTTCCGGAATGGTTCAGCCCGATACGCTGATCCTGGATCGCGCGACGGGGGCGGTGAAGTCGTGCGTGATCGCCGACAAGCAGACATGGATCAAGCCTGGCGCCCACGAGGCCCGTCCTGTCCCCGAAGACAAACGCAATGTCGGATGCCTGAACTCGACTGAAGTGCTGGGGCTATGGAAACTCGGTCTGAAGGTGATGGGTCATTTCGACTCACCGCAGGATATAGAATGGGCCGTCGCCGACGGAGAAGTCCACCTGCTCCAGTCGCGATCGGTAACCACGCTGGAGGACGCCGAGATTTACGAGCAACTGCTCTCGGACGTCAGGGCCCAACTCCGCGCCGCACAAAAAGACGGGCGCGGCGACTGGGTGCGTCATAATATCGGCGAAACGTTGCCCCATCCCACACCGCTCACCTGGAGCGTTATCAGGCGTTTTATGTCGGGTGACGGCGGATTCGGGGCGATGTACAAGCAGGTCGGGTTCGAACCGTCGGCGAGCGTTTGTCAGGACGGATTCCTCGATCTGATCGCCGGGCGAATCTTCATGGACCTGTCCCGAGCGCCCGAGATGTTCTTCGAGGCGTTCCCGTACACCTACGATCTGGATCTGCTGAAATCCAGCCCCGATGCGGCCCAGGGCCCGCCGACTATCCCCTCGGGATCGCTGCTGACCCAGCTAGGCGTCGGGCGGAAACTCGGGGCTGTTAATCGCAATCTCAGGGCGCTGTCGCGGGATTTTGATCAGCGTTTTACCGATGAAATAGTCCCGAAATTCGAGCAGTATGTAAGCGAGCAGAAAGCTGTTGATCTCGCGGCGCTGTCGGCCTCGCAGTGGATGGAGCTATGGGCCGATCGCCAGGGCCAAGTGCTTGACCGGTTCGCGCCGGACTCGCTCCTGCCCAGCCTGATTGTGGGAATGGCGCTCGATGACCTGCGAGGCTTCATCAGCGAAAATTTCTGGGACGAAGATCCTGACGCCCTGGCCGCTGAGCTGTCAGCCGGAGGCGAAGGAGACTTAACACTCGCCGCCAGCCAGGGCCTGTATGAGATCGCTGTCGGCGCAAGCACCGTTGAGCAGTGGCTGGAGAAATACGGACACCGCGCGCCTGAGGAGTTTGACCTTGCCTCACCGCGATGGCGAGAAACCCCCGAACTGGTCGAGCGTCTTGCCGGACACATGGCCGGAGCCACCGCGCCGGTGGAACGACACGCCGAGCGAACTGAAGAGGTTACCGCTCGTGTTGATCAGTTCAAGGCGTCGCTGTCGGCAGGGCGGCGGGGTGAATTGGACCAATGCCTGGCGCTGGTCCACCGTTACATTCGATTCCGCGAAGACGCCAAGCACTACATGATGCTCGGATACGATCTTCTGCGCGATATGCTCCTGGAGGCCGGGCGGCGCCTGGATATCGGCGACGGGGTGTTCCTGCTGGATATCGAAGAACTCCGCGACGCGCTGACAATGGGCATAGCGCCGCTGCACCTGATAGAAAAACGACGCGAATTGCGAATGGCCCAGAAGCGATTGGCGCTCCCGGACATCATCACCGAAACCGAGTTGGAAACTCTTGGCCAGGCCGCGCCGCTGTCCGGCGGTGATCGGATGGATGCATTCGCTTTGTCCAGCGGGGTGTGCAGCGGGCCTGCGCGCATCGTGCATTCACCGCAGGAGGCAGGCGACTTGGGCTCCGGATACGTTCTGGTCTGCCCGAGCACCGATCCAAGCTGGACCCCGCTGTTTGTTGGGGCTTGCGGACTGGTGCTCGAACAGGGCGGGACGCTTTCGCACGGAGCTGTCGTGGCTCGCGAAATGGGCCTGCCGGCGGTTGTGCTGTCCGGAGCCACCCGGTTGCTGGACGAAGACGAAGAGGTCACAATCGACGCTCAACAAGGCGTTGTGTTGCGTCGCTCAGCCTCGCAGGACGAGGCTCCAGCGGCGCCCCAGCCGGACGACACGCGCATCGCGCGTGATAAAACACCGCCCACCCCTGGAAGGGGCGAACGGCGGGGGGCTCTGATCCGAAACGTATTTGTTGGGATATGGACCGTGTTTTTCCTGTTCTACTATTTCGCGCCTCCGGGCCTGGAAAACGCATCGTTCAGAATTCTTGACGCGCTGCTCCTGCCCCTGGTGGTCGCAGCCGGTAAGCCTGTTACCGTTGGCGTTTTGGCGGCGTTTTTCGCAATGGTCACTATGGTCGGGCAAAAACTGCTGACCGATAATTCGCGCCTTTGCATCGCCAAGAAACGTGCTTCAGCCCTGCAGAAAGAAGCCAAGTCGCTACCCAAGGATTCAGCCCGATTCAAGGCTTTGAGCGCCTTGGCGGCGCCTGTGCAGGGTCGCGTGGCGATGGCTGCTTTTGTGCCTCTGGCGATATTCCTCGGGCCGATGATAGTTTCGTTTCTCTGGTTGCCCCAACGCGTGGACACGGCTGTGCGAAATTCCAAGCCCGGGTCTAAGGTTAAAGTAACGGCTGTGCTTAACGGCGACTGTGACCAGGCAATCGCCTTGTCGGCGCCCGACCCGCTGGAGCTGGCGAAATCGCCTGAACAACCTATCTTCCTTGCTCGCCAGCCGCTCCAGAAACATCTGGTCGATTTGATGAGCACGCAAAGCAAGCTGGACGATATGGCATGGGATGAAGCCTTGACGATCAAACGCAACCGCGAGGCGTACCTGGCGGAGTTGACGGCGTTTCTCGCTGGCCCCATGCCCGATCAGAAGTTGTCGTGGAGCGTTGTTACGCCTGAAGGCGTTGCGGGGAAATGGCCGATAACGCTGAGCATCGATGGTGGTCAAACGGTTACCGTCTACGCGGTTCTTGGCGAGGGTTTCGCCCCCGAGGCCAAAGAGGACATAGTAGTGCAGGTCGGCAGGCGCACCAAGACCGACCGCCAGGTGCAGCGATGGCTCTCCGATGATGAAGACGCATTGATCAAGGAAGTTCAGATCCGTTACTTAGACCCCAACCCGATCCAGGGCGAAGGGGTGTTCTGGGCTCCGCTGAACTGGTTCGAGCCCGATGAAAACACCGGTCCGATCAAGGCGATGTTCTCGCCATGGCTGGTGTTGTACATCGCAGTGTACGTACTGGTGATGTTCGGCCTGAAATTCACCCTGCGCGTTGCGTAATGCGACGTCTGCGTCGTGTCGATATAGCTAAACCGCCAAGGGCAAGCAGTGAGAGCGTCGCCGGTTCGGGCGTTTCCATTGCAGCGCCATCAGCCTCTGGCGACGTCCCGATACCGAAATTGGCGCGCATGATGACAAAGTCTGCAAGGTCCACCCGTGCGTCCTGGTTGAAGTCGGTTCGCCAGCCGGCTGGCCCGCCGAACGTGGCTAGCAAGACGCTTAAATCGTCCTGGTCCACATCCCAATCGATGTCCGTGTCGCCAGGCAGCATTCCAATCACGCTGATTGATCCGGTAGTGTACAACAGCGAAGTGTCCCATGTGTTTCGGCCAGCCAATTGAGGCAGTTCGATCGTCTCGAACTCCGACCCCGACAGTACGCCCCAATCGAGTATGTCAAACGTGTCGCCAGTACTCGGCGAGAAGTCGTCGATCAGCGACACCTGCAACGTTCCGCCAATATCCAGAACGCCGGTCACCTTCAACTGGTCGTATTGATCCCCGCCGACAATCCCGCCAAGCTCCATCGCCAGCAGTGCGCTGTCTGAAAACAGCACATCTCCGCCGAAACTGATCGCCGCCGGGCTTGAGCCCGGGCTGAATTCGTCAATAAACTCGACAGTTCCGGCGCCGGAGAAATTGCCTGATCCGCTTACCGGACCGCAGAAAACACCGCGGCTGTCGGTTCCAACGTACACATTGCCATTGTTGATAAATGCACCGATAAACGTCACCGTGCTCGCATTTGCGAGTCCCACGAGCCCGTCGACATTGTTTGTAATGTTACTGTACATATATGCGTCGGCGGAGGTGAAAGTGACCGTCCCGCTGTTGTCTAACCCGCCTGTCAGGCTGAGCATGGTCTGTCCGGTGGCGTTGATGTGGCCTCCGGTTTCATTACTTATCAAACCGGTCGCTCTTAATGTTCCTCCCGAATTTGCGATCATCCCATGGTTGATATTGGTCGTGCCGGTTAGTACAAGTTGCGAGTCGGCGGCTATGTCGACCATCCCGGTTGCGGCGTTATGGAGTTCTGCTGAGATTCTTCCCTCGCCGTAGATGAATCCCCGGTTGTCGACCACCGAGCCGGCTAGCAGGGCGGGGGTTCCCGAAGGGATGCTGGCAAGGCTTATTTCGCCCTGGTTGATCGTAGTCGACGCCGAGAATGTTCCGCCGTTGATCAGCAACAGCCCGGTTGGACCAACCGTCGCATTATTGGTTACTCCAATTTGTTGCTCGGGATATATTTCGAGCGTTCGCCCGAACAGTCCGCCCAGAGCGATCGATAGATCATCGCCTGTCAGATTGAACGTTCCGCTGTCAAACTGAAGCAGCCAGGGGTTGACCAGCGAATCGGCGGAGAACGTTCCGCCTGACAATGTAACCTTCGACAGCAGCGACGCCTCACCGGTAACGGAAAGATGCTTCCCCGTCGGGATATTCGGCGATGGCCCGAAGAAGGCAGCCACCGTGCTGCTGCCGCCGATCATATTGCCGATGTCAGCGTCGCACTCCAATTCGACCGTGCCGCTATGGTAATTCAGTATTCCGCCATTGTTGCGAAATGACTCAGGCTGGGAAAAACGGATCGTTCCGCCATTGACAGTCATCATGCCTGAGTACCACAACACCAACTCATCAGTTACGTTAATTGTCCCACCGTTGCTGATAGTCAACGTGCCGTTTCCACCGTCAATGGTGCTCGATCCGCCGATATATAAATTTGTATTCGTCCAGACCGACCCGGCCCCATGGACAGTCGCCTGGCCGAGCGACCCAAGCTCCTCAGCGATGGTGCAATCGGTATTGCTGACCTGCCCGCCATTGTCTATCAGCAGGGCGGCCTGGCCGGCGTGGCTTAGCACTAGAGAGCCATCGTTCGTCCATGTTCCGTCGTCAACCGTAACTTGTCCGGTCCCGGAGGAATGAAGCCCCACTTCACCCTCAGAGGTTATCACGTGTCCGCCGTTTCTAATCGACATAACGCCATTCCCGTCTTGCCCCAGGGACAGGCGAGCACTGTTCCATGTGCTGTTATCGATTGTAATCGTTCCCAGTCCGCTTGTCCCCGAGCCGACAAGAGCTGTGCCCGAATTGCTGACTGTGCTTCCGTTAGTGATATTCAATTCGCCAATTCCCCCAGGACCTATTGAGAAAATGCCGCTGACTGTCCACGTCCCGTCATCAACTACAACCAAGCCTGTCGCACCGGAGCTGTTGCCGATCAGGGAGTTCCCGGTTGTAAGCGTGCTGCCGGAATTTATGTTGAGTGTTCCCTCGCTGTTGTAGGCGACCATCATCTCCCCGCTGTGACTGGCTGTGGCACCGTTAATCAGGTTCAGCGTGGGGTTATCGTCGCTGTTCAGACTGATCCCGGGCGCCAAGGAATTGAAAGCCCCTCCGTCGACGGTCAGGGTCCCACCGGTCAGGTTCATCTGTCCGCCATCGGTGACAGTCATCGAAGCGGTTGTCACTTGCCCGCCGCTCAAGTTGAGACTGCTCCCCGGCCAGACCTTCAGTGTGCTGGCCACGCTGACTGATCCGCCAGTGACATTCAACTCGCCTGTGCCCCCGGAAGCCGACAACGAACCGCCGATAGACAGATTACCGGAATTTGTCCAGGACGAACCGGCGTCTTGGACAGTTACCGTACCGGTCGAATCACGATTTTGGGCGATGTATCCGTCGGTATTGCTGACCTGCCCACCGTTATGGATCATCAGCGCGCTGTGACTATTGTACCCGACAGACAGTAAGGAACTGTTGGTCCATACTGCCGAGGAGCCCAAGACGCCTCCGACTGTGACGGTGTTCAGTGCGCCGAGGTCAGCACCAATATAACACGCGACATTGGACAGCGAACCGTTGACTATATCTAACCGGCCGCCCATGTTCACATATATGCTGTCCAGGTCGATATTGATGTGCATCGGGCGAATCGAATTGCCTAAAACCAGCCGCCCGTAATCGATCTCAACCGCATCGTTCAGAGTGTACACGCGGGGCAGAATGCCAATGCCGGTGAACGTAACATCGCCATCGAGAATACTCAGCGAATTGTTCGTAGGAGATGAATTGAATGTGACTGTGTAAAAATTGGGCAGGTCAAACACGACATCGTCGGTAACTTTGGGTCCGCCGGTCGGGCTCGGCGGTGTCCAGTTACTCGATGCTTCATAGGACCCACCGAAAGAATCGCTCCAATCCACTGTGGCTCCATGGGCGGGTTCTGTTGCGTAGGTGAGTGTCAGCGAAACAGCGGCTAGCAACGCCATCAGCCTGAATTTTCGTTCGTGCCTCTTCATTGTTACGGTCCTTTCAAGATCAAAACGCCAGCATAGTCCGAGGGAATTGGGGACGCCTGCCGGACAGTTGGTGCTCACTTATTCCTGAAGGGAACTTGGCGGTGCGGTTGGGAGACCATAGGGAAGAGCAATACTCGCTCTTGCCCAGTGTATTAAAATGTAGCTCCACCACTCCCTTACCAGGCTAAACAAACAAAATTGTACCGCGATATTCCGATCTGGCCAAAGCAATTGTAAAAAATAATCAAGCCGCCCAAATGACGTTTCACAGAAACTTTTCCCGATTTTTTACCGGACTAGTTATGTAGGTTGTTGCCTCAACATCACCGTTCACCGTTTGCGTACGCGCGTCTGAGGTGGGGTTCCGGGGGACTGTAGGAATTAGTTTTTTAATTCGCGCATACAGCGTGCAAGGAGTTGCTTGCTGGTCGTGGAGTTCTGATTCAATCTGACAGCGGCGCGGAGGTGTGGTTCTGCTTCCTTCCAGCGACCACGCCGGGCCAGGGCCATGCCCAAACCGTATCGCCCGGCGTAGGTGTCCGGTTTCAATGCTACGGCCAGCCGCATGTGCTCGATTGCCTTCTCGTAGGCTCGCTCTCTATTTAGAAAGCTGGCCAGGAGCATGTGCGCATGGAAGATTTTCGGATTCGTTTCGAGCAGCTTCAGCAGGCGGGCCTTTGCTTTGGCGAAATTGCCCTGCCTGTCCAGGATCGACGCGATTATTACGTTCGCCTCGCCGTAGTTCTTCAAATCGCCAGGTTCAACTTTCTCGAGTTGCTCGACCGCGTCGTCGAGTTTGCCCTTCTTGTAAAGTGTGACGGCCTTATTGATGTGCACCAACCCGTAGCCGGCCTTCTCGGAGCCGAGGGCCTTGGCGGCTTGGAGTGCGGCGTTGTCCTGTGAGACGGTTTTGGCTTGTGTTGCTTTATGCCGGGTCGAATCTAAAAGACCATGCTCCCGGATAATACGATGGAGGATTTCGGCCGCGACACGATGCCCCTCGACCGAGGCATGCATCTCGTCGCCGACGGAATAGTAGTCCCGGGCAATGGGTCGCGGGGATTGGGCCTTCCAATGCTCTCCGAAGGCCTCGCGTAGGCCGACTACCGGAATGTTATATCCGCGAGCCAGGCGTTCGATGATCAGTTCGTCGGAATCCGGCATGAACATCTTTTTTGGATACTCGATATTGTCATGCGTGAACGCGGGCCAAACCACCACGAGGGGATTGAACCCGTATTCGTCGGCCAGTGCACGCAGCAGCGCCAGGCCCTCGGGCACGTTGTTGTCGCCGATGGCGTTATGGTTCCAACTCGCCGGGTCGGTCTCGAGCCCGAAGTTAAACCAGTTGAACTGCAGGCAGGCCAAACGGAAAAGGTGCGATTTGTCGAAGAGCCAACTTGCCGCGGCGGGGCGGTTGACCACGCCGTCGGCGCCGATCGATTCGGGGTTGAAATTGCGGAAGTCATTCTCGACGAACACCATAATCACAACGTCCGGGTCGTACTTCAGGCCTCGGACGCGGAGCAACTCGACCTCGGCCCGCGTGCAGTAGCCCGTAACCGCCATGTTGAGCACTTCGACCTTCTGGTCGCCGTAGAGCATTTCAAGCTGACGCGACATTAGCTGGTCGATCTCCTTGATCCGATATCCGACGACCACCGAATCGCCCAGCAGCAAGATACGCTTGGTTCCCGCAGGCTTGGCGAATTCTCGTTCGATGTCGCGCAGTCCGTGGGAGTTGATCTTGCGATAGTCGTGGGCAAGGTCCGTATCGTTGCTGCGATAACCAGGCTTAAACTCGTAGCTGAGAATCGGATTTGTCGAGCGCCGGTAGACGTTTTTGTTCGAATTGACGCCGATGGGGATAATCTCCGGCGCATGCCCGATCAGGCGGACGGCGATCTCGCAACATACCAGACTGATAGCGACTGAACAGAACATCACCAGCAGCTTCGTCCTCAGCCGCCAACAGCGACCGGCCGACGCTTTGCCCTTCGATGGCGATATGTTCGCAGATGTCTTCTTACTCTGAGTCATGATATGAACCGTACTTACCTAAGAATAATGTACCCGTGTTTTCAAATAACGTCAAGTGCGATAAGCAGATCGACCAGGTATTTGGCGCCTGAATTTGACAACAAAAGAGATGTAACCTTAAGTATCGCCGGTTTGGAATTGTCGATCTTATTGAAGTTCGACCGTATGTACGTCGATCCTGTTGGTAGGGTCCGGTGGGTTTTGTCTGCGAACAGAACTTCTCGCTGCACGATGCGTGTGTATAACGTCAGTGGAATACTAGTTTTAAGGACCGAGAATAGTGGACTACGATAACGAACTGCTGGACGAATTTGTCGTTGAGAGCCGCGAGCATCTCGACACAATCGAGCCTGATCTCCTCGATATGGAGAAAGA
>JABGPF010000071.1 GCA_018645065.1 Phycisphaerales bacterium
GGTCCGATCCGCCGTAAGCCTCCCACAGGCTCGGGCGATAGTTCAGATCGTAGCTGATAATTGTCCCGTTGGCTCGTGCCGCTTGCATTGCCTCAATCAGCACCTCGGGGGTATGTTCGCCCAGGGCTGCGAATATCCCTCCGCTGTGGAACCATCTGGCGCCCTGTCGCAGGAAAATCTCGTCCCAGTCTATATCGCCCGGTTTGAGTTGCGAGACGGCGGTGTGTCCGCGATCCGAGCACCCTACCGCCCCGCGCACGCCGAAACCTTTCTCGGTGAAGTTCAACCCGTTGCGAGCGGCCCGCCCGAGCCCGTCGAAGTCGACCCACTTAACATGCGACGTGTCTACACCGCCCTGGTCGATAAGATCCTCCAACAGGCGCCCCACAGGATTGTCAACAATTGACGTAACAACAGCCGTCCGCAGGCCGAAGCATTTTCTCAAACCGCGAGCAACGTTATATTCGCCCCCGCCTTCCCAAACGCGGAAGTTACGGGCGGTGTGTATTCGCCCATCGCCCGGATCTAACCGAATCATAATCTCGCCCAGGGACACCTCATCCCACATACAATCTGCAGCCGGTCTGATAATCAATTCATCCATCGCATGAGTCCTTTCTGCGTGATCAAAATCTGTCGCACCAGAATACCGCAACGGCGTGGCAATTGGCAACTGGCAACTGGCAACTGGCGAACGGCGAAAAGCATCCCGACTGCGTCGGGACTAGGCGGACGTTCCGTCCTGCCGCTAAACGGAAGTCAAAACGCCGTGCGTCGTTCGCCGTTACGCCGTTGACGTTCGCCAGTTGCCAGTTGCCAGTTGCCACGCCGTTACCAAAAAACCGTGGGCTGCGGTTTTTTGATATTCCGCAGCCCACGGTTAATTAATCGTTCAAATCGCCTGGTTACAGCTTGTAGTACTGTTCCCAACCCTTGCGCGGCGCCGGGCCAACCAGCAGTTGGTTGGCGACTTTGTTGTTGGTTATCTGCTTGGTCTTGATGTCGAATTCCAACTCTCCGCCAAGTCGCTGTGCGATGCAGCCGAGGCAGAACACCTGGGTCAGAACGCCAGACACATCGAACGAAGAACGGCATTTTTCTTTGCCCATCGCCGACAGCAGGAAGTTCTGTGCGTGGTTGGACTGCTTCTCGGTGATTCGGGGCAGCTTATCGCCAAGAGCTTTTCGCTTGGCGTCGGGGAAGATCGACAGCGTCGCACCGTGCGTACCGCCAATGAAGTTCAATTCCTTACCGTACATCACCTTTCCGCAAGCCGGTACGCGGCGGCCATCTTCCAGTTCTTTGGGACGCGGGGGCTTGTTCTTCGTTCCGTCGTACCAGTTGATCTCCAGCGCCGGGTGGACACCACGTGCGGGGAAGTCGAAGCGGATCGTCGAACCCATCGGGAAGATGAGCTTGCGGGGACCCTGGAGCTTAACTGCGGTGATCTTGTTCGGAAGTCCGCATTCCAGGTAGCGGTGAATGGTGTCCAGCGTGTGCGGGCCCCAGTCGCCGAAAGCGCCGTCGCCGTATTCGAACCAACTGCGCCAGTTGCCCGGATGGAGGTATTTGCTGTAGGGATGTTCGGGGGCTGTGCCCAACCATGTGTCCCAATCAACCGTATCGGGTTTAGGCTCGCTCTGCCATTCGTCGAACTTCCAGGGATGCCAGCGGCGGCCCTTGTTCATGCAGGCGTCGACTTTGGTGATGTCTTTGATGATACCGGCTTTAACCCAGGACTCGAACTGTATCGGGTTGCTGCCGGAGTGTCCCTGGTTGCCCATTTGCGTGGCGACATTGTACTTCTTCATCGCCGCGATCATCAGTTCGCATTCGTTGAACGTATGAGCAAGGGGTTTCTCGACATAAATGTGCTTGCCCTGCGACATTGCGAGCATTGAGATCGGGAAGTGCGCGTGGTCCGGAATGCCGATTGTCAAGGCGTCGAAGTCTTTCCCGGCCTTGTCGAACATTTCGCGGAAGTCCTGGAACTTCTTGGCTCCCTTGTACTTACCGGCTGCGCGGTCCAGCGAGCGTCCGTCTACGTCGCAAAGCGTCGTAACGTTGCACAGGCCAGTGCTTGCGTGCCAGGCGCCAATGCTTCCGCCTCGTGCTCCGCAACCGACGATAGCAAGATTAACCTTGTCGCTGGGTGCGGCGGATTTTCCACTCGAGTTTTTCGTTTTACCGATCACGTGGCTCGGTACAACGCTGACAGCAGCGGTGGCAACGGCGGCGCCTTTAAGAAGCGTTCGACGCGCGATACTGTTTGACGATGTTTTCTTTTCCATTTTAATACCTTTCAAGATTTTCTTGATGTTTCACTTTTTCAATTAGCTTAACGCCACCCAGAGGCCGTCATTGCATCGGCAATCGCCAACAACCCAACCAACCTCTTGGTCTGCGGACTACAGCGACCAGCATGCTACCACAAATATCAGCGTCGACCAAGGACAGAATTCCTGAATTACGGGCAATCACAAGGTCACGGTCACGGTTGACCTTGGCCTTAGCGATATCATCCTGATAGAATGGAACTTTGCTGTTCGACACGGTTGTGGATACAGATTTACCCCAGACTTGAGATGATAGGCATGAACACGAATTCTATGCGCATCGCTGCGGCGGTGCTGAGTTTTACGCTGGTATTGGGCTCATCGACTAATGCTGCCGAGATTGTCAGCGTTTTTGACCAGGAGGTCGCGCGGTTCAAGAGGTTGGCTGCGAGCAAGCATTCTGAACTGCGCGTTGAAGCGGCACAGGGGTTCAAATACCTCAAGTACCGCGCAGGCGAGGCGGCCTTGCTGCCGCTAGCGGCTGACAGCGATCTTATTGTGCGACTAGAGGCCGTTAAGGCTCTCGGCGTCTGCGGCGGGCGGCAGAGCGTCGGCGTGCTCATCGACCGCCTGTCAGACACCGAATGGGAGGTACGCACGCGAGCCCACATCGCATTGTGCGGCATAACCGGCCAGAGTTTTCCCGCCGACGCAGCTGATAAATGGAAGGCCTGGCTTACCGGGACAAACTGGGCGGCCAAGGAAGACCTGCTGCTGCGAGCCGTTAACGGTCCGGACCTATCCGCTCGCCGACGAGCATTGCGGGCACTTCGGGCTATCGGTAGTCGGCGTTGCGAGCCGCAGTTGTTGGCTTGCCTCAAAAGTAAGCTGCGGATGCAGGGCGAGGACCACGGTCTGCTGGCCAAGGCCTTGGAGCGAATCGGGTCGGAGAAATCTCTGGGCTATCTAACCGGGCTGGCCCAGCACCGCATGGAGGCTCTCTGGGCGCTTGGCGAGATCGGCGGTCCGCGAGCCGAAACCGCGCTGCTGAAGGCTCTTCAGAAGTTCGGAGCGAGGCGTTGCGACGCCATGATTAACCTCGACCGCCTCAAGTCAGGCAAGTGTCGCCCGATGATCCCCATGCTTCTACAGGCGTTCGGACTGGTGACCTTTCGTTCCCAACCGGACGAACTGCACCGCCCGCCGCATGTTCGCCAACGCGCCGCTGCGAACCTTATCCTCCGCACCGGGCAGGCCGACAAACTCGCTGACCTGATTCTCGCCGAAGTCGAAGGCAAGCGAGACGATGCTAAAACGCCCGCCGATCTTCGCGCGCCTCTGGCGGCTATGCGGGAAGAACTGAAGCCTGGTTTTGTGCGAAAGGACGGACAGACTGTCGCTCAACCGCTGGCGGCGCTTCCGCACATAACTCGCGACAAGCGATTCACGCCGCGCCTGATCGCACTGATGGACCACAAGGCCTTCCTGGTGCGAATATATGCGGCCACTACGCTGGGAGCCCTCAAAGATCCTCGTGGAGTCCAGAAAATCGTCCAGGTTATAAGGCAGCCATACGGGTTCGTTGACGCAACGACTATGACGTCCGGCAAGCATTTCAGTAAGAGCAAGATTGTGCGTTGGCGCGGATATCTGTGCATGGCGTTGGGACGATTGGGCGGCCAGCAGGCTCGTGCGACGCTGGAGACCCTGGCCTCTGACCCCAAGACATTTCGCGATCTGCGTTACGGATCGGTAGCTGGCCTGAGATTCCTGAAATCGCCGGAGTCACTGACCGTGCTGCGACGCATCGCAAAGCAGGACATCATCTGGGCGATTCGCCAGGAGGCCGCTCAGGCAATACGCGATATCGAGTTGAGCAGACCAGGCGGCCGGCCAGTTGCCGTAGCGGATGCCGCCAAATCGCCCGCGCCCCGCAAGAAGCCCAAACCGATCGCTAAACAGACCCCACCGCCAGCCAAACTCGTCGCTGAGCCCGCGCTGCCGAAGAAACCACCGCTGCCTACCGACGGGAATAAACTCATGCAGGCCGTCATGGCCCAATCCGACGCCGATGCGGCGGTCGCGCTGGCAAGACAGGGCGCCAAGGCCTTACCGTTACTGCGTCGAGGGCTCGCTAATCGCCGAGCCGAGGCACTGATTGCCTGGGCGCTCTGGAAGCATCCCCTTGCCGGTACGGGGCCGCAGTTGCAGGCCATGTTGAAATCGACCAATCAGGTCGCCGGTTACTGGGCGGCACGAGCGTTAGGGACGCTCAAAGATCGCAAGAGCGTAAAGGCTCTGGCCGATATGCTCCCGAAGGACCCCAATGGTTATTGGGAGTTCGGGTGGGGTAAGCGAATTCGTCTTCGCTCCAAAAACGCCAAAAAAGTCAAAACGCCCGAGTTCGGTTCGGCGGATATGCCGAACATACGCGTGACCTATGCGGCGATCGAAGCTCTCGGCCAGATCGGCGGACCTGAGGCTCGCGCGTGCCTGATCAAGGCCCTCGCCAGCCCCCAGTACCTCATACGTTACGGCGCCGCTCGCGGGTTGGGCGCGATGAAGGCCCAACAGGCCCTTGCGAGCCTAACCAAACTCTCAACCGCTGACCCTGTGCTGATAGTTCGCCAGTCCGCCGGCCAAGCTGTCGCCAAGATACAAGGCGCTTGGCGTGAGCCTGCAACCGCCCCACCGCCGATGCCCAAGGCGCTGCTTTTTATCAAGACTGCCAACCGCACCGAAAGCAACCTGGGCTTTCGCGATTCATACTCCTTCCCCAAGACGCCATGGTATAACTCCGGCGAAAACCTGTACGTCCTGAGCCCGGTCGGCCCAGGCGGTTCGCTGCGGAATCTGACCAGACTCAAAGGCGGTGCGGTTCAGGGTCCGGAATTGAGCCATGACGGTAAGCGAGTGCTGTTTGGCATGCGGACCAACGCCAAGACCAAGGGCTTCGGCATATACGAGATGAACCTGGACGGTACGGGCCTGCAAAAGCTCACCGACGGCAACTGCAACGATGTGGATCCATGCTATCTGCCTGACGGGCGAATTATGTTTTGCAGCGATCGGGCGGGCTATCGCGAGTTTTATCACCAGGAACGCTCCCGCGTGCTGTACGTAATGAACGCCGACGGTTCAGACGTGCGCCAAGTCACATTCAACCCCAACCAGGACTACGAACCGCTCGTGCTGCGAAGCGGTGAGGTGCTCTACTCCAGTTATCGCTTCTACGCACAGGACGGCAGTCCAGGTCCGGTTCGCGGCGACCGTTTCATGCAGCGGATCGAGACTGTCTTCCGCACAATTCGGCCGGACGGGTCAAACGACCAGTTGTTCTACGGTGCGATGCGAGGAGCGTTTTACTGCCCCCTCCGACCAATGCCCTACGGGCTGCAGTATACCGGCTGGCATCGCCGGGGGAATCACATTGGCGTGTCGGTCAGCCAGGCCAAACAGATGCCCGACGGCGGTGTTGTCTGCATCACGCCGGCCGGTCTTACCAGGCTCGACGCGCGCCGCACGCCGCTGGACTGCGAACAGCCCCTCTATCCGGAGATACTCAACCTCGCCGGCGGTGAGGAAACCTACATTCACAATTACGATAACTTGAACCCGATCGGGCGGTTCACCACGCCGGTACCTGCAGGCGGCGACTGGGTTTTCGTTTCGCACGCGCCGTGGTATAAGCCTGGTGGCAAGGCCTATGGCATATACCTTTGCCACATGCCCACCAGGCGTATGATCCCGATCTATGACGATCCGAACTTCAGCGACGTGGACCCCGTGCCTGTAGTATCCCGTCGGCTGGAACCAGTACTGGCTCCGAACGTTGCCGGACAGTCGGCGCAAACGGGCACAATATACTGCGCCAGCGTTTACAACACGGATCTTCCGTTCGACAAGAAGTCCATCAAATACGTTCGCGTTATTTCTGCGCTGTACCAGCCGCTGTCTATCAACGCCAACGCATCCTTCCGCACGCGAGACCTCGGTACGGTTCGCCTGGACGAAGATGGTTCGTTCAACGTAGAAGTGCCTGCCGACACGCCGTTGCGATTCGAACTACTGGATACCGCCGGCCGCGTCGTAGTACACGAGACAGCGCTGAACTACGTTCGACCTGGCGAGCGGAAGGGATGTGTGGGCTGCCACGAACCGAAGGACATGACCCTTGGCGCATCGCGCCCCAAAGCCGTGAGACGTCGCCCCGCACGCACCGTCGCCAAGCGAGGTGACCTGATATACATGGGCCGACCAGAACGAACATACAACCTAATTGTCCGCGACTGATTCATCATGAACCATAAAAAAACGCGGGCTGCGGTTTTTGCATATACCGCAGCCCACGGTTAATTAATCGTCTGAATCTGTCAGTTACGCCATCTTGTAGTACTGCTCCCAGCCCTTGCGCGGGGGCGGGCCTTTGAGCAGTTGGTTGGCGACTTTGTTGTTGGTTATCTGCCTGGTCTTCAGGTCGAAGTCCAACTCACCGCCGAGCCGCTGAGCGATGCAGCCGATGCAGAACACCTGGGTCAGCACGCCGGAGACATCAAACGATGAACGACACTTCTCTTTGCCCATCGCCGACAGCAGGAAGTTCTGATGGTGGTTGGACTGCCTACCGGTCTTGGGCAGCTTATTGGCGAGTTCCTTTCTCTTGACCTCCGGGAAGATCGTCACCGGACTTCCATGCGTACCGCCGATAAAGTTCAGTTCCTTACCGTAGAGAACCTTACCGCATCTGGGTACGTTCCTACCCTCTTCCAGATCCTTCGGCCGCTGGGGCCTGTTCTTCGTACCATCGTACCAGTTGATCTCCAACGCCGGATGCTTACCGCGCGCCGGGAAGTCAAAGCGGATCGTCGAAGCCATCGGAAAGATGAGCTTGCGACGGCCTTCGAGTTTAACCGCGGTGGTTTTGGTCGGCAGGCCGCATTCGAGGTAGCGGTGAATAGTGTCCAGGATGTGCGGGCCCCAGTCGCCGAACGCACCGTCGCCATACTCGAACCAACCGCGCCAGTTGCCCGGATGGAGCTTACCGCTGTAGGGATGCTCAGGGGCAGTGCCCAGCCATGTGTCCCAGTCGACTTCCTTGGGCGTATCTCCCTTCTGCCATTCGTCGAACTTCCACGGATGCCAACGACGACCGCTGTTCATGCAGGCGTCGACTTTTGTAATATCCTTGATGATTCCGGCTTTGGTCCAGGACTCGAACTGCATCTGGTTGGTTCCGGAGTGGCCTTGGTTGCCCATCTGCGTGGCGACGTTGTACTTCTTCTGGGCGGCCATCATCAGTTCGCATTCCTGGAACGTGTGGGCCAACGGTTTTTCGACGTAAATGTGCTTACCCTGCGACATCGCGAGCATTGAGATCGGGAAGTGAGCGTGGTCCGGAACGCCGATGGTCAGGGCGTCGAAAGTTTTTCCGACCTTGTCGAACATCTGGCGGAAGTCCTGGAACTTCGCGGCTTTTGGAAACGATTTGCCCATTTTGTCGAGATAACGCGAGTCAACATCGCAAAGCGCCGTTACGTTGCACAGGCCGGTGCGGGCATGCGACTTCCCGATACCGCCTCCCTGGTTTGCACAACCCACTATGGCGAGGTTAATCTTATCGCTGGGCGCGGGGCCTTTCTTGGACGCCGAGTTTTTCGACGCAGCCACAACATGACTCGGCACGATGCTAACCGCAGCGGCCGCAACCGTACCCTTCAGGAATGTGCGACGTGCGATACTGTTTGACGATGTTTTCTTTTCCATGTTTATGACCTTTCAGGAATTTTCTAATACATCCTTTTCAATGCGTTTCATTATGCCTCAGGCGCCATGCATGCCGGCGCGGTGGACAAGCGTCAGATCATCCAATTTATTCGGATTTCTTTTTCTCTGCTTCCAGACGGCTGGTGACAAAAGCCAGCGATCGCTGCATACTCTTGGCCATAGCGGATTTAGGGTCTATTGCGATAGCTTCTTCGAGCAGTTTTTTTGCTCCGGCAAGATCGCTCGAATAGAAGGTGTACATCGCCTTCTGGCTGAGCAATTTCTGTTTGGCGGCGCCTTTCATGGGATACTTCTTTTCGATTTCGGCAACTTTGGCGAGTGCTTTGGCTGCGAATTCCTTTATCACCGCCTGGTCGCGAGTTCGCGGAGGTCGCAGGGTATCCAGTTCGTCCATTGCGGCTTGGGCTGCGTATTTGGTTTTCAGTCCGGCTTTGTCGTCTTTGTCCAGTTCGATGATGATTTCGGCCAGATCGGTGCGGCTTTTTCGGACCACAGCAGGCGCTGAACCCAGAGCCTTGTCGAGCAATTTCGCTTTTTCGATCCCTTTGGCCTTGTCGGCTTGGGCGATCAGCTTGTCGAACGCTTTTTTGGCTTCAACCATTTCTTTCAGGTGCACGATGTACTTTTCAGGTCCGCCGGCTTGGTATCCGGTCTTACCGAAAACCTTTCCGTCGGCGTCCATCAGGAGGATCGTGGGAAAACCGCGCACACCGTACTCCTGGCTGAGTTTCCTGTTCTGTGCAGTCAGTTTGGGATCCAACTTTGTGCGCTTGGGGAAATCCAGTTCGACGAGGATAAAGTTCTTGGGAGCCTCTTTCTTGAAGTGATCCTGGTCGAACACCTCTTTCTTGAGCTTGACGCACCATCCGCACCAGTCCGAACCGGTAAAATCGACCAGCAGGTATTTACCGCCCGCCTTTGCCGACGCCTTGGCTGCTTCAAAGTCGGTAACCCACTGGTCGCCAGCAGCTTGCACCACCGAGCTTGTAACCATAAGAACAAGAACAGCCGCCAGCGTGATTGTAACATTCTTCATTAGATACTCCATTTCGGGTAAAAGGCGGGAAGACAATGGCGACCGATCTGATCACCTCGTCCATGCTATCCAGTATAACGAGCATATCCAAGCTAATATTTCACTCTTATCGACCGGGCGGATCGCTTGACCTGCGCGGGAGGAAAATAGATAATGCAGGATTACACTGTAACATAAAGGTATAGCTAATGTTTAAGCGATTTTTCGGATGTGTGTTAACTGTAGCGATGCTGGTTTCGGCGGCTCCGGCTTGGGGACAGGTCGCGCTGAACTACTCCACCGAGTACAAGGATATCACCGCCCAGTTGAAGATGTGGCAAGGCGGGAGACTCAACAAGGAACGAATCACCAAAGAGGCGATGAGCGCCGCGGCGCTGATAACCGACGCCGACAAAACTCCCGCCGACGTGCTGATCCGCCGAACGCGGGCGCTGGTGAAACATCTGTCCGGCATGAAAAACCCGCCGAACATCACCGCTGAAGTCGCCGCATTCGAAACCGCCGTCAAAAGCTGCAATCCGTCCGACAGCAAAACGGTAAACGAAACGTTCAATAAACTCGCAGCATTGCGCCGAAAGATCGTCCTGAAAAACCCGCTGCTGGACTTCTCGGACATTATCTTCCTGCGCCGTCAGCGAATGGTCCGCGGCGAGCGCCATATGGTCGATCAGTACCTGGGCTTCAACGCCTCGAAAAGCGGCGGGGTTTACATTCTCAAAGACGCCTTCACCGACTCAGCCAAAGCTGTAAACGCCCTGCCCAACGCGGTGACCAGCGGACGCCTGAAAAACAAAACGCTCACCGACGCCGGATCGTTTATAGCACTCGACCTGGACTATGACGCCAAGCGAATCGCGTTCGCCTTCACCGAGGCCGACTGCACCCTGGCCGACAAACTCGACTGGACCGGACAAGACTGGTCGCTTGAAGAATGCAAAAGAAAACCGAAAAACTACCACCAGTATCACTGGCGCCCCGAGAGCACATTCCACGTATTCAGCGCAGATATCGACGGGAGCAATCTCAAGCAGCTCACCGACGGGCGATACAACGATTACGACCCGGTGTTCATGCCCGACGGGACAATGGTGTTCGTCTCTGAACGCATCGGCGGCAACCAGCGATGCGGAACACGATGGGGCCCGACATGCACCACACACAAGATGAACGCCGACGGTTCAGATATCGTCGCGATAAGCTGGCACGACACGAACGAATGGCATCCGAGCGTGGATAACGACGGCATGTTAGTCTACTCGCGATGGGACTATGTCGATCGCGACTCGGACATCGCCCACCACATCTGGCGCAGCTATCCCGACGGGCGAGACCCGAGGAGCTATCACGGGAACTATCCGCTGCTGCGCGGGTCTCGGCCGTGGATGGAACTGTCGATCAGAGCAATCCCCAACAGTCACCGCTACATATCGGTAGCCGCGCCGCACCATGGCGAATCGTACGGCTCGCTGGTGATTATCGACGAACGAATCAAAGACGACCGGGCGACCTCGCAAGTCAAACGCTTCACACCTCTGGACCGCTTCCCCGAATCGGAAAACGCACCAGGCGTGCCGGGCACGGGCAGCAGAGGCGGACGCCGCGGAAACGAACATTTCGGTTCGCCCTGGCCGCTCGACGAACACTTCGCACTGACCGTATGGGACCCCGACGAAAAATCGCACGGGATATTCCTGATCGATTCGTTCGGAAACCGCGAACCGCTATTCCTGCCCGATTCGCGCACCGGATGCCTCGACCCGATCCCGCTGCGAGCCCGCAAACGCCCGCCGGTTATCCCGTCAAAAACCACGCAAATGGTGAAAGACCGCCCTGGCAAGATGAGCGACAAGGAGCTGGCGTACGGGACCGTGACCGTGATGAACGTTTACGAATCGGAATTCCCGATCCCCAAGGATGTGAAAGTCACGCATATGCGGATCGTGAACATCTTCGCCAAACCGAACTACCACCTGACCAAGCCGCAAATCGGCCTGGCCGCCCAGTCGCTAGGCCGAGGCGTGCTGGGAATCGTGCCCGTAGAATCGGACGGCTCGGTCCACTTCCGCTGCCCCACCGGCGCGGGCGTTTACTTCCAACTGCTCGACGAAAAAGGCCTGTCAGTCCACACAATGCGTTCAGCGACATACGTGCTCCCCGGCGAGACGCTTAGCTGCATCGGCTGCCACGAGTCAAAAGGAACCATCACCGGAGCAGGCACGGGCAAACTTCCCGCCGCACTGAAACGAGCGGCATCGGAAATCGCAACCGAGGCGCCGGGCACGTTCCCGCTGACCTTTCCGCGACTGGTCCAACCGGTGATCGACAAGAAGTGCCAACCCTGCCACATCCAGACGAGCAATGACCCCAAACACAAGGGCAAGAAACCGCCTTCGCTGCGCGGCGACAAGTTCGGCCGCAACGGATGGTCCGAAGCCTTCACGAACCTACACAAACTCGGCTGGGGAAAGGCCGGCGGAAACGGAGCCATCCGCCAAAACGGACGCAGCTATTCGATACCAATGAAAGACGGCGCCCGAATCTCCAAGCTCTACAAGCATCTGGCCAAGGGCCATCACGACGTGAAGCTTACGCCCGAAGAACTCAGACGGTTCATAATCTGGATCGACACGAACACAAACTTCTACGCAGCCTACCTGAACATCGAAGACCAGGCCAAAGGCAAGGTGGTGAAACCGAAACTCGGACTACCAAAATGGATCCCGTTCGAAGAATTGGTTAAATAAACCGCATTACCCGACCGCCAGGCGAGAACGCTTGCGAGTAAGCAAGAAGAGCACCCCCGCAGCCAGCGGGACCAGTGTAACGCAACGTCTAAACTCAGCGGCCCCGATGCACCCCGATGTCCATCGGGACTTTCAGCATCGGGGTCCGCTGGAGCGTCTGGGTATGCACGGCAATCGGCGCCACTCCGACTTGCGGAATAGACATCTATTTGGCGAATTTCGCTGGCGGCGCGCTCCTTCCTTCCGACTCATACTTCTTCACGATCGCGGTAAGCGCCTTAACCTTTTCGGGATACTTGGCGTAGATGTTCGTGGTCTCGCCCGGATCGTCGTCGAGGTTATAGAGCTGCCCGAGCGTGTCGACCTTGCGTTTCAACGAATATCCGCCGGAAGTGTTGCTCAGAATCAGCTTCCACGGTCCCTGGCGAACGGACTTGAACGCATCCCATGGGATCATGATTGTCGCCTCACGCAGCGGTTTGGCAAGCTTCTTGCCCAGTAGGACCGGGAGGATGCTGTAGCTGTCTTCGGCCGAGTTGCTCGGCAGGTCCACTTTCAGGATGTTGGCGACGGTGGCCATCAGGTCGACGGTGCAGACGATCTCGTCGGAGGTGACCCCGGGCTTGACCTTCCCGGGCCAGCGTACGATGAACGGGACGCGATGCCCTCCTTCGTAGATGGTCATCTTGTAACCGAGGTAGGGCCCGTTTGTTCTGTGCCCGTAGGTTATCCATGATCGATATGAGCCTTCTTTCTTCCGCGCCAGCAGCTTGTCGGCGTCCCACTGCTTGCCCCAATCGTTCCTGGCGTAGTTTTTCAGGGCGTGTTCGGGGTCGCCGGGCAACGCGCCGTTGTCGGATGTGAACAGTATCAGCGTGTTGTCCAGGCAGCCTTTGGATTTCAGGTCCGCCACCAGCCTTCCGACGATACTGTCCAGTTCGACTACTTTGTCTCCGTGCAGACCCGCGCCGGATTTCCCCCGGAACTCCCTGGTCGCCAGGCATGGGCGGTGTATCGCTGAGGTCGGCATGTACAGGAAGAACGGTTTCTTCGGCGTGGTCTTGAAGTGGCGGTCGAGCCAGCCTTTGGCTTTGCCCCACAGCACCTGGTCGATATTTTCTGATACGTAATCGTCCGAGACCAGACCGGCGCCGGATTCAGTGTCGTAGACCGGGCGTTTCTTCTTCGTTGCGGGGGGGACGACTATCTTGTTGTTCTCGATGTAGCAGTACGGCTGCATGTTGTTCGACGAACCGATACCGAAGTAGTAATCAAACCCGTTGTCGTTCGGGCATTCGGTAAGCGGTTTGGTGAAATCGACGTTTTCACACTCTTTGTCATTCCAGGAGTTCCTGTTGAGTTTCTTCCCGGCTTTGGCGACCCAACCCCAGCCCAAATGCCATTTTCCGATACCGGCGGTGGCGTATCCGTTCTGTTTCAGCAGCGAGGCTACTGTCAGGCGTTTCTTGTCGATAAGCGGAGGTTCAAAATGCTTCAGCACACCGACTTGCAGGCGCGTTCGCCATGAGTACCGCCCGGTGATCAGCCCGTATCGCGTGGGCGAGCAGGAGGCCGCCGAGGTATGGGCGTCGGTGAATCGCATGCCTTCAGACGCCAGTTTGTCGAGGTTCGGCGTGGGAACTTTGCCTTTGGGATTGTAGCAGCTCAGATCGCCCAGCCCCAGATCGTCAGCCAGGATCACCACGATGTTAGGCTTGGCGCCGCCAGGTGCGTCCTTGGCCCGCAGCAACTGCGGAACGGCAAGTCCTGCTGCTGCGACGGCGGCGGCCTTCATGAATCTTCGTCTGCTTAAACGCATGTGACACCTCGAAGGGAGAACAATCGTAGCCAGCCCTTAAATTATGAATTTTCACGATTCGACACTTCCGATTTTCGACGTCCCTTCACCTTTGATCCACCCAGCCACCGCTTTATACAAAACCGCAACATGCCCGTCAACTCCGCCCCACAAAGTCGTCACGCAAAGTCCAAATTTAATAATTCAAGGGCTGATTCCAATGCTTCCCAGTCGTCCGTTACACACGCTGGTTATGCCTATTTGTTCGCCGGTTGTGTTGTTGTGCTCTTACTGTATTTGTTAACAAAACCTGAGATAGTCCTGAGAACATCTTGATTATCCGATTCAGACGGGTGCGCTGCTCTAAAATCAGCAATTAGCTTGCAAGCGGCCTCAGGTGATGTTGACATTCCAGCATCTTCAAATACCTGCAAGGCGGGCTCTATAACTTCTCGATACTCATCAGGCATCTGCATATTTGGGCTGATAGTGTCAATGTTCGTGAGCGTTAATATTGCAGAATCCAGATTCCTGTTCAGAAAACGTTTAACTTGAGAGTAATCGTCCTTATCGCACGCTCCTAATAGATGGATAATAAGTAGGCCTTCCGTTCTGGCAGAGGTTCCCCAACTACTATACAAGCCACTATCGAACCCTGATTTGTAGCCGTCTGTATGCCCATGCATATGACCAACTAAATAACCAATAGCCACCAGTGCGATAGCCACCACCAAGAGAATTACCTTCTTCATTTGATTCTCCTTACGGCATAAACCGGGATCACCCTCAGGGCGATGTCCGGTGGATGCGATTGCTACCTCTTCATCATTAGCTAGAAAGAAATCAATAGCTTCTCCCAACGTTCCCTTGAGCAGATCCCTTACTTCTTCCCAAGTAAGTTCTTTATCGATCAACTTTTTTACAAGCTCCCGCATTTCAATCTCTTCGCTATCGAGATATGTATGCGTGTATACAACAAGAAACAACGGATCTTCGGGTATAAAGTTTCGTGACTGCCATGAGATATACGCATCATCCAGGAAACGTTCGAACATCGCCGCTTTCTCAGCGTCGCCTCCCCATATGTCCTGAGGGATCTCATCTCGTGAACTCAACTGTTGTTCAAGGGCAGATAGTTGCGGACGCAGTACTCTCTTTTCTACTACTAGCCCGATCCATATTCCAATCGGAACGAAAAGAACTGACAGAAGGAAATACAGCGAGTAAAGAATGCTGAGGATAAGGCCAAGAGCAATGCCTGCCAACCCCACGTATTGCGACCGACTTACCCATCTGTAAGAGATCGGCTTCTCGATATCGGGCCAATGCAGCGGCGGAATATTATGTTCTCCTGCCATAGTGGTCATATCTTGCCAAGGTAACGTCTAAGCTCAGCGGTCCAGATGCACATCGGGATCCGCTGGAGCGTTTTGTTGGGCGATTTCATAGTTTGACCTGGTAAGTACACCGACAGCAACTATCCTGGAACCTTCTCGCAATCCGAACTGCCTCCCTACAGGCATCCCTGTTTTCTCACCAAGTTCCAGAATCGTTCCAGCAAGTTTGATCTTGCACTTTGCACTGCTGCCAGGTTCAACAATATCCTTTTCAAAATAATGTTCTGCAAGCCAGTCTGTTCCCTGTTCACCGTTTATATGCCAGAAGAATTGGCCTCTATATCCAGAGTGGATCGCACCCCGTCTGCCTCCAAACTCCGTTGGAATCACAAATACAATTCCTTCCAATTCATGATCTGTGATTTCTTCGTAGTCTTTCATATATTATTACCCAACTCATTATTCTACACAAAATCTCCTTTAGCCGGAGATTGGGGTCAAATCGATAATTTAGGGTATCTGTCATGTCTGGCGATGTCAAGCAGCGGCATGGCGGTTTTCGGCAAAATGGTGATGGGTTAAACAGCGAGACTGCTTGGCGCCTGTTTTATGTAATCCCTTTTCATAGCGAGCGATACAACCCCCTACCTCTCGGCTTGAGGGATACGCCTCTACCGATAAGCCCTATATTATCCGACCGCCAGGCGAGAACGCTTGCGAGTAAGTAAAAAGAGCCCCCCCGCAGCCAACAGGACCAGCGTCGCAGGCTCCGGTGTTGCGGTTTGGATTTCGGGCGATTGAGACATGGATTGGTCAACGCCGAAGTTTTGTCGCTGGATAACAAAATCTGCAATATCCACAACACCGTCGCTATTAAAATCAGCATTCAGTTCACTCGGAGCCTGGGCGAACTGACTCATCAGGTTGGCGACATCACTACTATCTACAAGATCATCCAAATTCGTGTCGCCGCTCAGCGCCGGGCGGATTGTAACTTCCAACGCCCCGCTATTGTCGCCAAGTTCCGTATCAAAAATAGACAATTCGATCGCCTCGCCCCTACCAAAAATACTCGTACGATAAATGTGCTCGGGGCTGTAAACATGCGGTAAGAACGTCACTCCGTCTTCCGTGCCCATCATCGATACGTCAGCATTATTGATATGCAAATCGAGATCGCTCATTCGCGGGGTTTCAATCCACGTCCATTCATCGTTAATATAGGTTTGAACCCACTCAGCGTCGGCGATTTTCTCTGCATCCGTGTTTTTGTAGCCATAGAGCCCCCTAGCCTCGATTATATACCACTGTCCCAGAACCAATGGGGCGCTCATAACCGCCGGGCCACGGGCCGAAAGCGACAACTCCTCGGCGCCAGCGCCTGTAGCAATCAGCATAGCCGCCATGCAAAGCATCAGTGTTTTTTGTATCATAAACTATCCCTACCCTGCTCCAGACTCTGCCGAAACAGCACATCTGCAAGGGTTTAAGTCTATCTGAAAACAAAGATTTGTCAATAGCAAAAACACCCAACTACGAGATCGCCCTGATCCCGCCGACCAGGCGTTCGGATATAACTATCACTCCGCCGCTTCGTCGATCGGCTGGTGTTGCGCCAAGGTTACTGTGAATGTGGTCCCCTGGTCAATTTCGCTTGTTACGCTTACGTCGCCGCCGTTTAGTTGCGCGAGTTTCTTCAAAATCGACAGGCCAAGTCCGCTGCCGAGGATATTCTGGGTCTTGGAATTTTTAATTCGCGTGAACTCGCCAAACAGTTTTTCGACATCCTCGGGGGCCATCCCTATGCCCGTGTCGGACACGGTTATCGTGACCGCACCATCGGCCGCGTCGCAAGTGATGTCGACGCGTCCGCTATCGCAATTATACTTCACCGCGTTGGAGATCAGATTGTTCAGGATGATTTCCAACTCTCCGCGATCTATCGTCATCGGCACGGGCGAATCCACGTAGAGTTCGATGGCGATATCACGTTGAGCGGCAAGTGTTGTGTAGCTTTCGATGCTCTGCTCAGCCAGTTCGCGGAAATCGACGGCTTCGATCTGTCGATTCTTCTGGCCCGATTCGATGCGAGTCAGGTCCAGCAGGTCGTAGATAAGTTTCTGCATCCCGTCGAGACGGGCGGCGCATCTTCCGATCATTTTATCGTATGCGTCGAGTTGATCTCCCGCGACACGATCCTGCATAAGGTTCAGGTACCCGTCTATCGCTCCCAGCGGAGCCTTCAGTTCGTGCGCCAATACGGAGATAAACTGGAACCGCACCTGGCGTTTTTCTTCAGCCAGGCGTCTGGCCTCGCGTTGGAGAATGAGGTGACGTGCTGCTTTGCGAACGGTGGCTTTGAGTTCCTGGGGCGTAAACGGTTTCGCCAGAAAATCGTACGCCCCGCGTTTGGTTGCGCTAACTGCGGTTTCCAACGAAGCGTATGCTGTTATCATTACCGCGAGCATCTCGGGCGATTGGGCCGAATCTCCGATCACCTGCTCGAGTATCTCCATCCCGCTGATACCGGGCAAATGGTGATCCAACAGCAGCAGGTCCGGGCGTTGGGCGGCGATCATTTCCATCGCCTTCTCGCCGTCTTCGGCCTGGGTGAGGCTGATTGAAACTTCCTTGTCGATATCCGGCAGCGTAAAGCTTACGTTGCGCAAAACGCGTTCGATACCGCTGCGCATGCCCGGTTCGTCGTCAACGACAAGTACGTTAAGGATTTCCATTACGGTTACCTGTTGAGCAGTTTTTTCACCTTACCGATAAGCTGTTCGTAGCGGATCGGTTTTGGCAGGAGCGCATCGGCCTTTATCCACGATTGTTCCTCGGCCGTCTGGGCGTCGAATTCAAAACCCGTCTCCGCCGTCACGCCGGTTATCAGCAGAACCGGAATGTTCTGATCGATCTTCTTGATATGGTACGACAGTGCAAATCCGCCGTCAACGTGCTCCATCATCAAGTCAACGATCGCCAGGTCCGGCTTCATCGTTTCCAGAAGCTTCTCGGCGGGTATCTGTCCTTCAGCCGTTACAACATTATAACCGGCCGCTTCCAGTTGAAACTGCATCTGCTCCCGGACGTCGATATCGTCGTCCACAACCAGGATCGTGATGTCGCCTTGATTTTCATTCATGTCACTTACCGCTCTCAATGGTCAATTTATTCGTCGTTAAGAATTTTCGGTAGTTTGATTGTAAAGGTCGCCCCGGTCGGCCCGGCGTTCGGGTCGGTGTTTGATGCGACCTGTATGTCACCACTGTGCATTTTGATAATACCGTAAGTTACCGCCAGACCCAGGCCCGTGCCCTTTCCGATCTGCTTGGTGGTGAAGAACGGTTCGAATATTTTCTTCATATTCTCCGGGGGTATTCCCACCCCGGTGTCCTGGACCATCAGCTTCAGACCCCATTCGTCTGAGTCTATGGTGATCGTCAGCGTCCCGCCGTCGGGCATCGCAGCGACCGCGTTGCTTATCAGGTTGGTGAGCACCTGGCTGATCTGGTCGGGATCGATCTCAGCATTGGGATCGGCGGCGGCAACGTCGACCACGACTTTGATTGTCTCGTCAATCGCCAGCGCCTTGACCGCTTTGCGCACCAGATCGGCGGCGTCTACGGGCTGCCTGGCGACTTTGTTCTGGCGTGAGAAGTTCAGGAGTCCGGCGACTATTTTTTTGCACCTGTCAGCCTGTTCAACAATCATCCCCAGATCGTCGCTAAGTTCTCCATGCTTATCAGCCTCTTCCAGCAGCAGGTGAGCGTACATAAGCACCACGCCGAGCGGATTGTTCACTTCGTGCGCGATTCCGGCGGCAAGTTGTCCCATCGACGCCAACTTCTCCGAATGCATCAGCGCTTCCTGCGTGCTGACCAGTTGATCGTTTGAGACCGCCAGATCCTGAACCGCGCTTCTAAGCTGTTCGATCGTGTTCGGCAGGCACATTTCGCTCTCAGCCAGCCCTTTGAAAATCGCCACAGCGTGTTCGCGGCAGCTCTCATATCCGCAGGCTCCGCAGTTAAGTTCGTCCTCGACCGACGACTTGCCTATCCGCTTGAGGATCAAGTCGATCTCTTCGCTGAACGGTACGGGGATACGCTGATCCTGGGCCTTGTAGGTGCGAGTCAGATCGAGATCGGACATACTTTCGATCTCTTTACGCCAAAGGTCCGCGTCGCGTTTTTCCATCATTTCCCGCGCGAACTGCCCCACCTTGGATCTTCTGGTGAACGGGGAGGAATCGCAATCCATGCCCGGGCCCATGATGCATCCCTGGCAGGCGAGTATCTCCAGCAGTTTGACCTTGAGGTCTCCGCTTTCAAAGTTTTTTAACGCCTCGACAAAACTGTTTCGCCCGTCTGCGACGACCACTTGTTCCTGCATCAGGTCTTCTTCCATCTCGGCGGCCTGGAGGAGTCCTCGGCTGATAGCGAACACTCGACCCATACCGGCGAAAGGAGGGTCAAAATCGCTGGGCGCCAGTTTGTCCAGTTCGATGTTTTTGGCCTCGAACATGTTTCGCAGTTCGGTGAAGGTAAGCGCCGCGTCAACATCACCGGGCAGGCAGCTTGTCATCGCCTCGCCCTTCTTGGCTACGCACGGACCGATGAACACCACGCGAAGATCATCTCCGTGCAGGCGTCGCAAAACTCGTGCGGTGGCGACCATCGGCGAGACTATCGGCGCCAGATGCTTCACCATATCGGGATGATACCGCTCAACGTACGCCACAATCGCCGGGCACGTAGTTGCGATCGCCCGCTTATCCTCCTTCGAGTCAAGCAGGCGTCGGTACTCAGCGGCAACAAGGTCGGCTCCGAACGCAACTTCGTTAACGTAGGCAAAGCCCAACTCTCGCAGGCCTGTAACCAGATTGCCCCATTCGACTTCACCGAAGGCGCCCGGGAAACTCGGCGCGATCGCAGCGGCAACTGGTTGCGAACCGCCCAACAGTTCCACAACCGGATCAATCAACTGCAGGACCTGCTTGGCGTTCTGGCTGCAAACTCGCACGCAGTTTCCGCATCCGATGCATCGTTCGGGTATAACATCGGCCTGACCGTCTTTGATCTGGATCGCCTTGGCCGGACACTCGCGCACGCACGTGTAGCACACGCGGCATCGCTCGCGGATCGTCTTGACCAGTGATGTTTCCCGTTGGAAATTCATTCTTTGGGTTCGCTTATTTCAACACTTTGCGTTCGGCGTAATTGGTGTGCAGGAGGTGGTGGCTTTTCTCACCGAGCGGTTTGCCCAGGAAGTCTTTGTACAGGTCCTGAACCGCCTCGTTATTATGAGACGTTCGCACCTCAGCCTCACCGTCTATCTTGTACAACGCCTGCATGCGGGCCTTTATCGAACCGGTGTCAGTGTCCAGGGGCTGCCCGCCGCCTGCGACGCATCCGCCCGGGCAAGTCATCACTTCTATAAAGTGAATATCCTTACGCTTACCGCTGCGAATATCTTCAAGCAGTGCCTTGGCGTTGGCGAGCCCATTGGCGACCGCAACGTTAACCTGCACGCCGGCGATTTCGAAACCGGCGACTTTCACGCCATCCATTCCGCGAACGGCGGTAACTTCCAGCGATCCTAACTCTTCGCCTGTCAGCATATGATACGCCGTACGCAACGCAGCTTCCATCACTCCGCCGGTAGCGCCGAAGATCTTACCGGCAGAACTTCGCTTACCAAACGGCGTGTCGGCCGACGCGGGAGGCATCGACGAGAAGTCCAAACCGCGCATCCGGATCAACTTGGCGGCCTCACGCGTGGTCAACACCGCGTCAACGTCGGCAACACCGTCAGAACCGAGCTCGCTGCGCTGGGCTTCGAACTTCTTAGCCGTACACGGCATGACCGCAACGCTGTAAATCTTCTTCGGGTCGATCCCTTCACGCTGTGCGAAGTACGACTTAATGATAGCGCCCATCATCTGCTGGGGACTCTTGCAACTCGAAATATTTTCGATGAATTCGGGGTAGAACGTCTCGACGAACTTCACCCATCCCGGCGAGCAACTTGTCATCATCGGCAAGGCTCCTCCGGTTGTTATGCGGTGGACGAGTTCGGCGGCTTCCTCCATGATCGTAAGGTCGGCGGTGAAGCCCGTATCGAATACTCGATCGAACCCGAGCATTCGGAACGCGCTGGTCATTGTACCGCACACGTCGCGACCAGCGGGGAGCCCGAACTCTTCAGCCAGCGTCACCGAAACCGACGGAGCGTGCTGAACCACAACAACGCGCTCAGGATCGTTAAGTGCGTTGATCACCTCTTTCAGGTGGCTTCGCTCGGTGAGTGCTCCTGTCGGGCAGACCAAAATGCACTGTCCGCAATTGATGCAGCCAGAGACGTTCAGGCCTTCATCAAACGCTGTGCTGACAGTGGTGTGGCGTCCGCGTCCGGCGAAATCAATCGCCGCAACCGCCTGCCCTTCCTCGCATACGCGAACGCAACGCCCGCAAAGAATGCACTTCGCCGGATCAC
>JABGPF010000072.1 GCA_018645065.1 Phycisphaerales bacterium
TGTCCAACTCCAGATAGTACGCTACCCGATCGAATGACCCGGCGGCGATTGTGCCCGAATTGTCGACGGTGTAAGCGTCATTGAAGTCGAACTGATCGTCGTCGACTGCATACAGGAGGTCCATCCCCGCAAGGGCGCCGGGCGAGACGTCTGCGGCGGCAAGGCCAGCCCGGGCCGAAAGCGGCGCCGCGAGCACCATTGCGATTGCCAATACGATAGTGAGGGTATTGCGAGTAATCATGAAAAAACTCCTGTACCAAGTGGTTTTGACAGCGCGGACTCTCCGCCGCTACTGATGTTGCGATATGCAGGTTGCCCTGTATTTTTACGAAGTATCGCCAATTCAACACTCCGAACGACTCCCGCGGCCTGAAAGATGTGACTAGTCGGCCGTGTTCAATAAAATATGAGTCAACTAAAGCGAGATATATCCGTGCGTTGTCTTCCGGCCTGGCCTCCAGGCTGGACAGGACTCCCGATGTTGCCTGGCAAGCATGATCCAACACACCGCCAAACAACCTCGCTTCATCGATCGGTTGCCAACCCGCACACAGCGGGCAAGCACACTTCCTATCTTTGCAGTGTACCGCAGATTCCCATATTCAAAAAACAAAAAATAGCTTTTTTTCTGAGTATTTGGCGGGAATAGGCCAAGCTAATTTTAACAGGCCGACGTGCTCTGTAGAAAAGCTACATCTCCCTTGTTGGTAGAAGATTATCGCGTTTCTCAAAAGCGCTAAGCCGCAAGCGGCACGACTTCACGTTCGTTCGGGTTTTATCGGGTTCGCCGCTTGCGGCTTGGCGCTTTTGGGAGGAGTTGTGTTGCAAATGTACTGCAGTCGCGAACTCCTTTTTGTGTAAGCATTAATATCAGTGCTGCATAATTCTCGTTAGGTTCAGGTCCGCAAGGGCCTAACGACCATGTTTTGTATCGGATATGGGGGGATGTGTCGGGGTGTGTCAGTGTCGAACGGCAATCATATCTGACAAATTGTTCGATGCACAAGGCTCCAGACAGCAAGTTTACACGTAGCGGAGTGTTAACCTGCGATTCGGGGCTCCAAGCACAGGCTCAACAAGCGCTGCTTCGGGCTATTCACCTTTGCAGTCAGTGGTAACTCCCTTTTAGAGAGTATGTTACATTATATCAGTCCTGGTGTTGCTTATGGTCAGGATAAGTAGTACTTCTTTTCTATGTAACGGGTGATGTTTGATATCTGTAAACCATTTGTAAACCTCAACACCGACAGCCGGAGCAGGTCGGCAGGGTGGTTTGGCGGTCTTGGTGCAAACTCGCTCTTGTCGTCAGTCTGCGGTGGGTGTATCCTCTTGCCGATAGATTTTTAACCGCGAAGGAGTCGAAATGCAGTACAGGAAGTTTGGAAAGCTCGATAAGGAATTCTCAGCGTTGGGGTTTGGTACGATGCGGCTGCCCGTTATCGATGGTCAGGACGCCAACGTAGACGAGGCTGCGGCCATCGAGATGATGCGCTATGCGATAGACAACGGGGTGAATTACTTCGACACCGCCCATCCGTATCACGGAGGGAACAGCGAAACGGTTGTGGGCAAGGCGTTGTCTGGCGGGTATCGCGATAAAGTGGCGGTGGCGACAAAGCTTCCGCCCTGGGAAGTGCAGACCCCCGCCGACTTCGACAGGCTCCTGGACGAGCAGATCGCCAAACTCGGCTGTGGGCATGTTGATATGTATCTGTTGCACTGTCTGCAATGGAAATGGTGGCCGATGCTTCGCGATATGGGCATTCTGGAATGGCTCGAAGGCGCCAGGAAGGACGGGCGAATCGCCGAAGCGGGCTTCTCGTTTCACGATAATGTCGACATCTTCAAGGAGATCGTCGACGCCTACGATTGGGCGTTCTGCCAGATCCAGTACAACTATGTTAACGAAGACGTCCAAGCCGGGACCGAAGGCCTGAAATACGCATCCGACAAGGGCTTGGCGGTTATCGTTATGGAACCGCTGTTCGGCGGGACGCTGGCCAGCCCCGGTGGGGCGGTTGGCGAAATATGGTCCGAAGCCAATCTCGATCCGGTTGACACCGCGCTGCAGTGGTTGTGGAACAAGCCCGAAGTCTCGCTCGTGCTCAGCGGGATGAGCGATATGCAGCAGACCCGGGCGAATATCGCCAGCGCCGACCGCTCGGGCGTTGGTTCGCTCAGCGCCCAGGCCGCAGAGACCGTCGAGCGAGTCCAGGCCAAGTATGGTGAGATATCCACCGTTCCCTGCACGAAGTGCCGCTACTGCATGCCTTGCCCAACGGGCGTTGAGATACCCCAAAACTTCGAATACTACAACGCCGCACTGACATTCGAGGGCAACGCTCGATCGCTTCACCGCAACCTGTACGTAGCCCAGCGGGACGAACAAAAAGCCGCCGCGTGCATACAGTGCGGTCTGTGCGAAGAGAAGTGTCCCCAGGGAATCGCCATCAGCTCGCTGATGCCGGTGGTCGACAAGGAATTAAGCTAGCTGGGGTTCGCATTAATCTCAGAGTCGCTCTACCACTGCGGCCCGTCGTATCTGTATGGGGGGTTGGATTACCGGGACCGGGACCAGGACCTGCGGCGCTGCCTTGCCCGGGTTGCGTTTCAGCACTGCTGACGGGACGAGTCTGATTTTGCCCCAGGATCCGTTATGGGCCAGAAGCTTGCGGATGACTTTTTGCCCGTCGCGGCTTAGCACGATCGCGCCTTCTGTGGAGTTGGTTATTGCGATGTTTCCGTCTGGCAGCATGCATACCCCCGAGACCGCTGACGGGCACATTCGCTGCCAGAGAATCTTTCCGCCCTGGTTAACTTCCAGAACCCTTTTGCCCGAGTATTCGCCTATCAGCACGTTCCCGTTAGGTAATTTCAATGCGTCGATGGGGCTCTTCAGACCGGTCTGTTGCCAAACGATTTTCTTTTTGCGATCGACCTCGATACCTCGCGAGCCGGCGTGTTCGGCGATAAGCGTGTTCCCGTTTTTCAGGCGTTGTGCGCTGGTCGGGCTTCGCAGCCCGGTCATCTGCCAGACTACTTTGCCCTTGGCGTCTATCTCGGTTACGTGTCCGTTGTGGGTGTAGGCTACCAGGGTGTTCCCGTTGGGCAGGCGTTGGATATCGAACACGCCGCCCGAGGCGTTGGGCACGTTCCTCGGAGTCCAGATCGATTTGCCCGTCAGGTCGTATTCTTCGACGTTCGGGCTCCCGGAGAAGCCGACAATAATATTACCGTTCCCTATTCCCGTAGCGCAGTACATGGTGGTTCGCATCTTCTTGGCCCAGGCGGCTTTGCCCTGCAAACTTACCGCGGTGACCATTTTGCCCCGGTCGTTGCTGACCAGCAGGACCATGCTGCGTGCTTCGATTTTGGCCTTGTCGTAGGTGAATGCGGATTTGTTTTTCTTCCACCATTCTTTCCATTTCGCCAGGGCTTTGAGTCTGTCGGCCGGTTCGCTGCGTGAGTCGTACCCGAAGTTCTGACCGGTCAGGCGTCGGAGAGCATATTCGGCGGTGTATCGTCCTGAGAGGCTGGCGTGGTTGAGCAGCTCCAGCAGCATGCCGATGAGTTTCACCTCTCCGTTGGCGGCAAGCAGGTCGATTGCGGGGTTCAGTTCGGTCCCTACGTCTTCGACTTTGGCTTGTATGGTTTTGATCGCGACGCCTACTCGGTCGGCGACTTCAATATCCTTATGACCAGCCGATTCGTTCAGCAGGGGCAGAATTTCAGGTCCGAATTCCAGCAGCTTCTTTGATGCGTTTTCCCGCACTTTCCATGTCGGAGCTCCGAGTTCGGTGATGAGTTTCTTGACCGTTTTAGTGTTCGTGTCGTTGAGTTTCGCCGCTGGCGCAATCGCTTTTGCCAGCAGTGCTCTTGCCTCGGCGAGTTTTAGCGGGCTTGGTCGGCTTGTGGGGTTGTCGGCTGCCGATAAGGCTCCGATAAGTATCGCCAGACAAGCAAGTATGCAAAACACAGGTTGTATTCTCAGCCGATTCATATTTTCAATTCCAAAAAATTCCAAAGGTGCGTCTCGTCAGCTTCGTGAGTGGTTACGTATACGGTTATTTGACTAACTTGCAGCGATTCTGTTCCCGGAAATTTTCCAACTGATTTATTTGCAGGGAACTCCATCTTTCGGTACTTCCAGTTTTGCGGTCCACCATATTGCGTTGAGGACCATTTTGCGAGCGTCTTCGATCGCCCAGTTTCTGTGGAAGTGTCCGCCGGTGAAACCGAATCCCCGCCCGCCGTCTTTCCGCTCGACCGCCCATGCGATAACTTCGCGTTGGGGCTTGTCCTTCGGAAGCATTGTCGTCATTACGGGTATAAGTCGCTTGTCGTCCTTGCCGAATCGGATTTTGTAGTAGTATTCGTCGCTGGTGGTGAACGGTTTCCATCCTCGGCAGAGCGGGTGTTTGGGCGAGCCGGGCGTTACTTCGACTTTGTTGTGAGGGTTTTTCGAGTATTTGTCTTCGTAGTATCCGCCGATCCATTTCATGAATGTTGCATCTTCGCCCAGCGGGGGGCATACCGCGTAGTGGATGCAGACCAGCCCGACGCCGGCGTCCATTAATTTGCGGATCTTCGCGACGCGTGTTTTCTTTTTGTCCATCAGTGCGTGTTTGGCCCATCCGTCTGAGTAGACTACGATTGTGGCTGCGTCGTCCAGAACTGACGGGTCTTCGGGCCAATCGTTTTTTATCACCAGCGTTTCGACGCCTTTGTCTTTACCGGCTGCGTCGAGATATTTTTTGAACAGCTCCACACCAGCTTCGTGTGCGTGGGCTTTTTTTCCGTGGCTGCCTTTACCGGCGATCAGGACGATCTTCGTGGTTTTTTTCTTGGCGGCGGGTTCGGTTTTTATGGTGCGTTTGATAGCATATGCTCCGGCGGTAAGTGTGGCGATTATCGCTATCGCAACGGTGAGAATTTTTGTTCGGGTCATGTCAGTCCTTTCGATCGCTCAATACGTGCTGGTATAGAGTATGTCCAACGGGCCTCGGGGTCAATTGTTCAAACTTGTCAGCATGTGGTAATCGCAGGCGGCGGTGCGTATAATCCCAAATTGAACTTTAGTAACGGGAGTTTAACTGATGGCGAAATATACGATTGGTTTGGACTACGGTACGAATTCGGTAAGGGCGCTTCTGGTCAGCGTGTCGGCGGGGCGGGAGATCGCAACATCCACCTGGACTTACGCGCACGGTCATGAGGGTGTTGTTCTGTCGCGCGACCCGAACCTTGCGCGTCAGCATCCGGCGGACTATCTGCAAGGCGCTGAGATCACAATCAAAGCAGTGCTAAAGGCCGCTGGGCGGAAATTAAAAAGCTTCAAAACTTCCGACGTTATAGCGATCGGCGTGGACACCACAGGCTCAACACCAATACCGGTGGATTCAGAAGGCGTTGCACTGGCCCTGAAGAAACGGTTCGCCAACAACCCCGCAGCGATGGCCTGGTTGTGGAAGGACCATACATCGGTGGTGGAAGCCGCGGAGATAACCGCACTGGCCAAACGTCTTCGCCCGCAGTATCTCGCCAAGTGCGGAGGTACGTACAGCAGCGAATGGTATTTCAGCAAACTCCTGCACTGCCTGCGGACCAGCCCCAGGGTGTTCGATGCAGCCTATACATGGGTGGAACTTGCCGACTGGGTCCCAGCTTCGCTCACGGGCAACGAGGCTCCAGACAAGATTCGCGTCGGGATATGCGCCGCGGGGCACAAAGCCATGTTCAACAGCGACTGGGGCGGATACCCCGACAAGGCGTTCCTTAAGAAACTCGACCCGAAACTCGCCGAATTGCGAGATCGCCTTCCCGCTGAGGCCTATACGATCGACAAACCCGCCGGACGCCTGACTGACGATTGGGCCAGGCGCACCGGATTGTCCGCCGGTATTCCAGTGGCGATAGGCGCGTTCGACGCTCATCTCGGCGCGGTCGGAGCCGGTGTCGGACCGGGCACGCTGGTGAAAATAATCGGTACTAGCACGTGCGATATTATGGCGCATCCGGCGTCGAAACCGCTTGCCGATATTCCGGGCATGTGCGGGCAGGTTAATGGAAGCGTGATGGCCGGCGCGATCGGCCTGGAGGCGGGGCAGTCGGCAGTTGGCGACATTTTCAACTGGTTTGTGAACTATATTCAACCTGGCGGGGAGACTCTCGGCGGGCACGAGGCCTTGACTGCCGGGGCGAAGAAACTGAAACCCGGTGAGTCGGGTTTAATGGCGCTGGATTGGAATAACGGTAACCGTACGGTCCTTACCGACCAGCGGCTTACCGGTTTAATGCTCGGCCAGACTCTGTACACCACCCCAGCCGAAATTTACCGCGCATTAGTCGAAGCCACCGCGTTCGGCGCCCTTACGATAATCAATCGCCTGGAAGAGTATGGCGTGAAGGTTCGCCAGATCGTAAACTGTGGTGGGATCGCTGAAAAGAACCCGATGGTAATGCAGATATATGCTGACGTTACGGGGCGGCCGATGAAGATTTCCCGCTCTGGGCAAACCTGTGCTCTGGGTGCTGCGATTGCAGCATCGGTAGTCGCCGGTCGCCGGGCGGGGGGCTGGCCGAGCGTGAAAACCGCACAAAAGGCGATGACCGGGCTGAAGGCTCGTGTGTTTAAGCCTGACCGGTCAGCCCATAAGATTTATCAGGAACTCTACGTGCTGTATCGACAGTTGCACGACGCGTTCGGACTTGACGGTTGGTCGGGCTCTTGCCATAACATTATGAAACAGCTTCTGGATATCCGCACGCGGGTCAGGAAGTAAACTACGCTTCACACAGGACAGTCAGGAAAACTGGAATGCTCGAAACACTGAAAAAACAAGTATGCGACGCCAATCTGAAGCTGGTTGCCCAGGGGCTGGTGGTGCAGACTTTCGGGAACGTAAGCGGTATCGATCGCCAGCAGGGCCTGGTGGTTATCAAGCCCTCGGGCGTTAGTTACGATCAGATGCATCCTAAGCAAATGGTGGTTGTTTCGCTGGCTGACGGTAGCCTCGTCGAGGGCGATCTGCGACCCAGCAGCGACACGCCGACCCATTTGGAACTTTATCGAGCGTTCGACGGTATCGGTGGTGTTGTGCATACTCACAGCGTTTTTGCAACGTCGTGGGCCCAGGCGCATCGCAAAATCGAAGCGATTGGAACCACGCACGCAGACTATTTCTACGGGCCTGTACCGTGTACGCGCCCTATGCGGAGTGAAGAGATCGATCATCACTACGAGGCCAATACGGGCAAGGTCATAGTTGAACATTTCACAGAGAATGATTTGGACCCTGATGAGGTTCCCGGAGTCTTGGTGGCGAGCCACGGACCGTTCACCTGGGGCGATACGCCTGATGGCGCCGTTGATTGTGCGGTGATCCTGGAGTATATCGCACGCCTTGCCGCTGAGACAGTTAAGCTCAATCCATACCCGGGGCGAATATCAGACGAATTGATGAACAGACATTTTTTACGCAAGCACGGCGCCGGAAAATATTACGGGCAGGAATAGTCAGACGACTATCAAACGCATTGCCGGACATGTGTTTTTTACGCAAACACGGCGCCGGAAAATATTACGGGCAGGAATAGTCAGGCGATTTTCAGTGTCCGTCCAGTAGGGGTGACCAGGCGTTTGGGGTGTCGGTAACGGCTGCACCAGTTGTCTACTGTTGACTGGATTTTGCTGAACGGGGCGGTGATGTCCATCAGGCCCCATGATATGTCCGAACGGGTGGTGAAGTTGTCGGTGTCTATCAGCACGGTTCCGAGCATAACGTTAATGTGCAGTCCTCGCTGGTCTATGAGCTGCGATTTATGCGGTTGGAGCGCTTTGCACTGTTTTCTATCGCCAAGTAGCACGGTGCATGTTCCCAGGCGTTTGGGTCGCGGAAAACCCGGGAAATGGCTCGTGAGCCCGCGCCTGAGGGTTTGCATGAAGTCTGAGGCCTGTTTGGCGGTCGTGATCTCTGAGGGCATGGGCGCCACGGCGCAAATCAATTTCGGTAAACCCTTTCCGTTAGTGGAGATAACAGACGTTGGCGGGGCCTGGCCGATGACTATGCTCTGGTGGTCGTGGAAGTCGCATTGGCTGAGATTTGCTCTCAGATCGTTTATAAGTTCGCTCATGTTCAGCATTTTGGGCTCCTTGTCCTTTGGCTGGGTAACACAATCTTAGACGTCCCAAACGAACAAATGGTTCCAGAAAAAATGGATTCAATTTTGGTTCGATTCCCTTTTACTTGACCCCGCTACCGTCGAAAAGCATAATGCGCTAGGCTGATTGTTGGAATTCCCCCACGCTTTTTGGACGAATATTAATGAATAACACTGACTTACCGGACCTTACCGGGATCAAACTGCTCGTGCTCGACGTCGACGGAGTTATGACTGACGGGCGAATTATGCTCACCGGAAACGGCGACGAAATCAAGGTGTTCAACGTACGCGACGGAGCCGGTATGAAATACTGGAAACGAGTCGGTGGGCGTTTGGCTATTATTACAGGTCGAGGTTGCCAGGCGGTGCAAAAGCGAGCCTCGGAACTTGACGTCGATTTTGTGCGGATGCACGCGAAAGACAAACTACCGGTCCTGCTGGACGTCCTCGAAGAGATGAACCTCACTCCTGATCAGGTCGCTGTGATTGGAGATGATCTCACCGACGTGCCGATGGCCAGGGTGTGCAGGTTCTCGGCGGCGCCGGCGGATGCAGTTGATGAACTTAAGTCGGTGGCGACGTACACCACCAAGCTTCCAGGCGGCGCCGGTTGCGTGCGGGAAGTTATCGAATTGCTCCTCAAGGCCGCAGGGACGTGGCCCGATATTCTGAAGCGATATTTTCCGGATGATGAGGAAACGGACTAATGAAACGAAAACTACTCCTGCTGGTCGGGACGTTCCTTGTGGTCCTTTCGGCGGTGATAGCATACGAAAAGTTGATTCCCGCTATTATCCCCGAGCAGACTTCCCCGGAAGATATCGATGTACGCAAAGAGCTTATACCGTCATCTGACGGAGGGCTTACCGGACCTGATTCCACGTACGGTGACAATCTGGTGATTGTTGAGACCGATCCCCGCGAAACGGGCGGCAGGCCGAAGCGGATTTACACCGTTGAGCACTGGGAAAAAACTGATGGGGGCGTTTATCTGCTGACCAAACCTGAAGTGAAGCTTTTCCAGAAAGACGGGCAGCAGATCACTCTTGTCGCAAAACGCGGTGAAGTATTGTGCGACTGGATAGACGGGAAACCGAAGGTCCGCAGCGGATTCCTCAAAGGGAATGTCAGGATATTTATCGATCGGGCCAAGGACGATGCGCGGAGAGTTGTACCGGCTGAAGAGAGACCCGAAGTCGTCAAGATCTACACCGAGAAAATTAAGTTCTCGAACCCTGATCTCGAAATAGAAAACGATCTTCCTATCAGGCTGTTGTCAAAAGAAGCTGACATTTTCGGGCGGGGAATCTCGCTTACCTGGTCGGAGAACCCGCGAGAACTCGTGCAACTAAAGATCAAGCAAGGCCGAAAGATGGTAGTCCATGACGCTGGCGGGAAATCTCCGCTGCTTGTGACGCCCGGCCAGCAGAGTGACGATTCGGGCACGGTGGCTTCGGCAACGGGTGTGCCTGCAACCATGCCCGCATCTGCTCCGGCCGGCGACAAGAACGGTATGCGATCCAATGTGTTCGTAGCGAATTTTCTCGCCGGAAAGAAGGATGTCTACGTGCACAGCGGTGGTCGAAGCATGACCGGAGCCAGGAAGCTCTCGCTCACGTTCGAGTTTGAACCGTCGAAATCCGACATGCGTTCGGCGCCAGAGCCCGAACCGGAGTCTGGGCCTGAGGATATCGGTCCGACAGACCTAACCGACTCGGAGCCAGGGGTGATCGCACCGCCAAAGGCGCCGAAAATCGCCAAAGTTGACAAAGCTGCGGACACTCAACCGGCCGGAGCAAAAAAAGCTGAACCGCTCATTATCGAGTGGGACGGACCAATGGTGCTCGTACCAAAAGGACGCACGCCAAAGCCCTCCAGCAAGCGATACACTATCGCCGCCACCGGCGATCTGATTACACTCAACGACGAGAAAAGCGCCGCGACCTGCGCCAGCTTCTCATACGATAACGCCGCGCAGACCGGCGCGCTCGTTGGTGACTCCGACCGACGCGCCGAATTGAGAACGATCCAGGACGAACGTATAGTCGCGCAGAAAATTCGATTTGATCGGGGTCGCGGACAGGCATGGCTCGATGGCCAGGGGTATATGATCCGCCAACTCGCAGCACCGATAACCGCCGTAACACGCCCAACAACCAAACCTGCCGATAAAACCGATCGCATCGATTGGACCGAAGGGGTAATGGTGAAATTCGGGACCGATTCGGTCACTAAAAAGCAGTACATCAAAGAGGCGACTTTCCAAGGCGGCGTGAAGCTCAAGCAGGGCAAGACAGGCGACCTTGTCAACTGCGATAAGTTGTATGTGAAGATGGAACGCACCGATACCGGACGCGCCCAGCTCAAGCAGGCGGTGGCTACCGGAAACGCTTTCGCACGCCAGGAGGGAAGCGATATCCGAGCCAATATGATCACGGTGAACTTCGAGAAGGCCCCAACCCCCGCCGCCGTTGTCGCCGATACGAAAACCGATAAGCGGACCTTACAACGCGTTCGACCGTCTACGCTTCTGGCTGAGGGTAAAGTCAGGGTTAGTGACGATCGCGGTAAGGAACCTGTAGTGGCGACCGCCGATAAACTCGTGAGCAATGTCAGCGACCGAAGTGCGATTCTCACCGGAAAACCGGCCAGTTTGCAGCAGGGCAAGAACACGCTCAGCGGGAATATTATCAAATTGCGTCAGGAGCGAATACCGTTCAGAAAGAAAGGGCGCCCCGAAGTAATAGAGACACGCCAGTACGCCGAGGTGGTTGGAGCCGGACAGATGAAGTTCATGACCGATAAGGATATGAACGGTAGAACGCTGGGCAACCCCAGGCCGATTAATATCGCCTGGACCAAGAGCATGATCTACCAACCGAAGAAAGTTGTGGGCGGTTTGGCCCGCGAGCACAGCGCCGCCAATTTCAAGGGCGATGTAACGGTGAAAAGCGGTGATGACCGCATGGCCGCCCAGGAAATGGAAGCTCTTTTCGTTGAGCCTGTCAGCGGTCCGAAACCGGCGCCTGCAACGATGCCGGCGGGTCCTGCTTCGCTTGACGGTGATCCGGAAGGCGGACCGGTTACGATGGCGAACTACTCGCAGCGGAAGATGGTCAGGCTGACGGCCAATAAGAGAGTGGTGTTGTCGAGCCACCGGCTTGGCCCGAAAAAGGAACTGCTCCGCCGAATGTATCTGCAGGGCGATAATCTGGTCTACAATATAGTCACCGGGGTTGTCAGGATGGATAAATCCGGCGCTATGATCGCCGAAGACTACCGACCACCGGCGCCCAAAAAGGCAACCGACGCCGCCGACGAATCACAGAGTATCGAAAGGCCCATGCTTACCGTCTTCCAGTGGAAAGACGTAATGGAGCTAAGCCAGAAAGAACGCGTAGTGATTATGAAGGGAGGTGTGGCGATGGTGCATCGCAGCGGAAAGTTTGTGATTTCGCAAATCGAGAACCTGAAGGTGCCCGACTACGGTAAGGCTCTACCCGCGGGGCGAAAAACCAGCCTGCGGTGCGACGAACTGCTCGCCAGATTCGATCCGCCCAAACCACAGGCGCCAAAGGCGAAGACTGCAACAAGCAAACCCGCTAGCGGACAGGCGGATCCGTTTGACGTGGGACCGAAAATCGGATCGCTCAAATTCTTCAATGCAACGGGAAATGTGAACCTCGTGGACGGCAGCAAGCAGATAGTAGGGCAGCGATTGATTTACAGCCGCCTCAAAGAACTTGTGCAGGTCTACGGATATCTCGCCAACAAACCCAAAGCCGACGCCTACCTGATCGACAAGGACATCATAAACAACACCGAACGCGTGGTGAAAAGCCCCGTGATTTTATGGTGGAGAGGAACCAAGGCCAACGGATTCAAAGAGAAAATAGAAGCAGAAGGCGTCTCGATCGACTAAGGCCAGCGGTGCGAAAATTGCCGGGTGGCGGCTGCTGTCTTACCGTTTTTTACTTGCCCGTTTGCAATATCGCCAGCCCGCCATTGTAGAACACGCCTGCGATTGCGCCGGTCATCAGGCATGCGAGCGTCGCAGCCAGAAGTGCTCTGGGTCCTACGGCAGCGAGGTCTTTTCGGCGCTGCGGAGCCAGTGCCGATATCCCGCCCACGAAGATCGCCATGGACGCCACATGCGCGAATCCGCACAGCGAGTACGCCAGGACAACGATCGTTCGCGGATTTTTGATCAGCCCGCTGTCGATAGCCTTTTTGAGGTTTTCGTATGCGGGGATTTCAGTGATTATCGAGCGTTCGCCGAGTAGTCGCCCGGCCTGCATGGCGTCTTCGGGCGGGATTCCGATGAGTATCGCAAACGGGCGCATGATATGCGCCAAACCGTTCTCGAGCGATAGTTGGATATCGTATCCGCTCCATTGTCCGACATGCCATCCGATCCCACCGAGCATCAGATTGATCACGCCTACGATTCCCATGAACGCGATAAGCAGCGCCACGATACCGACCAGCAGCTTCACACCAGCCATCGACCCGGTGATAATCGCTTCGATCGCGCCTGACTGCTTTTCGTAATGCAGTTCGATGTGCTTGCCCATCGTTTCGGGCTTTTCGGTTTCGGGCACGAGAATTTTCGATAGAACTATCGCCGCCGGGGCCGACAAAATCGACGCCGAAATAAGGTGCGCCGCGATCATCGGGAACGATTCACGCAGGAATCCGACGTAGATGAACAGAGTAGTCGCCGCCACAGTCGCCATTCCCGAAGCCAGAATTGTCGTCAGTTCCGAGCGGGTCATCTTGCTCAGGTGAGGGCGGACGGCCGTTGCGGACTCGACGCCAACGAAGATATTCGCCGCCACGCACAAGCTTTCGGCGCCGCTGATTCGCATGAGTCGCGTGAATACCCATGCGAACGCCCGGATCAACATTGGCATGACTCGCCAGTAATACAGCAGCGACATCAACGCCGAGAAAAATATTACCGCCGGCAGGGCGTGTATGCCCAATGTGAAGCCCTGGGCCTTGTTGTACAGAGGTCCGAACACGAATTCTGTGCCCTTCATCGCCGCTGCGAAGAAGCTGTCGACCGCTGTGCCAATGTGGTCAAACACGCCGGTTTTTCCTAAAACCAGGAACACCAGGGCGCCAAGGCATAACTGCAGCCCGATGCCCCATACGATCACCCGAAAGTTCACGCGACGCCGGTTCGACGATACCGCCCAGGCGATAACCATCAGGGCGAATATTCCCAACAAGCTAATAAAATTGTAGCGATCCATGTCTGATTCCTTATTGTAATGGCATTATGCTCTTGTTTGCGGCCGGTACAACTGCGAAAATGAGGAGTTGGGGCGAGTTTTTTTCGGCAGCAGTGTGCATTTTGAAATATGAGTGCTCTGAGGTGAACGATGCGAGTTGTTTTTTGTGGTAGTGGAGATTTTGCTGTCCCGAGTTTTCGGGCGATCGTCGGCGGCGAGTATGAACTCGTCGGCGTGCTCACCCAGCCTGCGCGCAGAGCGGGTCGGGGCGGTAAGTTGCGTCCCACGCCGATAGCAACCGCGGCTGTGGAATTGGGCATCGAAGCGACGCCTTGTGAGAGCATTAATTCCGACGAATCGTTGGCGATGTTGCGTTCGTTGCGGCCTGACGTTATCGCGGTGGTCGACTTTGGGCAGATTATTGGCCCGGTGGCCAGAGCGGTCGCTGCGATCGACACGATTAACCTGCACGGTTCGCTCCTGCCCGCTCTGCGAGGAGCAGCGCCAATTAACTGGGCGATTATGCGAGGGTGCAAAAGCACGGGCGTTACAACGTTTTCGCTGGTCGGGCCGGTCGACGCCGGCGCTATAATCGCCCGCGCAGAAACCGACATTAAACCGGGCGAGCGAGCCGACGAGCTCAAAGCCCGACTCGCCCTGATAGGTTCGGCGCTGATGTGCGAAACACTCGATCTTCTGGCCAGCGGGCAGGCGGTGCTGACCGAGCAGGATCATTCGATTGCGACTCACGCACCTATAATGAAAAAGTCCGACGGGATTATCGACTGGTCGGTCGATGCTGAAACGGTGACGAATTTAGTGCACGGCGCCTGGCCCTGGCCCGGTGGGCAGGCGGTGCTGAAATGCAGCAGCGGTAAACAATGGCCTATGGTTATCGCCAGAGCGGAACTCGCCGAGGGCGATGCTGCAGGTCAGCCGGGCGCTTTGGACGACGAGTTGTGCGTAGCGACTGGTGACGGTAGGATTAGAATTTTAGAACTTAAGCCCGCCGGTAAGCGACTGATGGCGTTTAAGGATTTCGCCAACGGTCATCGACTTATCGCCGGAGATCGCTTTTTATTACAATGGAGTAAATGATGGTAGACGAACCGCAGGAAAAAATATGTGCTCGGGCAGTTGCGCTCAAAGGCTTCAGGGATCGCGAAGGTAATGTGATGGCTCACGTTGACCGTCTGGCTGGCGAGAATGAACTAAGCTCCGCCGACCGCGGTCTTGCGATGGAACTCGCAGCCGGTGTGATCAAACGAAGGGCGACGCTGATGGCGATTCTAAAGCCAATGCTAAAGCGTCCCAAACAACGCCTCCCGCTGATCGTCAGCGATATCATACTGCTGGGCTTGTACCAGATCCTGTTCCTCGATCGCGTGCCCGCACATGCAGCCGTTAACGAGACGGTTAATATCGCCCACGATTTTGGCCAGGATCGGCATATCGGTCTGATTAACGGAGTGCTGCGTTCTGCGTTGCGGTTTTATCCCGCGCCGATCGAAGGCCCTCCGCCGCTCGAAGCCAACATAATTCCCAAAGGACCAAATTCTTACTACAAGGCCGCCAAGGATATATTTTTCGATCCGTCCGCCGACCCGGCTGAGTATCTCGCTTGTGCGTATTCGATCCCGATGGATCTGGCTGAGAGATGGATCGGCGAGTACAAGGGGCTTGAACCGGCCGCTGAGATTGCAATGCACGCCAACGGTCGTCCTCCGATGACAGTGCGCCCCAATACGCTGAAAACCGATACCGCTGCTTTACTGGCTCGATTCGCCGAAGCGGATATTTCAGCAGATCCGCACGCAAACGGGCTTAGCATTATTGTTCACGACCGCGGCGCCGCCCTGACCAGCAAAATGTTCTACGAAGGGCTCTTCCAGCCCCAGGACGCAACGGCGACCTCAGCGTGTATCTCGGCGGCGCCCAAACCGGGAATGCGAGTGCTGGACACCTGCGCCGCGCCGGGCACGAAAACTACGCACCTTGCCGAAATAATGCAGAACAAAGGTGAGGTCGTCGCACTCGATATCCCCCAAAAACTCGGTCTGATTACCAGCAACTGCCGCCGACTGGGAATCTCGATCGTTAAAACAGTACCCGCTTCGCAGCTCGGTTCGCTCGATCCGTACAGCTTCGATGTGGTTATCGCCGACGTACCCTGCAGCAACACCGGCGTGCTGGCCCGACGCCCTGAGGCGCGATGGCGTTTCGAGGAAAAGATGCTCACCGGTCTGATTAAGGATCAGCGGTTCCTGGCGTTGGCGGCAGCTTCGTTTGTGAAACCTGGCGGGCGATTGATCTACAGCACCTGCAGCCTGGAAGACGAAGAGAACGGAGGGGTGGCGGCGTATGTCGATCGTAAGTCTGAGCACCTGTCGTTGGTTCGCGAGAAGCTGACCCGGCCGACAGGCGCCGCAGATCCGACCAAATGGCGAGACGGCGGATACCATGCGGTATTCGAAAGCTGATATTTGAATGGATCGGTAAAACGCGAACTAATTGCCAATTGCCCGTGGTGATGTTACTCTGCGGGGCTGGCGGAAGAAAAATGGCTAAATCTAAAGGAAAATCAGACAAGTCGAAGGATGCCAAGCCCAAGGGCGTTCGGATATCCAATCGACGTGCGCGCCGCGACTTTGAGATTCTCGAAGTCGTCGAGTGCGGAATTCAGCTTACCGGTACGGAAGTTAAGTCAATGCGAGCGGGCAACGCCAAAATCGACGAGGCGCACGCGAGAATAATAAACGGTGAACTGTTCCTGATCGGCTCAACGTTCGGGTTATACCCCCAAGCCGCACCTGGAATGCAGCACGAACAGACACGCAATCGCAAACTGCTCATACATAGACGACAGATACTAAAACTCGAAGTTCATGTACGCCAGAAGGGCAAGACCCTGATCCCGCTGGCGATGTATTTCACACGCGGATGGGCCAAATGCGAAATAGGCATAGCCGTCGGGCGCCGCAGCTACGACAAACGTGAGGCGATCAAGAAAAAGCAGCAATCACGCGACATGGCCCGCGATTTGGGACGCAAATATCGTTAGACAACCCAGCCGCTGCGAGTAATGCGTTTGACGCGTTGGCTTCGGAAGGGTTCAATGGGAGCATTCCAAGGTAAGTCGCCAGTTCCAGACGCACATCGCCCGATGATCCGCACACACCGCGAAGGACGCAACCGGACCGGCGGGGTCTAAAACCCGCAGGTCCAGGTTACGTTGAACCTCTAACCCGATTGCAGCAGCCTGGTTAGTTTTTTCTTCGCCTGCGTTTTAACGCCACGAGCGATCCGGCCAGCAGCAGCACCATCGAAGCCGGTTCAGGTGTTTGGCTTACTTCGGCCAGAACTTCTTCGGCTACCACGTTGTCGATCAGTAGATTCTCACCTTGTAAACCGCTGCAGGAGAACTCAAGTCGATAGTCGCCTTCTTCTATGGGCATCCCAATCGGCATGAGTGATTCAGACTCCCAGGTTTGGTATCCTGCAAGTCCACCGCTGGCGTAATAGATGTTCGATATTATCGAGGCGTCAGTGGCGGCGTCCATAAGGCTCACATTATACTGAACCGGAAGGGACGCAGATGTTTTTGCCGTTGCGGTTGCATCCCAAGTTATGGAAACAAGTTGATAGAACTCTGAGATGCGAAAGTTTGTGCTGGCCAGGAGTCCCGTAGTTGCATACTGGCGTCCTTCCGAACTACCGCTGGGCCATATCGCAGGGTTGCCAACTTGTCCGTCAAAAAACCAATTGACTCCGGTCCATCCGGTGGGCGTTGCGTTTGCTAGTGAATTATTTGGGATGTCGGGATCTTCAAACCCGCCGTTAATAATCGGGTTACCCGCCATGGTTGGCGATGCGACCATGAACAATATGACCAGCGGGAATATGAGTAAGTATCGCTGTTTCATGATTATCTCCTAAATTTTACGACTATTCTCTTTCTAATAGGTGTGCACCCGTCGTCGCCCCACAGTAACGGAGAATGGAAGAACTTGAGCAGCGAGCGGAACTCCTTCAATTAATCCGCTACTTTTTCAGTAAGGCGGTTTGAGCGCTTGAGCATGTGGAATAGTATGCCCGGAGAATGGGAACGGACCCTAAAAAAACAGAATTATTTGGAGTTATTTTTGGCTGGTTTTAATATCGACTGTTACTGGTTTTTGTGGTGTCGTTTAGCGCTGCCGGATACCGGGTGAAACCTGTGATTCGAGGTGTTTTTTTTCTGCGTCCGGCGGACAAGTTGACTCATTTCGAACACATCGGCGCCTTGTCAGTCTTCCTGGTCGCCCGGGTCGATATCGGTTTGGGCGTGCAGGTGCTGCGAGGACCCTGGCGTGGATATCACTTTGTAGACACACCAGGTAAGCAGGGCGGTTATCCCTGAAACCGCCAGTATCATAATTGTCCATCCGCTTGCGGTCATTTCGATGCCTCCTGCTTGTCCCAGCGTTTGTTGGCCAGGTTCACGATTATCGCGAAGAATGCGGCTACAACGAGGATAAGTCCAAGCGACATAAGCACAACCGGCGGTCCGTCTTTGGGCGGAGTTATTATCGCTTTGAACCGACCGGGCAGTTGATAGTAGCACCATAATCCGAACACGCTGAGCAGGTATAGCGGCGCTATGTATTTAAGTACTATTTTCAGGATGTTCGGCATGTGAATTTCGGCGCCGCGTCGAAGTTCGGCCATGCCCTTGTCGATCCCGACGATCCATCCGAACAGAATTATCTGGAACGTGGCGAGTATGAATATGAAGAAGTTCGCCATCCAGAAGTCGATTGTGTCCATCGCGGCGAAATTTTTTGAGAAGTAGACCACGAACGACGTGCCTGTAAGCGTGATGAAGCTGAGTATCGTGACCGATGCTTTGCGTCCGATCCCCAAGCCCTCTTCGAGCAGTGCGATCGACGGTTGCAGCATCGACAGCGAACTTGTAACCGCCGCCAGGAACAGCAGGAAGAAGAACAGGAATCCGAATACCTGCCCGGCGGGCATCTGGTTAAACACGTTTGGAAGAGCTTTGAAACCTATGGCGAACGTACCAAGCGAATCACCTGTTACGCCTTGCTGGCCCAGGAACATAAACGCAGCGGGGATTGCGATCATTCCGCCCAGCACGATCTCGCAGAACCCGTTGCCCGCCGCGGCCGTCAGGGACGAAAGGGCAACGTCGTCGTCGCGTTTGAGGTAGCTCGCATACGTCAGGATCAATCCGAAACCAACTGACAGACTGAAGAATATCTGCCCGGTCGCCGCCAACCACACTTCCGGGTTGGACAGGGATTGCATGAGGCTTTTGTCTGGCCCTGAAGTGTTCCACATAGCCCCCAGCCCGTTAATTACGTTTTGGTCGGGTTTGTCGGCGACCGGCGCGCCAAGTGTAAGAACACGCACCAGCACTATGATCGCGCAGACAACCAGAAGCGGCATGGCGATGTTGCAGAACTTCTCGATACCCTTGGACACCCCGCGATAAATCAGCACAAAGTTCACGACGAAGCATATCACCACGAAAAAGAGCATCCGTGGGGTCTCGGTTGAAAATACGGCGCCGTTGGCGCCTTTTCCTACGGAGCCCTCGAAGTGGGTTTTTATCTGTTCTGCGCTGCTTCCCAGTGCGGACATATTTCCGGCCAGGAAATCCCATGCGTATGAAAGGCACCACGCCTCAACGAACACGTAGAACATGTAGATCATTACGGGCATTAGCGTGCCAAGCAGCCCGATGTAGGCGCCGCTGCGCCGTTTTGTAAGCGATCGGAAGATGCCCGGTACGGAGTTGTGGCCCATCGAACCACCGTAGCGACCCAGAGCCCATTCGGCCCAGGCAAGAGGCAGACCGACGATAATGAAGGCGATTATGTATGGGATCATGAACGCGCCGCCGCCGTACTTTGCGGCTTGGCCCGGGAACCGCAGGAAGTTGCCCAGACCGACCGCGCTTCCGGTGACCGCCAGAATCGCGCCGACTCGAGTTCCCCATCTTTCACGCTGTCTGGCCATTGAACGATTCCTTTCGCTTGGTTGTAACTTGCACTCGCGGGCAATATAATCGGCGAAACACTGCTTTGCAATAAAGGAATCTACAATGAGCAAATTGAACAGGCGTAACTTTCTCAAAGCTGTTGGTGTTGGAACTGTGGCGATTTCGACTGGCGGGGCGACGTTTGGAGCTCCGGCGGGCGTGGCTGCAAAGGCTGCGACGGGGAGTCCTAACATTATACTTATCATGTCGGACGATATGGGGATTTCCGATATCGGTTGCTACGGTAGCGAGATCGACACGCCGGTTCTGGACAAACTAGCATCCAACGGATTGCGGTTGACACAGTTTTACAACACCGCTCGATGCTGCCCCACGCGGGCATGCCTGATGACGGGCCTGTATCCGCACCAGGCCGGTGTTGGGCACATGATGAATGATCGCGGAGTAGACGGATACCGCGGTGACCTGAACAAAAATTGCATGACCATCGCTGAAGTCATGAAGACTGCCGGTTACTCGACATACATGACCGGTAAATGGCACGTCACAAAAGCCATCAAGCCCAAAGACGAGGCAGCCAAGCACAACTGGCCTCGTCAGCGCGGGTTCGATCGCTTCTACGGTACGATCCACGGAGCCGGAAGCCTCTGGGACCCCAACACGCTGACACGTGACAACAAATATATCACCCCTGTGAACGATACAGAATATCAGCCCAAAGAACCGTGGTTCTACACCAACGCGATAAGCGATAACGCCGCTAAGTACATCGCCGAACACAAGGGCGACAACCCGTTCTTTATGTATGTCGCCTACACCGCAGCCCATTGGCCCATGCACGCACCGGAGAAGGACATCGCAAAGTACAAGGGCAAGTACGATGCAGGTTACACGCCCGTTCGCAAGGCCAGATACGAGAAGATGAAAAAACTCGGCATCGTCGACGACAGCGCAAAACTTTCGCCCCAGGCCGGTAATTGGGACTCGGTGAAGAACAAGCCCTGGGAAGCACGCAACATGGAAGTGTATGCGGCGATGATCGACAATATGGACCAGGGGATCGGCACGATCGTCGATGAACTGAAAAAGCAGGGCAAGCTGGACAATACGCTGATCCTGTTCTTCCAGGACAATGGCGGATGCGCAGAAGGCATGGGGCGAAGGGGCACGGGCAAACCGCGCGCTGACAAGCCCACGCAGCCTCCGATGGGCAAAGATGAACTACAGACAGGCATGATCCCGCGGAAGAGTCGTGACGGATATCCCATGCGAATGGGCGAGGGCGTAATGGCCGGCGGCGCCGACACCTATATCGGTTACGGAAGGGGCTGGGCCAATGTCTCCGACACCCCGTTCCGCGAATACAAACACTGGGTCCACGAGGGCGGGATTTCCACGCCGCTTATCGTTCACTGGCCTGCGCAGGTGAAAGACGCCGGTAAGCTGCGCACCACACCGGCGCACCTGATTGATTTAATGGCTACCTGTGTAGATGTATCAGGCGCGACTTACCCCAAAGAATACAAAGGCAAGCCGATCAAGCCGATGGAAGGCCTAAGCCTCAAGCCCGTGTTCGACAATAAGCCCATCCAACGCGAAGCGCTGTACTGGGAGCACGAACGCAACTGTGCGATCAGAAAGGGCAAGTGGAAGCTGGTTGGCAAGGGTGTTCTCGGCGCAGACGGTCCCAATATGGCGAAGTGGGAATTGTACGATATCGAAGCCGACCGCTCGGAACTGAACAATCTCGCCGCCGCCAAACCCGAGAAAGTCAAAGAACTTTCGGACATGTTCACCGCGTATGCAAAGCGGGCCAATGTGCTTCCATACGGCGGAAAGCGGAAAAAGAAACCCGCAAAGAAGAAAAAGTAGGATCCGCAAGTCGGATGCGTACTATCGAAATCCAAAAGGAAATTATGGATATTCTGACAGAAGATCAGAAAGAAGAACTGGATCGCAGATTGGATGCGTATCACCAAAATCCTGACCGAGGATCCTCTTGGGAAACGGTGCGTCAGCGAATCATGGATAGAGCGCATTAATTCGGGACAGTCAC
>JABGPF010000447.1 GCA_018645065.1 Phycisphaerales bacterium
CTCCGAGGGATAGACTTCTATGGTGGAGACAGTCTTATCTTCAACTTGTAACTGCACCATGCCATGGATAGTACCAATCAAGGCAGCGATGACAGTAGATCCTTCTAATCTGGCGCTGGCTATGCCCTTCTCATCGATTGAAGCAACGGTTGGCTGTGATGAAGACCATGTGACCACATCAGTGACATCTTTTTTGTCCCCATTGGTATATATTGCAGTTGCCGTATATTGTTGAGATGTGCCCATATCAAGGGTTGCCTGAAATGGTTCCACTTGGATTTTCGCTAGAGTTGCGGAGGAACCACCATCTGAACCCCCATCTCCGCTTGAACATCCCATCAAGAAGAGCATCGGGATAATCAATAGGCGTAGTAGTGTGAAATGGAATCTCATGGTTATTTCTCCCCGTCTATGGGCCGGCATTGAAGTCATTGCATGTGCCAAAAAAGAGCGGTTAATCAACCTAAACTATATTATATGAGCTAAAGAGTATCAAACTTGTTTAGCTGGCATGAATAGCGCTCACTTCACCAATTCAATCTCACCAGACCGCCACCAAAGCTTTCTGGATTCCTGCCAGGGTCTGTTTTTTTGGAGTTTACGAATGCTCTTATGTTGACTTATTTCTGGGTCTCTTGCTTTGCTTTTTTCTTAATCCCGAAAGCCGTAACAAGGATTATAATACCTCCAATTAGTGCAATAGCCCCCATGAATTTAATCATTACAAGAAATGACACAAAAGGTGAGGTAATCAGAATGATGCCGAAGACGGTGGAAAAAAGACCCCCCAGAATCATGGTCAATTCTCCTTTGGTTTCTATCCGCAGCCGGATGCCGGCTACAAGGCCGCTTATGCCATAAATAATAGCCGCAATGCCAAGCAACCACAGAAGGAAAGAGGTCGTCAGTACGGTACTTAGTACCGGCTGGGACAATACCACCAATCCGGCAATGATCCCCAGGACACCGGTAAAGATCCCCCACCCCCCTGCGGCATGAACTTTCCGGCCTTTTATTGATTTAAATGTTGTTACTATACCATCAATCAACCAGTACACACCCATAATGATTACGAGGACGGTTAAGGTACCCTGGGGAAAAAGCAATAGTATCAGGCCTGCTAATAGCAGGGCAAAACCACGAACCATAATAAGCTTCCATAAAGTTGAACCGAGTTTCTTTAACGCTTCCTGATTTCGATTCATTTTGATCCCCTCTTTGTTGTTTTAGTTTTTGTCCACCGTATAATCAGGAACACTGTCCTTATCCCACAACTTCAGTAACCAGGCATCCGTTGCCGCAACGCGGGCCCAAGCTGCACGCAGGGAAACCACAGCAGCTGAAACAAGCAGGGCGATAATCGAAATCCACCGTAAAAGTTCAATTTAAGACTTATCTGCCCTGCGTGGCTGTTTGCAGTTGTGCGAGGGCGTCACCGACGCTGAAGCTGGACGGCTTTTGTCGTGGCGGAAATTCCTTGAAGGTTTCCATAAACTTCGCCACGATGGCCTGAGCAGGGACGAACACAAACATCCGCTCGGCGGCCCATTTGTCATACTCATAACTGTGGCCACGCGACACGGCCGCTTCAAACGGATCCGCATGAAGGTCAACAAGTATGGGCATGCGCGTCGGAGAAAGGGGCTCCCGCCAGACATCCATGCCCGTCGACTTCTGCTGGGTGAAAAGCACCTTCCACTTGTTATACCGGAACGCTGACAGATCGCCGTCGTCGGTAATGTAGAAAATCTCCTTGCGCGCACCTGGTCCTTCTCCCTTAAGCAGAGCGGTCTGGTCGTACCCGTCCAGATGTACTTTGAACTTCTTGCCGGCCGCCTCGTGCCCTTTCAGGAGTTTCTCTTTGATGTCGGGTTCACCGACCGCCGCCATGATGGTCGGCATCCAGTCCAGGTGGGAAAAGATGTCGTTGATCACGGTTCCCGGTTTGATCACGCCGGGCCAGCGCACCACGGCCGGCACGCGGAAACCGCCTTCCCAGGTCGTTGCCTTTTCGCCGCGGAAAGGTGTGGTGCCGCCGTCAGGCCAGGTGAAGACCTCGGCGCCGTTGTCGGTTGAGATGATGACGATGGTATTGTCGGCGATACCAAGATCGTCGAGTTGCTTGAGCAGAACGCCGATGTCATCATCGAACTCGGTCATACCGGCGCCGTAAAGTCCTTTCTCCGCAACCATATCCTGGTACTTCTTCGACAGGTGTGTGAAGACATGCATGCGGGTGGCATTAAACCAGACGAAGAAGGGTTTATCGTCTTTGACAGCCTTATCGATAAACTTCAGCGAATTCTCAAGTGTCTCCTGGTCGTAGGTCTCCATGCGCTTCTTGGTCAACGCACCGTCGTCCTTGATCCTCTGCTTGCCAACCACACCCCACCGCGGGTCTTCCGTTTTGTCAAACTTGTCGGTGGCCCAGGTATGGATCACATTGCGCGGTCCGAACTTCTTCAGGAACTCAGGGTTCTTCGGGTAGTCTAAGTTCTCCGGTTCTTCCAGCGCGTTCAGGTGGTAGAGTATGCCGGAGTACTCATCAAAGCCATGCACCGTGGGCAGATACTCGTTGCGATCGCCGACGTGGTTCTTGCCGAACTGTCCGGTGGCATAGCCGTGGTTCTTCAGCAACTCGGCGATGGTCGGATCTTTGTCGCTCAGGCCCAGTTTGGCGCCCGGCAAGCCGACTTTTGTCAACCCGGTGCGGAAAGGAATCTGACCGGTGATAAACCCGGCGCGACCGGCCGTGCAGCTCTGCTCAGCATAATAATCGGTGAACAGGGCACCTTCTTTGGCGATACGGTCGATGTTGGGCGTTTTGTAACCCATCATGCCGCGGCTGTAAGCGCTGATATTCGTGATGCCGATATCATCGCCCCAGATCACCAGGATGTTGGGCTTTTTTGCCGCCAACGCCGGACCAACAGTCAGCACGAAAGCAGCCATGAACGCAAACAGCAAAAAAAATGTCGTTTTTTTCATTGCCTTTCTCCTTTATTCAATGGGTTCCCTTTTAGAATCGTTCATTATGATCTGAAGTCCTGAACTAAACATTGTTCCATTTAGCCTCTAACGTTGAAGCGATTGGATTGCTTTGGCAATTTCACGGCTCAATTCGGCTAGAATCTGGTTTTGAGCTTCCACGACCCC
>JABGPF010000073.1 GCA_018645065.1 Phycisphaerales bacterium
CTCGACGATAAGAAGATTATCGATCAGGAGATCAAGAAGAACAAGTTCACGATCTGGCCGCAAATGGAAGACGTTCGCCCGCTCGGCGTGGCGACATATTGCACGGTCGGCGAGTTCCGGCGCATCGCAGTGATGCGAATGCCCGATTCCCAATAGGCGTTCAAATAGAAAACGCCGGCGACAACTTTGCGGTTGTCGCCGGCGCTAATTTTTAAACTAAACGTGCGGTATTAACGTCCGCATGACGGGCAGGAGTGTCCCTGCTGGGGTCCGCGTTGGGGTCCACGTTGAGGTCCGCGCTGCTGTCCGCGTTGGAATCGGCCCATCATCGGTCCACGTTGGGGTCCACGCTGCTGTCCGCCCTGGAATCGGCTCATCATCGGTCCACGCTGTGGTCCGCGTTGGGAATGGCTCATCATCGGTCCACGTTGGGGTCCGCGTTGGGAATGGCTCATCATCGGTCCACGCTGTGGTCCGCGTTGGGAATGGCCCATCATCGGTCCACGCTGGGGTCCGCGTTGTGAGCTGCGGCCGTGCCTGCTCATTGATCCATGTCGTGAGCTGCTGCTCTGTCGGCTGCAGGAGGCTTTACTACCGTGACGACTCTTACCACGATCTCCGCCTCGACTGTGATGGCCGCTACTGGACCTACCATATCTGGAGGAGCCTTTTGATCCGTGTGCGGAGTGTCGGCTGCGCGAATCGGACTTGCCGCGAGCCTGCGAACATGCCGAACTTCTGTGCTGGCTGACTCGATTGCGGATCGCCTCGTGAATCTTCTTGATGAACTCTTCGCGCGCCTTGCTGCTGTGTCCGCTGTATCGGCTGGGTCGGCTGCTGTGCGGGCTTGATTTGCTGCGGGCTTGCGAGTACGACGAGCCGTGGTGCTGGGCCATTTTTTCGCGCATCTTCTTGATGAACTCTTCGCGCGCCTTGCTGCTGTGTCCGCTGTATCGGCTGCTGTGCGGGCTTGATTTGCTGCGGGCTTGCGAGTACGACGAGCCGCGCTGTTGGCTCATTCTTTCGCGCATCTTCTTGATAAACTCTTCTCTGGCCTTGCTGCTGTGCGGGCTGGGTTTGCTGGGCGCCTTCTTCGCCGATGCCGAGCTGTGATGCTGGGCCATTCTCTCTCGCATCCGCTTGATGAATTCTTCTCTGGACTTGGGAGCGTCTTTGGATGAGGTGGCGGCTTTTTTGCGCATTTCTTCGAATCGGCGTTTCATTTCTTCGCTGGGTCCGCGTCCGGAGAATCGGCCTTGGGAACCGCCATGTGGTCCTCTACCGTGGAAACCGCGTTGCGGAGGCCCGGCCGGGCGTTGTGGCGCCTTGGCGTGGTGGTCCTTCTTGTCATGGTCCTTCTTGGCGCCATGCTCTTTCCTGTCCTGATCTTTCTTGTCTGTGTGATCTTTCTTGTCGACGTCATGTCCGCGTCGCCCTCGCTTTGAGGGTTCCGCCGAGGCCCAACTGGCCGACAGGGCGATCGCCAACATCAACGCAACTGACATAATTCCATACCGCTTCATAGTTTGTCTCCTTCTCTCGAGTTTCGTTCCATATGGGCAACGGGAATAATATGCGACACGCGAAGTAAAATATGAATCTGTAGCCTATGTGCCTCTCAAGACCGCGAGGTAACATGTAATCTCGATTATTTTCCGTTATTTTACGTCAATTTAAATCGGGCGGGAGCAGAGTTGTATGATTCTCCGCTCCCGCCCGGGTTTTTTGCGTCATGTTGTTGGTGTTACAGCTTCCAGCCTTTGCGGTAGTCAATGTGCAGCAGTTCGTTGGCTTTGGGGAAGTTGGTGAACTTCATTTTCTTGCTGTCGAACTCCAGTTTCTGCCCGCTGAACCGCATCGCAAGTACGCCCAACAGCACCATTTCGGTGAGTGCTCCACCGTATTCGAAGTTGGAACTGGCCGATTTTCCGTCTTTGCAGGCCCTGATCCAGTCGCCCATGTGCCCGTTGGTGACGCGTCTGATCGTCTTTTTCGGGCGGTGCGGATCGAACTGCTTCTGCTTGACTTCCGGGAAGATTCGCATCCCGCTGGCTCCGTGCGATCCGTGCTTGATCGAGCCTTTGCTACCGAAAATGAAGGCTCCGCTCGGGTCGACACGCCTGCCTTCTTCGAAGTCTTTGGGGCGTGGGGTTTTGTACACGCCGTCGGTCCAGACGAGCTTGACCGGGGGCATTTTGCCTCGTGCGGGGAACTGGTATGTAAGCGTCGAGGCGATCGGGAACGCCTGATCGGCCAGTTCGGGTTTGTGGTGTTTCACTTCGGCTTGTACGCTGGTTGGGTAGCCCAAGTCCAGCGCCCAGAACGCCGGGTCGAGGATGTGGCAGCCCATATCGCCCAGTGCGCCCGTGCCGTACGCCAGCCACGCACGCCACTTGAACGGATGGAACGCCGGATTATAAGGACGCTCCTTCGCCGGTCCCTGCCAGAGGTCCCAGTCGAGATGCTTCGGTACTTCCGGCGTGCCCTTGGGCAGTTCGCGAGCGGCGAAGTTAGCGTACCAGGGGCCCTTGTCCGGGCGGTTGGTCCAGGCGTGAACTTCCTTCACGTCGCCGATAGCTCCGGCGGCGATCCATTCCTTCAACAGGCGTATTTCTTCGGAGGAGTGGCCTTGGTTGCCCATTTGCGTTTGGACTTTGTATTTGAGTGACGCCTCTTTGAGCATGCGGGCTTCGTACACGGTGTGGGCCAGCGGTTTCTGGCAGAACACGTGTTTGCCCATTTGCATCGCAGCCATCGCGATTACCGCGTGGGTGTGATCGGGCGTTGCGATCATGACCGCGTCGATATCCTTCTGCTTTTCGAGCATGACTCGGAAATCTTTGTACTTTTTGGCTTTTGGGAATCGTTTGACCGATCCGGCGGCGTGTTTGAAGTCTACGTCGCAGAGTGAGACGATATTTTCGCTTTGGCACTGCCGCATGTTTCCACCGCCCTGTCCGCCGACGCCCACTCCGCCGATGTTCAGCTTGTCGCTGGGGGCTGCGACGCCGTCTTTGGCGCCCAGCACGTGGCTCGGTACGATGGTCAGCACAGATGCTCCCGCCGCAGCCGCTGCGCCGGAGGCAAGGAAGTTGCGACGGGTAAGTTTAACGGGTTTTGAGTTTCGATTTTTCATCGATGGTCCTTTCATACTGGTTATCGAGACCTGTAGCGTACCAAATTTGCGGGCGTCATAGCAAGTGTGGAACTTGCGAAAACGCTATTGTTTCGGGTTGTCGGGGCGATACAATGGCCCTCCGATGCGAAAGGATTCTTTATGGAGTCACGAACGTTGAGAACTGTCGGATGCCTGCTTGCGCTGCTGTGCGCGTGTGCCGCGGCGAGCGGAGCTGAAAAAACTCTGATCGCCCATGGCGGGGCATGGCGAGTGAAAGACAAGGCGGTATGGACCGACGGCGGGTTCGGACCGAAACTGATCGCCAAGGGAACTGATTTCGCCGACGGGCAAGCGGGCGTTGAGCTCTATTTCGCCGACGCGAAACCCGGCAACGCCGGACTCATCGTACATGTGAACCAACCCCGCATCGGAGCCGATAATTTCATCGGATACGAAATCGCACTCGACCCCGAGCATCAGCATTTGCGAATAGGGCGTCACAAAAACAATTTTTCACTTATGAAGGACATCAAAACCACCGTCCCGCTGAAGCGTTGGATACCGCTGGTGGTGAGGATCAAAAACGGGCTGATTGAAGTGGATGTGGACGGTAAACTGGTCGCCTCGATGAAAGACGATAAGGGTTTTCTGCCCGGTGGAGCGGTTGGGTTGCGCCCCTGGCAACGCAAGGCCGGTTTCCGCAAATTGTGGGTTGTCCAGAAGGGCAAGAAGCGCACAATCGAGTTTCGCCAGGAACTGATAGACGCCCCCAAGCCGCCGCCGGCCAAACCGAAACCCAAGCCCAAACCTGTGCGTGAAATATCGTCGGCAGAGCAGCTTGCCCTCAAGGCGCGATTCATTAAAGCCGCACCGCGTCTGGCGTATGTTAAGCGGCATCATTTTAAGCGGCCTTTTGGGATCGGTTCGATTATTGGTTGGGATATTTTCATACCCGGCGGCGGGATATACGTTCGCGATCTGACGAAGACCGGCCCGGACGGTGAGACCGAACTGTTCAGGAACGATGACGGGATCATTTACGATATGAGCCTGTCGTTCGACGCGAAAAAGATACTCTTCGCCTGGCGCGACTGCAAAAAGGGCCAGCCGTTCCATATTTATGAAATAGACGTCGACCCTTCGACGGGGCTCAGGGCAAGTGGTAAAGGCCTGCGCCAAATCACCCGCGGGCGGTTCCACGATATCCACCCGTTTTACCTGCCCGACGGGAAAATCGGCTTCGTCTCGACGCGAGTTGCGGCTTTTACAATGTGTCAGCCCGGCGCGGCGTGCGCCTTATATGTTATGGACGCCGATGGGAAAAACATGCGCCGCATCCATTTCGGCACGCTGGCCGACCACTCGCCATACGTGCAGGCCGACGGGCGGATCCTCTTTACGCGGTGGGAGTACCAGGACAAGAACCTCACCTACGCCCAGGGCCTGTGGACGATCAACCCCGACGGCACGCGTCTGCGTTTGTTCTACGGGAACACGATCCGCGAGCCGGCGGTGACCTGGCAGGCCAAGACCATTCCCGGCAGGTCGACGGTGCTGTGTACGCTGGCTCCGCATCACGGTAATCCGATAGGCGCTATCGGTGTAATCGACCGCAGCAAGGGGCTGGAGAATACTGGCGCTATAGTCAACATCACGCCGGACGTTCCGTATCGCCCGGACCTTAACCGCGGCGGTGGGGGAGGAGGCGACAAGGAGTATGGGTGGTCGTATCGTGACCCGCACCCGCTGGCTGGCGATTTGTATTTAGCGTCATACGGTGGTGGGAAGGGCGGTCCGAAGCGGTTCGGGATTTACGCGCTGGACGACAAGGGCGCCAAGACGCTTATCTGTCAGGACGATAAGCTGTCATGCTTCAACGCACTCCCGCTTGCGCCTCGGAAGGCTCCGCTGCGGAAACCGATGCTCCCCGCGTCGGATAGCAAGTTCGGCACGTTCATTGTGACCAACGTTTACGAGGGCCTTACCGGCGTGAAGCCCGGGCAGGTTAAGGCGATTCGCGTGATGCGCGTCTACGCCAAGCCGTGCAATATGCGAGGGCGCCGGGCGTACGATATGGACCCGCTGCAGTCACGCGGAACGTACTATTCCAAGCAGTGTGTGGGCACCGTTCCGGTTGACGCCGCCGGTACTGCCAGCTTCAAGGCGCCCGCGGGCGTCGAACTGTATTTCCAGGCGATCGACGCTTCGGGCAAGGAACTGCAGCGTATGGGCACGATCACGCAGATTATGCCCGGTGAGACCCAGAGCTGCATCGGGTGCCACGAAAGTGCGTTCATGGCCCCGCCCAGCGGGGCTGCGTTCAGCAAGCTGCTCAGACGCAAACCGGTCAAACTAACCCCTCCGCCCTGGGGCGACGGGCCTATCGATTTTGTGCGCTGCGTCCAGCCGGTGTTCGACAAATATTGCGTCAAGTGCCATAGCGGCGCCGACCCGAAAAAAGGCCTGGACCTCTCGGGCGATAAGACGCGTTATTTCAACATGGCCTACGATTCACTGCTCGACAGGCGGTTGGTGCAGTACCAGTGGCTAAACGGCGGGCCGGTGCGTAATTGGGCCCCGCTGACGACCGGGTCGCGGGTCAGTAAGCTGATGAAGTACATCGAGGGTAAGCACGGTAAGGTGGTTGTCGACGACGAATCGCGGCGCCGGATTTACGCGTGGATCGACGCGAACGTGCCGTACTACGGGACGTACGACCACACTCGTCCGGGAACGGCGGGTTCGCGAGACCTTTGGACCGGTCCGTGGTTGGGCCAGTTGAGAAACGCCCTGAAATCTGCCGGCCGCAAGTCCGGTTTCCACCACACGGATATCAACCTGACTCGCCCGGAGTACAGCGGCGTGTTGACCCGGTCGCTTGCGAAATCCGCAGGCGGGCGCGCCGACGATAAAACCGCGACGTTCAAGAGCAAATCCGATCCGAAATACGTCGCGATTCTAAAAGCGATCCAATCCGGTAAACGCGCCCTGGACGCCAACCCGCGAGTAGACATGCCCGGCGCCAAACCAAAACCATACCCCAAAGATTACGGAAAACTCTACACCGGATTCGCCGGCCCGTAAGCCCAGCGTCAGGGCAGCATGCTTTGCAACAATCCTTCAATCGCCATAAGCAGCGCCGCACGAATTATCATAGACAGCACGGAGAGGATAATGGCGCCCAGGAAGTCGACGTCGAACCATTTGACCATGAAGGTCCAGAAGACCACGATCACGATCAAGCCGGTGAGAATCGGATTAAGCGGCAGGAGCATGACCAGGATATTCGGTACGCAGGCCACCACCGCCAGTTTCCATAGCGTCTCGGGCCAGGGCGGGACCGAAAGGTCGGCGATATTCTGTCCGACGGCAATCAAGATTACCAGCGATATCCAAGAGAAGAAAATTCCAAATAGTAATGGGATCAATATTTCCATGTGTCAAGCTCCTTTTCCAAAGCCTCAAAGTCGAGGACTGTCCCTGGTGATTATGTTTCGTCTTTTGCCCGTATCATGAATATTATAATGGGGCGATTGTCAGAACACCATTGTAATCCAAACACATCACGAACCGAAGATACCCGTTAATCCGTCATGAACCTAAAAAAAGCCCGGCGCGCCGAAGCGCACCGGGCTTTTTAAAAGCTGTTTCAACTGTTTCTATGCAGCTTGGCGTTTCTTCCTGGGTAGGGCGAAGTGCACCAGAATCACCAATGCGGTGAATCCGACTGCGATTACAATACCCCACCATTTCAGTTTCAACCAGAGGCTCCATACGCTGCCCATCGCCGCCAGAATCGCCGCGATCCCCATCAGCACGCACCATATCAAACGCTTGATTCCGCTCGGACGATCATCGCCCATCAGCGACTTCTGGTTCATCATCAGGGCGAATGCGATGTATGCGATCGGGAGTACGGTGAACGCGATGATTGAGGTGGGCATCGCCAACCACATCTTGGTCTTGCCCGCCCAGAGGATCGGCGCCAGTAGTCCGACACACGGCATGAGAGTGCCCAGACGGAACGCCCAGCCCTTTGAAGGCACGTTGAGTATCTCGCAGACAACGAACCCGTTTATCAGCATCAGGATGATAATGCTGGAGATCGCCATTCCCATAACGCCTAGTCCGAAAACGTAGTCCGAAACTTCTTTGCCCGTCAGTGGCGCTAGGGCGGCCGCCAAGTGGACCGAATCTCGCTTGACCAGCATTGCAGCCATTTTCTTATCGGCTTGGGGCAGGGCGTTGATCTTTTCGGTTACTTCTTCCTTTGTCAGTTTACCGAACTCCTCGGTGCCCATTTCCTTTTTGACTCGGGCTGAGGCGATACCTTCGTACTGCCCGACGAACTTCTTGTCCGGTGCGACGAGTGCTCCATTGGCGTCGATCTCGCCCAGGAAACCGGGGGCGGGCATGGCGTGGAACTGACTGGCCGATGCGATAACTACGCAACCAGTGGCCAGTATGAACGGTATGAACAGGCCCGTGGAGAGGTCGAAAATCGCCAGCCCGCGGAAGTTCTTGTCCCATTTTCGCTTGAGCATCGAGTAGGGCAGGAGGAATGTCATGTTGATTCCGACTGCGGTGGCGGCGGCAGCTATCATCACGTCACGCTGCTGTGAGACTATGCGATCGGTCCAGAAGCCCTGGAACTGTTCACCAACTGCTGCGATATGAACGTTGAAAGTGTCCGCCGGAGCCGACAGCAAACCGATGTCCGGGATGAACCCGTTTCCGATTTGTCCCCAGTCCAGGGCGCCTTTCGACGTCATGAACACAACCACGCCGACAAACGACAGGACGATGCCTCCCACCATAAACTTGATCAGAGCGTTGAATATCTTCAGCCCGACACCACCGGAATTGTAGCACCATACCACGATAATGCAGAGGACCATAACCACTGCGCCGATAGTCAGGTCCAAATTCACCGGATCCATCGTTGAACTTTGGGCCATACTCGTCAGGAGGTTCTGTTTGATCGCGCCAACTGCCAGCGAAAACTGGGGCAGCGCCCAGACGCAGTTGGCCATTAACGTCGCTAGAATCCAGCCCCAACCCAGCACGGGGTTAACGTGCTTGTTGATCGCGTCGAAAGGCCTCTCACCGGTCGTCAGCGTTACGTAACTGATCGCGCTGAGCATGATAATGCCCAGAATCATGGCGATCGGCTGGAGCCACAGCAGCGCGAACCCCGCCAGCACGCCGAGGTACAAACTACCGCTCAGCGATCCACCGCCCAGCGTTATTGCACTCTGGAGCCAACCGGGCCCCGACAGCTTGAAATACGCTCCGAAGGTCGCCAAACGCCCCTTGGCCTGGGCGTCGATAATCATCTGGCGGTTTTTGTCTACGCCCGAGTTCTCTGTGCTCATGTGCTTGTGCCTCGTTTAGTCTGAGTTAGTCTAATATGGTTATGGAAACTTCAGTTCCCTTTTGCTCTGCCGATACGTATGCGGCGTAAGTGGTTGTGATGCAGTCGGCGGCCAGTGATATATCGGACTCCACCGGGTGACCGTATGCAACCGTGCCGTAGAACGCTTCTATCTCCTGGGGGTATCCGGTGAACCAGTCTTCGTCGGGCGAGGGGTTGGACCAGCCGGCTTTGGTTCCGATCTTCTCGACAACGTATATGTCGTCGAAGTTCGATTCCTGGCAGTTGTAGGTCTCCATCGCGGTGTTGGGGTTGATTTTGCACGTGCTGCGATGATTGTTGGCTGACACTTCCAGCCAGTTGTGGATCCCGCCTACGATTATGTCCGATGCGAAGATGTCGGCGATTGTTCCGTCTTCGAACACCACGTGCATCGATGAGAAGTCGTCGATATCGTGGTAATCGTTGCGGATGTGCCCTTCGTCGCGGAAGCTGTCCATACGCGTAATAGCGTGTGTGCGGGCGGAAATGCTGGCCGGGCGAATCGGCTTGCCGTCTCTCGCGATTCCCTCGACGCGTTTGAGATACAGGGCGGCGGTAAGCGGATGACAACCCTTACCGATCATCACCCCTCCGCCGGAATACTTCCACTGGGCGTAGGTTTTCGCGTGCGAACCGGAGTGGGCCTCTTCACCGTGGATCCAGAGGATCTGGGCGCCGGTCTTCTCGATTATCTCGCGCTCCTTCTGGATCGACGGTGCGTAGACCCAGTTTTCAGCGTAGAGAATTTGACCTTTACTGGCGTGTTCGGCAGCCAGCATTCGCTTAACCGACGCGATCGCCTCGTCCAGGGCGGTCTGCTTGCAGCATGTATCGCCGTTGAAATCGTCCGATCCGTCGCCGAAGTAACCGGTGAGCGGTTTCTCGACGATTACGAACTTGTCTTTCTTCAGACCCGCGATGGCGACCGCTTCGTGCGCGGTCGCGGTGGTGCAAACGTGCAGGACGTCAACGTTGTCGATAAGTTCGTCCAGGCTGTCGAACGCCTTGATATCACGCTGCTCGGCGAACGCCTTGGTCTCGGCGGGGTCCAGTGCAAACACGCCGACTACCTCTGGATTTACGCCGTATACTTTTTTGATTGCCTCGAAGTGGAATGAGGCTGAGAATCCCGAACCTGCAATTCCGCAACGAACGTCTTTTCTTTTAGCCATTTCTGTCTTCCTGATAATAAAACCCCCCGCATTAGGGCACTATGATGCCTATCCGGACCGCTGACTGCAAGCGAATTGTCGCCGCGATATGCTTTGCATAGGGCGATTAATAGGGTAAACTCTGGGTAGGGAGCAATCATGACTAAGCGTTTTAGCGTAATAACAGGGATTTTTTGTCTCGCAATAACCGCATGCGGACCGGTTTTCGGCGCGACCGCAGCGGCAACCAGGCAAATCCAGGCCGACTGGACCCGCGAAGAACAGATAACTCGCAAACTGGAAATCGATTCGCGAGAAGCGGTGCAAGGCGTCGTTAAACGCGGGCAACTGATGATCGCTGACTTCCGCAAAGCCGGAGCTGTCGCCGCAGCAGGCAAGGCAGCTGCGAAACTAAAAGCCATTGAAATCGAATGCAGAGCAGTCCGCAGAGCGCCTCTACCGCCCGAAGCCTGGGAGAAACTATACTTCCAGGCCCGCTATGCTGTGCGGGAACTGGCGTTCGCAAACCCGAAAATCGACTTCAAAGAACTACTGTTCGTCCGGCGCCACTGGCCGCGATGGAACCATCAGTGCTCACACCGCGTAGGCGAGGCGCAAAAGCCCGGAGCCAATCTCTGCGTACTGACCTCGCTATCGCCCGACGCAAAGGTGCGCGAAGTTTTGTCCGGAAAATACACCGCCGGTGGGATAGGTCGCCCGGATCTGTCTTACGACGCAAAACGCATTGTTTTCCCCCACGCCGCACGGCGGGCAAAGGCCACCAGATACCGATACAGCGACCCAGCCGCCCGGGGCGGTGAGTGCCTGGCGTACGATATTTACGAAGTCGGGCTCGACGGTAAGAACCCCAAACGCCTGACGAAAGACCCGCTGAACGAAGACACCGAACCGTGCTATCTGCCCGATGGGCGTATCGCGTTCACCTCGTCGCGGGCAGGGCGGTTGGTCCAGTGCGGCGACTGGGCACTGGCTTGCGGGATATACTCGATGAAGTCCGACGGGTCTGACGTGCGCCAGATAACCGAGCCCAAGGAAGGCGAATTTTACCCCAGCATGCTGGCTGACGGGCGAATAATGTACACCCGCTGGGATTACGTGATGAAGGGTTATAACGTTATCCAGCAGCTCTGGGCGGTGAACCCTGATGGGCGGCGGGCACAGTTGGTGTATGGCGATCATTACGCGTTTTCTCACGGGCCTATCGCGTTCCAGGAGGCCCGCCAGATACCCGGTACCAGCAAGGTGATATGCGTCGGGGCGGCGCATCACAACAGCGGCGTGGGACCGATTATGATAGTTGATCTGAGCGGGAACAGGGGCGGGCCCGACTCTATGCAGCGAATAACGCCCCAAGTCGGGTACCCCGAAATCAGGTTCGCCAGCGAAGTGCTGGACAAGTACAAAAAGTCGAAGCACGCCGCACGAGGGCGAATGGACGCCGGATGGTACACCAGCCCATACCCGCTCAGCGATAAACAGTTCATCGCGACTTACTCGTTCGATAAGAACAACACCTCGGTGCACGGATACGCACTGTACCTGTGCGATGTGCACGGTAATCGCGATCTGATTTACCGCGGCGACGGATATTCGTGCTACTCGCCGCTGCCGATCCGCCCGCGAACCAAGCCGCGGATCATACCCGATATGGTGACCGGCGTGGACCCCAAAACGCCCGGCGTGCTTACCGTTTCGAATATCTACAAGGGCCTCGACGGTATTAAGCCCGGCGAGGTTAAGTATCTGCGAGTGCTCGAGACCTATTCGAAAACAGTGCACACCACGCCGCAGCGATGCGATGTGGGAGTCGGAAGCGGATGGGATCCGCGCGGCGTGCTGGGCGTGGCGCCAGTCGAAGCCGACGGGTCAGTGCATTTCGAAGTACCGCCGTACAAGCAGATTTTCTTCGAGGCGTTGGACAAAGACTACCTCGAAATCAGGCGCATGCGAAACTTCATGAACGTTATGCCCGGTGAACAAACCGGCTGCATCGGTTGTCACGAGCCTTACGGTACGCTGCCCGGGCGGGCTGTCGCGGGCGGGCCTATCGCGATGAGACGCCCGGCGTCGAAGCTGGTTCCACCGCCCTGGGGCGATGGCGCCTTTAGCTTCAAACGCGCAGTCCAGCCGGTGCTCGATAAGCACTGCATACGCTGTCATGACGGGTCGGGCGATGGAAAAAATGGGAAAAAGGCCGATAAGAAATCGTTCGATCTTCGCGGGTTGAAGATGGTCAGCGCTCCGGCTCCTCACGATCGCGATCAGGGTCCGCAGCATGCGGTGTCCGATTCGTTCCTGAATTTGCTAAGGTATGTTTCGTATGTAAAGGTTGGCGGTCACCAGGGGATTCGCCTGCCGCTGGCGGTTGGGGCTACCGGTTCGCGGGTCAGTTCGCTGATGAAAACTCTCGCAAACGGCGGGCATTACAAGGTGAAGTTGCCGATCGGCGACTGGCGAGCATTTGCGGCATGGATAGATTGCAACGCTCCGTTCTACGGCGGATGGGATAAGATCGTGATCGGTAAGAAGGCCCCGCGCCGCCGCCCGAAAAAACCGGTGGTTCCGCCGGCCGATCAGATAAAATCCGCCGCCGAACGTCGCAAAGCCATCGCGGGCAAACTCCCGTCGGGCGCCAAGCTCGAAGCGTTTTTGAACTGCGGCGTCGAGCTGACCAGCGACAAGAAAGGGGCAGTTCGAATCACCCAGACCAGTGGGTCGCCCTGGACTTTAACCAAGAACAAGGTCCCCGGCGTGCCTGCGACACAGAGGCTGATCTCCTTCGATGGGAAGGAAGTAGCCTTCGAGGTCAGCGGATTGAAAACCGGTCGGAGCTACAGTGTCGCCCTGACCTGGTGGGACTACAACGCCGCCGGACGCAAGCAGAGCGTGTGGGTATTCAGCACAGATCGCCGCAAAGGATCGCGTGTTGTTAATCCCAGCGATATGCCCGATTACGAAAAAAGAAAACAACCGCCAGCCGAAATTTCGTTTGAACTCGGCAGCGATCAGGCCCAAGCAGGCAAGTGCATAATTGCCGTTCGTAATAACGCCGGGGCAAATTGCGTGATCAGTGAAATATGGATCACCTCGAAAAAGACAGGAGCATCAAAATGAAAGTAGTAGCATTTAACGGAAGCGGACGCAAAGACGGAAACACAGCGATGCTTATCGCCGAGGCGTTCAAACCGCTCGAAGCGGCGGGGATCGAAACCGAAATGATCCAACTTGCCGGTGGTAAGGCCATCCGCGGATGCACCGCTTGCTATAAGTGCGTCGAGAACCAGGACAAGCGTTGCGTCGTCGGAAACGACATCGTTAACGAATGTATCGAAAAGATGATCGAAGCCGACGGAATCATCCTGGCATCGCCCACGTACTTCGCCGATATCAGCGCCGAACTCAAGGCCCTGATCGATCGCGCGGGCCTGGTGATGCGAGTAAACGATAACCAACTCAGCCGCAAAGTTGGCGCCGGGATAGTGGCGGTCCGTCGCGCCGGGGCGATCCACGCATACGATTCGATCAACCACTTCTTCCTGATAAGCCAGATGATCGTGCCTGGGTCGAGCTACTGGAATATTGGCGTCGGTCGGAACATCGGCGACGTACAACAAGACGACGAAGGCTTGCAGACAATGACCGACCTGGGCGAGAATATGGCCTGGCTATTGGGGAAATTAAACTCTTAGCAGGAAACTGTTTGCGTGGATATTCAGGAATTATTCAGGAATTATATCTTGTATCGTTCCGGGCTTTTGTTATCTTCTAAGCTTATTCGTTTACCGGGGCATGGGAGAAGAAAATGAATCGAACGTTTTTTGTGTTTGGGTTGATGTGTGTTTTGTCGCTGGCGTTTCTGGGCGCCTGTAGCGAGGAGTCTACCGATGCGGTAAGCAAAGCTTCCCCGCAGCACTCTGACAAGAAGGTGACCCTTCCTCCGACCGGCGCCGATTACGAGATCGTCGGTATCAAGGAAGGGCTCGCCGGTTACATGATCAAATACGACGACAAGATGTACCGAGGCGGTCAGATGACCACTCAGGAGGGACTTGATTATGTCAAATCGCTGGGCGTGAAGACTATCGTTACGATTACCCCGACAGACGTCGAACGCAAGTATGTCGCCGAGGCCAAAATCAAGCTGGTCGAGGTCCCGTTCGTTAAGACCGATGGTCCGTCCAAAGAAATTCTGGACACCTTCCTGGAGGCGGTCAAAACATCCGACGGGCCGGTTTACGTGCACTGTCATGGCGGTACGCACCGTGCTGCGATATTGGCGGCGGTTTATCGTATGTCGGTTCAGGGATGGGATTACGATCGCACTGTGATCGAATACGGCACGCTGGGCGGTGATCTCAAGGGCGATTACGGGATGCTGACTCGGATACGCCAATACGCCCCAGCAGCAACGAACAATTAATGCGCTGTTAATTCGCCAGGTGCCGTCCAAGGGCTTGCGTAAGTTCGCTGATTTTGAACGGTTTGTTCAGTAGGCCCAGTGCGCCTTCGGCGATCAGGTCGCTGCTGGTCTGGTTCTGGGTGAAGCCCGAAGACAGCAGCACCTTCACGTTCGGGTCTATCGCTTTGAGTTGCTTGAACGTGTCGGGCCCGTTGAGCACGGGCATGACAAGGTCCAGGATCACCAGGTCAATATCCTGGTGGTGCCCTGTGAAATATTCGACGGCTTCATGCCCGTCGGCGCAGAGCGACACCGAATATCCCAACGTCTGCAGCGCCGTCGATACGAACTCTCGCACGATTCCTTCGTCGTCGACCACGAGAATGTGCCCGGTTTCCTTGCTCATTTTAAGTGCGCCTGGTTTGTCGCCCGGGTCGCAGGCCGCTTCGGCGGCGTGCAGCAGCAGCTTGAACGTTGTTCCCTGCCCCGGACTGCTGTCGACCTGGATGCTGCCGTAGTGGCTTTTAACGCATCCGTAAACGCTCGCCAGGCCCATGCCCGAACCTTCGCCTACTTCCTTGGTGGTGAAAAACGGTTCGAAAATTTGACTACAGGTTGTGCTGTCCATCCCGCGTCCGGTATCGCAAACGGTGATCTCTATGTACGATCCGTCAGCCAGTTCGGCGGTGTGTTCGCAGCGTGCGTTATCGTCCAGCACCACGTTTTTCGTTGTGAACGTAAGTGTTCCACCGTGCGGCATGGCGTCGCAGGCGTTCATCCCGAGATTGACCATTGCGTGTTCTATTTTCGCCGGATCGGCCAGTGCGAATGCCGGATCGGCCTGCATGTCGAGCTTGATGTCGATTCGCTTATCGACGCTGTGGCTCAGGAGTGCGACTGTACGTTCGAGAACTTTTACCGTGTCGACGGCGATAATCTGAAAAGCGCCCTTGCGTGCAAAGTCCAGCAGTTGCCTGGTCAGCTCCGAGGCTCGTTTCGACGAGTGGAGAATCTGTGAGAGCATGTCGTCGCGTTCAGACTGCCCAAAACAATCCATCTGGAGCAACTCGGCGTTGCCTTGGACCGCGGTGAGAATATTATTGAAGTCGTGCGCGATCCCGCCAGCGAGCCTGCCGACTGCCTCCATCTTCAGAGCATTGTACGCCTGGGCGTCGTCGTTGACGTTGTGAACCCCGTCCAGAGATGTCTCAAGGGCGGTGACCTTGCGGCGAAGTTCGAGAACCTCTTCGATCAGTTCCTCTTTACTCTTATCTTGATCGGCCATTATTAATGCCTTCCTTGATGTGCTACCAGGAATCTATACTATATCGGAAGGAAGAACAAGACAGATTTTCGCCTGGTCTCCTTATTTGACATTGAACCTAATCTAACCATATACACCAACGGATTACAATGAGAATTCTTGCGCTGGAGCCATACTACGGAGGAAGTCATCGCATTTTCCTCGACCGCTGGGCTGACCAAAGCCGTCACGACTTCACCATTCTTGGTCTGGAGGCCCACAAGTGGAAGTGGCGCATGAGGCACGCATCGGTCACGCTTGCCGATCAGGCCGCACAACTCGGCGCACAAGGGCGCCGCTGGGATGCGATTTTCTGTAGCGATATGCTCAACTTGCCTGAATTTCTCGGCTTGGCGCCGCTGGCGGTAAGATCGCTGCCCACCGTGGCGTATTTCCACGAGAACCAGCTTACTTACCCGGACGATCGCAAGGATCAGCGCGATATTCACTTCGGTCTGTCGAACATGGTTACCGCACTTGCTGGCGAAACGTGGTTTAATTCGGCGTTCCATCGCCAGGAATTTCTCGGAGCCCTCGAACGTTTGCTGACCGCCATGCCCGATTACAATCTGCCAGACGTAACGCGGAGAATACGCGACGCCAGCAGAATTATGCACCCTGGCGTGGATGAATTCCCGCCAAGACCCCCTCGAACCGCAGGCCCATTAAAAATACTCTGGGCCGCTCGGTGGGAGCACGATAAAGACCCCGAAACATTCTTCGACGCCATCACGCGAATCGAAGCCGCCGGGGTGGACTTCAGGCTAAGCGTTATCGGAGAGCAGTTTAACCAGGCTCCTGAAATATTTGAAACCGCCGCACAGCAATTCCAACATCGGATTGACCGCTGGGGGTACCAGAGGTCGCAGGGTGACTACCACGCTGCACTTACTGACGCCGATGTGTTTGTCTCGACCGCTCGGCACGAGTTTTTCGGGATAAGTGCGGTGGAGGCTGCAGCGGCGGGGGCGATGCCCGTCTTACCGCGGCGACTTGCCTATCCTGAGGTGTTCCAGCTTGACAGGGCGCCAGGCGTTGAGGCGTTATTTTATTCAGGCGGTGCGGCGGGGTTGGCTGATAAACTGACCAAACTCGCCGAAGGGGACCTGTGGTTTGGTGCGGCGGAGATAGTAAAACCGCTATCCTGGTCGCTGCGAGCGGCGGACATGGACGATCGCATTGAGCAAGTAGCGGGCGATTTTGAGGCTTGATTGGGCGACTAAATCGCAAGCAACACGGCCTGTCGCGCACATTATTCCATCGAAAAATGTTCCACAAGGCACATTATTCGATGGAATAATGTGATTGCTTCCACGCCATACGCCGATTAATATTACGGTGTGAACAGAGATATCTATCATAATTTGGTTGAATGGAAGGTTTCGCAGCAGCGTAAACCCCTGGTCCTCAGGGGTGCTCGCCAGACGGGTAAAACCTATATTCTCAAGGAGTTCGGGCGGTGCGAGTATGAAAACGTACTATACTGCAACTTTGAGGAAGATCCTTCTCTGGCGGGCCTTTTTGAGGGGAAACTTACTCCGTCGCGGATTTTGGAACTGCTGGGCGCCTATCACGATTGTCAGATTCTACCTGAGCGAGACCTGATCATATTTGACGAGGTGCAGGCCTGTAACGCCGCCCTCAACAGCCTGAAGTACTTTTGCGAGTCGGCTGGTGAGTATCATATAGCTGCCGCCGGGTCGCTGCTGGGCGTGAAGGTGTCGAGCCCCAAATCTTTTCCGGTGGGTAAGGTGACATTTCTCGATCTGCACCCGATGACGTTTCTGGAGTTTCTCGACGCTACGGGCAGGCAACGGTATCGCGACCTCCTGGCTGGTATCAGCGATATCGAGCCTCTCGTCTCGACGTTTCACGATGATTTTGTCGACCTCCTGCAAACCTATTACTGCGTCGGCGGAATGCCCGAAGCCGTCGCCTGCTTCGCCGCCACCAGCGACTTACGCCAGGTTCGCAGTATCCAAAACGATATCCTCAGCGCCTACGTTCTGGACTTCGCAAAACACGCCGCTCCATCCGACATCCCCAAACTTTCGTTAATCTGGGATTCGCTGCCGGCACAGTTGGCTCGGGAGAACAAGAAGTTCATCTACTCTGCGGTTCGAAAAGGCGCCCGCGCTAAGGGATATGAAAACGCCCTGCAATGGTTGGAGGGCGCCGGGTTGCTTTTGCGATGCAATGCGGTTTCCACCGCCAAGCATCCGCTTAAGGGCTACATGGATCGAGACTGTTTCAAAATCTATTGCCTGGACGTTGGGCTGCTCGGTGCGATGGCGGGGGTTCCATTGGAGATATTGGCCCGCGGTGACGATCTTTTCAACGAGTATGGTGGTGCGTTTGTCGAAAATTACGCCGCCCAACAACTCGCGACGTTGGGAATGGATCTGTACTACTGGCGCAGCTCGGGAAAGATCGCGGAACTGGATTTCCTCTGTGAAATCGGCGGGGCGATTTGCCCGCTCGAAGTCAAAGCCGGAATCAACGCCAAAAGCAAGAGCCTGCGTTCGTATGACAATCAGTTCAACCCGCCGCTGCTGGCCAGGGCGACTTTGCTGAACCTCAGGCACGATGGCAAAATATGCAATATCCCGCTCTATGCAATATCGCGATTGCGTGAACTTCTCACGCTAGCTATGCCCGACGCTGATTGATCCAGCCGCTTGTCTACTTGCCTTCCGGGGCCTGCCAGTTGATTTCTGGTTTGGCGGTTTTGTAGTGCATTTTGTCGAATTTGCGGGCGGGTTTCTTCTTGAAGAATATGGCGTCTGAGAAGTCCAGAAGGGCTCGCCAGTCTTCGATTGTCTGTGCGTGTCCGCCGGGTCGCCAGTGGATCCCTATGCGATCGCCCGCGCCGAGCCAGTCGAATACGATTTTCGCGGCTTGGTGGGTTAGTTGAGTTCCGTAGGGGTTGGCCCAGTAATCTTCTGTTGCGTGGGTGTTTATAAGCCCGCGCGGTGCGATCAGGGCTTTGGCGAAGTGCGCGTCGAAAGGGAGCTTCTTTTCCTTACCCGCGAACTGTAGGAACCGTTTGGGCCACCAGTGATCGAACTTTCCGATGTGTGCGGCGATCCGCTGGGGGCGTTGGCCTTTTTCGAAATATCGCAGGCTGCCCGTCCCGCCGGTGCCCGAGGAATTAGGCGCAGCAATTGCGATTCGATCGTCGTAGATCGCGGCGCAGAGGGCGGACTTCCCGCCACGCGAATGCCCGGTGGCCACCACCTTGTCGATATCGACGAACTCCATCTCGCCGAGCGCGTCGATGACGATCTGGTATCCCCACGCCCACGCCGCGATCGCGCCGCAGTCGTATTCAGGGTACAGGCCGATCACGCCTTCTGATCGCTTGCCCGGAGTGTCGGCTGCGATATCTGAGCGCAGGAACTTGCAGACGACGTATCCGCGGGCTATGGCTTCGGTGATCCCGGCCTGGTCGTTGATGTAGTGTTTTGCGTACCGTTTGTTGTCGGGTTTGGCGAGCAGGCGAAACCCGTATTTGATAATTACGGGGAACTTGCCCGCCGGTTTTGGCCTGACCAGTGCGCACCGCAGATCGGCGGTTTTACCGGCGCGGTGGACGGTTATCACGAAATCGATTTGCGTCGCCTTGCCACCGGGCAGGTTGCGCGGGGCGGCTTGTTTAACGGTGATTTTTTTCGGGCGGGGGGGCATCTGTCCGTACTGGTAGTACGTCAGCATGGCTTTGAGGTATTCTCGTTGTTTCACCCACTGGTCTCGCGATTTGACTTGCGAACCAGTGTGGGTCAAAAAGGGCTCGCCATGCCCTCCATATCGGAGAGATTATCGATCGACTTGAATGTGGGTTTCGAGGACTTGGAAAGTTTTTCACCGTTGGGGTTATTCAGGTGTTTGTCCGCGAAATCCATGTAACTTGACCAGTCAAAGTCCGTTACGTTATGGCGTCCGGTCCGCACGTGATATCCGATGTCGCCCTGGATGGAAGTGTCCAGCGGGGGTATATCGTTGCCTGGTAGGGGTTTCTTACCGAGCAGTTGGTAAACTGGCCCGGCGTGCTTGGCTGCGAGAAATTCTCCGCGCGGATCGGCCCAGAGGTCTTCATCGGCGCTTGCTACGTAAAGCGGACGCGGAGCCACCAGCGCCAGCAGCATGTGCTGATCCAACGGGAGGGCCTGTTCCTTCTCGTTGTACTTTTTGAAGTTCTCGCAGAACCAGTGCGGGAAGCTCCTGTTGATCCGCCCGACCCGCTCGCCGAAGCAGCGTTTCGACAGCGCCGCGCCACCGCAGCCGGAATCATTCGAGATTACCATCGCAAACCGCTGGTCTTGCGCTCCGGCCCATAGCGACGTTTTCCCCAGCCGCGAATGGCCCATAACCGCGACGCGTTTGTGGTCGATCTCGTCGGTGGTTTCGAAGTAGTCCATCGCCCGGCTTAGGCCCCACGCCCATGCTGCTATCGAGCCCCAGGCATTGGGCGGGCGCCTGCCGTTGTACTTGTCCAGCAGCCCGTGCACGCCGTTTTGGAATCCGTCGTGCTTGTCCGGATCGATATCGCCGTAGTAGATCGTCGCAAGCCCGTATCCGCGGGCGATGATTGCCTCTGCCGGCCAGCGAGACGCCGCTGCGCCTCGTTTGTGTTTGCTTGCGGTGTTCAGGCGAACTGCTTGATCGGTGGTCGTCGAATGGTTCCCGCGGAAGTTCATCCCGACGAACAGCGGGACCGGTCCTTTGGCGTTTTTCGGCAGGTAGATCAGAACGTCCATCGCATCTTTTTTCGGGTTGCCCGTAAAGCTGACCCGCACCTGTCGGCGACGGGCCTTTCCGCCAAGGGCGTTATCGTCGGACTCGAACACCTTGAACGTCATCTTCGCCGGGCGACCGGGCGAGATACCGTACATCTCGCGTTGGAACAGTTCGAGGATCTCCTTGCGACGGGCCGGCCAGGCCTTGGCGTCGGTTACTTTCTTACCGCCGACAGTCACCAGCGGATCGGGGAGAACGTATTTTGGTACACGATCTTCTGAGTAAATGGCACTGGAGCTGCGTTTGCTTTTCGAGGCGACCAGTTTCGCCGGCGCCGTCCAGCTCTTGGCTGAGGCGAGTTTGTCCTTTCCGCCGGTAAGCCAATCGAGCGTGAACCTCGCCAGTGTGATCTTTTTGTATCCGTCGCGTTCGTAGAACAAGCCGATCGATTTATCGGGCAGCACGGTGAGGCACGAATACGCCGACGAACCCTTGTATATCATGCGCGAAACGCCCCAGGATTTCCCCTCGTCGTAGCTGAGTTTCACGGTTATCCCATGACGCCCTCGGGCTTGGGGCGGGTTGGCGAACAGCAGGCGATTCTTCCCACCGTCAGCGGTGGTGGTGTATCGCAGGATGCTGGCCTGGCAGGTCGAATCGGGCAGGTCCTTTTGGATCATTATCTTCGACCAGGTCGCTCCGCCGTCGCTGCTTGTCGCTATCGCCCGGGCGCCGCGAGGCTTGTAACTTCGCATGTTCATCATGAGCGTTCCGTCGGCCAGTTCGACCACCTGGGCCTCATTACAACCGGGCCGGATCGCTTCGGATTTGCTCCAGCTCTTGCCCGCATCGTCGGAGTATATCACGTGCGAGGCGTAGGAGTGGTCCTTGTATTTTTGGTTGGAATGGTTGGCTGGGCATACCAGGCGGCCTTTGTGTTTTCCGCGTTGGAGCTGTATCGCGGCGCCCGGTCCGGTGGCGTACCAGCCCCAGTCGGCGTCGCGGCAGGTCGCCGACAAGTCGCGCGGTTTGGACCATGTTTTCCCGTCGTCGGTGGATGACGTTATGTAGGGGCGGCGGGGGTGTTTGCTCTTTCCGGCGATGATGGCGCTTTCG
>JABGPF010000448.1 GCA_018645065.1 Phycisphaerales bacterium
TCCAACGGGCCGAAGAATTGCTGAAGGAAATCCCCAACGCAGTCATGCCCCAGCAATTCGCAAACCGTGCGAATCCCGAAATCCACCGGACAACCACCGCCCTGGAAATCTGGGACGATACCGACGGCCAGGTCGATATCGTAATCGCGGGGGTAGGCACCGGAGGGACGATCACGGGAATCGCAGCGGGCCTGAAAGAACGCAAACCATCGGTGCAGGCAATCGCGGTGGAACCGGACCTCAGCCCGGTGCTCGCACAAACCGCTGCGGGCGAGAAACTCACACCCGGGGCACACAGAATACAAGGCATCGGAGCGGGATTCGTGCCCGACGTGCTGGACCTCGACCTGATCGATGAAACAATCACCGTTACAGATAACGACGCGATAGCTTTCGCACGCCGCGCCGTTGACACCGAAGCCCTGTTCGTCGGAATATCATCCGGGGCAGCACTAAAAGCAGCATCGGTAGTAGCGGCTCGACCCGAGTCAGCCGGTAAGACAATCGTAGTAATATGCCCAGACTTCGGTGAGCGATACCTATCGTCAAATGTATTCATAACCGAAACGGAAATCGAAAAAATCTCAGAAATCGACTAACACAAGGAAGCAGACATGATCCACGTAATAGCAGCAGTAGAATTGGCGCCCGGAAAGCGTGACGAATACCTGGAACTTTTCGCCCAGTTCATCCCCAAAGTCCTCGCTGAAAACGGTTGCATCGCCTACGGTCCCACTATCGATATCGACAGCGGATTCGGCGCACAGGAACCCCTTCGCGACAACGTGGTGACGGTAGTTGAGCAGTGGTCTGACCTTGATGCCCTTACAGCACACATCCAGGCTCCGCACATGGCTGAGTACAAGGAAGCGGTAAAGGACATAGTCGTCGGACTGAAACTACAAATTCTGCAACCGGTATAAAGTCTGCATAAAATGCGAAATTTTGTCGACCTCCACACACACTCCACCGCATCCGACGGGCGCAATGCGCCGGCCGACGTGGTTGCCTTCGCAGACAAGATCGGTCTGGCGGCGATGGCGCTTACCGATCACGACACGACCGCCGGACTGGCCGAGGCGAGCCGAGCAGCGGAGAATTTCCCCGACCTGAAACTCGTGCCCGGTATTGAAATGTCGGCGAAGTTTCACGATGAAACGCTGCACATCCTGGGGCTGGGAATCGATCCAAACTCACCGGAGCTAAAAGCCCTGACAGACAACCTTGTCGCCGCACGCAACGAACGCAACCCAAAGATAATTACGCGATTGCAAGGGCTCGGAATGGCGATCGAACTTGACGACGTGCTGGCGGTGATGTCCGAAACCGGTAGCCCTGAAACCAATCGCGTAGTGGGAAGAATGCATATCGCCGAAGCCATGCGCCGCAAAGGTTATGTGCGTTCGACAGGCGAAGCCTTCAAGCGGTATCTCAGCGACGAGGGCCCAGCGTTTGTGGACAAGGAGAAGCTCTCGCCGCGCGACGTTATTGACCCGATCCACAGCGCGGGCGGAGCAGCGATACTCGCCCACCCGGTCCACATGACCTACGGAAACTCGGCGCAGCTTGAAATAAAAATCCGCCGCCTCGTCGACAACGGACTCGACGGGCTGGAAGTTATGCACCCCGATCACTCGCCCTTCCAAAGCCGCACCTACCTCCAACTAACCCGACGCCTGGGCCTGGTCGCCACGGGCGGTTCAGACTATCACGGACAGGCAAAACCCCACATACGCCTCGGACGCCCCAAAACACCCGTAAACCTGCTGGGCGCAAAACTAAAACGCAAACTGCTGGGTTAACGGCGGACGGATAACGGCTAACGGCTGACGGCCAACGGCAAACGGCAAACGGCAAACGGCCAACGGCCAACGGCTGACGGCTAACGGCTAACGGCTGACGGCTGACGGCTAACGGCGTCGCTCCGCGACAAGTGAAAGCGGCGAGAGCTCGCCGCAGTCCAAAACACACATGCCCTCAATGTCCACAAAGCCGGCTTGCACCCCTTCTTGGTTGTTCGCTATGCAGTGGCAAGGCCGTTGATATGGTCCGTAGGCAGTCAATGAGCGTGCCCCACTGGTTTACCGAGAGCATCCTCCACAATTGACACTAACACCTTGGAGTGTTCAAAGGGTGCTTTTGACAATTCCCCAGTATAAATCACACATGTACGCCAAACGGCAACCAACCGTTTTGGACTGCGGCGAGCTCTCAGAGTTTACCCCGAAGAACATCGGGGCTTTCACTTGTCGCGGAGCGACGCCGTTGGCTTTGGCTTTGGCCGTTGCCGTTGCCGTTGCCGTTGCCGTTACCGTTACTGAAAACTGTTCACTGAAAACTGATCACTATCCGTAACACCGTTCCCCGATCAGGATTTATTCTTCTTCTTTCTGGATCTGATCGAGCCCTTTTCGCCCGAACATTTTTCCGTCCCATCGGTAGTTTTTGATCGCCTTGACTATATCGTTTGCAACCTGGACCGCAGCCAATCCGGCTTCTGCGGAGACTACCGGCGGTTCACCGTCGACAACTGTTCTTCTGAACGCCGCGGCCTGACGGGTCAGCGGGTCCAGCGAATCGTCGATTACGAGATCTTCGGCCTGCACCAGTTCCTTGTAATCGACATTACCAGCCAGTTCCGCCAGATCGTCAACTTCCATTTCTCTGGCCATTTGTATCAGGTCGAGATTCTTGGCTTTCTGGATAACCACGCCGACTTTCTTACCGTAGTCCAACGAAAGATAAGCGCTCTCTGAGAACACTCTCATTTTGCGTTCGGTTTTAATCGCCAGACGGCTGGCGCTTATCGAGGCGCAGCATCCGTTATCGAACACGAGCCTTACGCTGCAGATGTCTTCATGTTCGCCCAGCACGTTAATTCCGACCGCGTGCAGATTCTCGACGCTCCCGCCTGCGAGCATTAGCGTGAGGTCCAGATCGTGGATCATCATGTCCAGCACCACGCCGATATCGGCGGATCGGAACGTGAACGGGCTGATGCGATGGGCTTCTATGAACTTGGCGTGTATGTCGTACTTTTGCATCGCAACGACCAGCGGGTTAAATCGTTCGGTGTGCCCCACCTGCAGGCTGGCGCCGGTTTTCTCAGCCAGGCGGATGAGTTTCC
>JABGPF010000449.1 GCA_018645065.1 Phycisphaerales bacterium
TCTAGCTTCGCCGAGTTTCTCCACGGCCTGCACGTCATCAAATTGTTCTGTCATTCTTTTGTTCCTTGTTAATCATCTCAACCATGGCATGTTTTCCGCCAACAACAATGTTCTTTCAGTATCTAATACAACGAGCCGTATATAGCCCTGTTGCAAACATCTATCATCTGACTCTCTTTCTGCAGGTTATCAACTCTGGATAGAAGGCAGGATGCCGGCGGGGCTGGGACATATAACGCTTGCTCTGTTGCGGGACTTACTATAACTTCTTATTCCTGTGATTGTTAAGAGAGCGAACAAACGCGGCTATAGCAGCCATGATCGTTTGGTTCGATCCAGCTGCATTCTTGCAACCTACCCCTAAACTGAGACGATTCTGCGTTCTAAACAGTCTCTTGTATTTCTTTACCAAATAAAACAAACAACGACAAACAAGGGATTTATCTCGACGTAGGCAGGATCGCAGCGAGGCAGACGGATGGACACGAATAGGAGGCCTGTAACTTCGACACAGAGGCTCAGAGGACGGCAACGGCAACGGCAAACGGCAACAGCGCTAAGCCGCAAGCGGCGTGGCAGCACGTTTATTGGGAGCTATGGGGCTTGTGCTAAGCTTGTCGAAGGGGTATGCCGCTTGCGGCTTAGCGCCGTATGTCGTTGCCGTTATCCGTTTTTATCCGTAGCATATCCGCCGTTTGCCGTTGACGTTGTCGTGGCCGTTAACTTCCCCACGAATCCGTCATGAACCTATTCAATGCGAACCTGCGGAGAGAGTCTGTCCTTCTCTTCTTGAGATAGTTGGCCAGGCCGAACAATCAGTGTTTTTAGTTGCGGGAACATTTTCAAATCCCCCATTGAGCTGATTTGACTGCCGCGCAAATCCGCCACCTCAAGCATCTTCAGGGCGGCGATTTCCGAACTGTTCGAAACCAATGTGTCAATAAGAATCAAACGCTTTATCGGCAGAAACCGTAGCGGATACTGCCCCTGTTTCGTTCGCAGAGATAAAGACTTGCCGCCTCCATCGATAGTCAGTGTCTGCGTCTCCGCCTCGTAGCTGAAACAATGCGCATGGCTGCCAAACGTTGCCGCTACAGCCAGTTCATACCCCTCCCGGTATCCCAATGATGCGTAGTCGTAGGCGAGGAACTTAGCTGATATCCCCCGTCGGCCCATCGATTCCAGCGTCTCAATGATCTTGGTTAGCTGGGTTGCCGAGGTCTTATGCTTATCTAGATCAAAAGATTCAGCCAACGCCTCATTGACCCTGGCAAGTCCGCGCATGCGCTCGGGATTGATTGCAAAATACGGCTTGGCCTTGGCAAACTCTGCGCTCATGAAGTAGAGATACCCAAGCTGTGCGCGCGCCTCATCGGCGCGATCCGGCTCGGTACGGATCACGTCATTCACGGAACGCATCGTCAGTTCATAAGACACCAATGGTCGTTGATAAAAGAAGTCATTGCTAAACTGATCGCCAGAGGCGATCAATTCGTCGGGAAGCGCCGTGGCCAGTAGCCCTACCTCCCGAAGCAATGTCTCTGAATCTTCCTTTTCCACCCGCAAACGCGCCGCCAGTGTCTCGGTCTCGTGCTTTTCGACCCGCAAACGCGCCGCCAGTGTCTCGGTCTCCTGCATTTCGACCCGCAAACTCGCCGCTAAGGTCTCGGCCTGTTCACGCTTGACGCTCAGGCGGTCAACGAACAAGGCCGTCACCGCCACCACAATCGCCACGAATACAGCCGCCAGGTTGCAGCTGACGCGATTGCGACGATAGAACAGCATAAACTCGGTGAACACTCCACTTTTATGCGCTACGGGAGAATAACCGCCAAGAAATGCACGCACATCTGAATTCAAGTCACTCACCGATGCGTAGCGATCGGACGGCTTTAGCGCCATCGCCTTCATGGCCACCGCCCCCAAGCTCTCGGGAACGCCTTTACAGCGCTCGGTTGGCGGCACAATATCACCGGACACTGTCGCCTGCAGCATGGCGTCGGTGTCCCCCTCGACGGACGGCCGACAGGTCAGCACCGCGTAAAGCAGCGCGCCCAATGCGTAGATATCGGTGCGCTTGTCCCGGTCTCCGCCGCGAATCTGCTCCGGCGCCATATAACCGGGAGTCCCCTTAACCTGACCGTACATCGTCATTCCGTTCAACAGATCGGGATTGAGCAACACGTCATCATCGATCTCATCGGCGCCGCCGATCAGTTTTCCCAAGCCCCAGTCACAGACCAACACTTCGCCATAATGACCGACCTGAATGTTGGCTGGCTTCAAGTCCAGATGAATGACGTCGCGCGAATGCGCATAGGTGATTGCATCGCAAACCTTGAGGAAGATATCGAGTCGTTCCGATAGCGGATAGCCCTCACCCGCAAGGGCCTTCTGCACGACCACGTCGAGCCCATCACCGACCTTCAGATCCATGGTGAAATACGGTCGCCCCTCTTTGTCAACGCCGACATCGTGAACGGAGATGACGTTCGGGTGCTCGAGCAGCGCCGTCAGCCGTGCCTCGCGAATAAATGGGTCAAAGAGCAAATCGCTTGCGTCTTCATGCAAACGGGCCATGGCGACGTGGCGATTGCTGTGTCGATCGAGAACCTTGAGTATGCGTTTCATGCCGCCAACCGCAATCAATTGAGGGTGACCGTAGCGATCCTCAAGCGAACAAAGCTGACCGTGAAGAGGCGATTCTGCTGCCGGATCGATCTCCTCAAACGCTTCGTCAAAGAGATTATTCAAGGCTTGGGTTCGGGCTCTCGATTCTGTCGTCATTGGTAAAACTCCAGGTAACTGCGTAATTGCCTTGCTTCCTTGCGGAATCGCGACTGGACACGATTGCGCAGCACGTAGACCGAGTCCTTGGTTAACTCAAGCGCCGAGGCGATATCGTCAACGGATTTTCCATCGAGAGTCATCGTGAAAACGTCCATGGCCTTGCCGGAGAAGCTGGCATTCAAGCGTTCAATGACCAGCGCAATGATGTGTTTTCGCCACTCGGTTTCAATGATGTCCTCAATATCCGGTGGAACGACGTTGGCGGTGGCGGCGTTGGTGTCGCGGCGTTTTCGCGAGGCAGCCTGGCTGCAATGCGTATAAAAAGTGTTGCGGA
>JABGPF010000074.1 GCA_018645065.1 Phycisphaerales bacterium
AAGAGCTTGCCGCAGTCCAAAACGCCTTGTTAGTCGCCGTGAGCCGTTACTGCCGCTACTGCCGTTACTGCCGTTGCCGTCACTGCCGTTACTGCCGTTACTGCCGTTGCCGTTGCCGTTACTGTTCACTGATTACTGACCACCGCTCACTGATTTACACGCAGTTGAGCTTGACCCATCGACATTTTGCGGGTATTTTTAGGGGTTCCCCTTACGGGATTTTTGGGATTTTCAAGGAAGTAAATTATGGAACAAGCCATCGCAAAAGCTCATACGTTGATAGAAGCCCTGGGATACATCCAGCGGTTCGCCGGACAGGTCGTTGTGATCAAGCTCGGCGGGTCGGTAATGGAAAGCCCCGAGGCGCTCAAACGCATGATGACCGACGTGGTGTTCATGAACACCGTCGGAATGCGCCCGGTTATCGTGCACGGCGGAGGGAAGGCAATTTCCCAGGCGATGTCCGAAAGCGGGCTGGAGGTGCAGTTCGTCCAGGGCAGGCGATACACCGATCAACGAACACTGAACGTTGTCGAACAGGTGCTGTGCACGCAAATTAACGATAACATCTCCGAAGTTATCGAAGGCCTCGGCTCGAAAGCTATGAGCCTGCACACGCTGACCAGTTGCGTCCTGTTCGGGCAAAAACTGTTCCTCGACGACGACGGGCGAAAAGTCGACCTCGGATCGGTCGGGCAAGTCACCAGCGTAAACGCAAAACTGCTCGAACTGCTCTGCCAAGCCGACACCGTACCGGTTATCGCCCCGCTGGCCAGAGACAAAACAGGCTCCAAACTGAACTGCAACGCAGACACCGCAGCCGGTGAGGTCGCAGCATGCCTCCAGGCCAACAAACTCGTAATGGTGACCGACACACACGGGATCAGGCGAGATGTGGACGATCCCGAAACGGTGATAACCTCGGCAAGCGAGGCGGAAATCCGCGAGATGATCGCCGACGGAACAATATCAACCGGAATGCTTCCGAAAGTCGACGCGTGCCTCAGAGCACTCGACGCCGGAGTGCCCAGAGCCCATATCATCGATGGGCGATTCAACCATTCGCTCCTGCTCGAGATATTTTCAGACCGCGGAGTGGGAACACTGATTCAAAAATAACGACGAAAGTATATTAAAATGTTAAAAGATTTTATAAGCATAGAAGATTTGAACAGCGAGCAGGTAAGCGGGCTCATCGATCGAGCGATCGCAGACAAGGCGCTGTTCCGGGCCGGACAACTACCGACATCTTTGAGCGGGCGAACGCTGGCGATGATATTCGAGAAACCGTCGCTGCGAACTCGCGTGAGTTTCGAGGTGGCGATGACGCATCTCGGCGGACACGCAATCTACCTGGCGCCTGCCGATATCGGACTGGGCAGCAGAGAACCGGTTATCGACGTGGCCCGAGTGCTGGGCCGCATGTGCGACGGAATAATGGCCCGCACGTTCGCGCACGACACGGTGCGGCAACTCGCCCAGCACGCGCAGGTTCCGGTTATAAACGCTTTGAGCGACATGCTGCATCCGTGCCAGGCAATGGCTGACCTGATGACGGTCAAAGAGCATTTCGGAACCCTTGACGGGCAAACGCTGCTCTTCGTGGGCGACGGAAACAACGTCGCGTGCAGCCTGGCGATGGCGTGCGCCAAAGTCGGAATGAAGTTCATAATCGCCTGCCCGGACAACTACCACATGCCCGCGGACTTCCTGACCACAGTGCGGGCTATCGGTGGTGACGACTGCTGCACAGTAACCTCCGACGCCACAGAAGCCGCCTCACGCAGCAGTGTGCTCTACACCGACACATGGGTCTCAATGGGCCAGGAAGACGAGAAGCACCAACGCATCAAAGACTTCGAAAACTTCAAGATCGACGCTGATCTGATGTCCGCGGCCCCCGATAACGCCATCGTCATGCACTGCCTACCGGCGTATCGAGGGCTCGAGATCACCGACGACGTATTCGAAAAACACGCCGAAACCATAATGAGTGAAGCCGAAAATCGACTCCACTTCCAACGAACCCTACTGCACACCCTAATCGCCGACGGCGGGATCGGGTAAGCGAAACCAAACATAATGGCCAAAACAAAACGAAATGACGGAAGGCGCCCCAACGAATTGCGCCCGATAACAATCACCCCGGGATTCGTCGGAAGCGCAGACGGATCGTGCCTGATAGAAACAGGCGGTACGCGGGTGATATGCACCGCGAGCCTGTCGGCTGGGGTTCCGAAATGGCGCCAGGGCTCCGAATTGGGATGGCTTACCGCAGAGTACGGCATGCTGCCGGCGTCAACCGGGCGGAGGAAAAGTCGCCCGACGAGCAAACCCGACAGCCGCGGAATCGAGATACAAAGACTCATCGGACGGGTCATACGCAACGTGGTGCGATTCGATCGACTCGGTGAAAACACGCTCCACCTGGACTGCGACGTGCTCGAAGCCGACGGCGGTACTCGAACCGCGTCCATCACCGGGGCATACGTCGCGGCTGCGATCGCGAACCAACGATGCGCCGCACTGGGACGATGCAACCCCAAGGCGATCGTCGGGCAGGTCGCCGCGATATCGGTTGGTATAGTCGACGGGCGGGCGCTGCTTGACCTGGACTACTCCGAAGACTCAAACGCAGAGGTCGACATGAACGTCGCGATGCTCTCGAACGGGCAGTTTGTCGAAGTTCAGGGCACTGCAGAGAAGGCCCCATTCACCGGCCCGCAACTACAGGAAATGCTGGATTTGGCGGGCAAAGGCATTCGAAAACTCGCAAAACTCCAACGCCAGGCTATAATGGAGGGCGTAAAATGACTTCCACACGAACACTAAAACTAAAAGCTTTCGGACGACGAATAACGCTGGCCTGTGTCTCGGCGTTATGTTTTATGCTGCTGCTGTCGGCAGCGGGCTGCGGTGGTATAACCGCGATGTCCAACCCGTTCTCCACAAAGCAGTACACGATTCTCCTGCACACGTTCACCGGTTCCGAACATGTTCGCCAGTCTAAGCTGTATCGCGACAAGGCCGCCGAACTCACCGATTGGAGCGGGCTCGAAGTTGTCCACCAGGACAGCAGCAGCGGACTGTACCGCGGTAGATACAGGACCGTCGACGACGCCGAAGCCGATTTGAACGCATCGCGAAAATGGCGGGCGCCCAATGTGAATCGCCCGGCGTTCCCGCTGACCAAAGTGGTTCTGGTGCCCGGCAGCACAGTCGAATTATCGAAGTACGACCTGCGCAATGCCCCCGACAAGGGAATATGGACGGTGCTGGTGGCGGCGTATGTCGACGACGCCAAGGCGAACTTCATCGGCAGAGAGCGACAGGAACACGCCATAAAATACTGCAATTGGCTACGGGAGCACGGTTACGAAGCCTACTACCACCACCTGGCGAAACGAACAAACATAACCATTGGCGTATTCCCCGAAAACGCATATGGATTCGCACCCAAAGGAAATACAAAAGCCAGCCTGGACATGCATCGCCCCATCTACGGAAAGCAAGTTGCCAAAGATCCGGAAATGATCAAGATCATGGACACCGAAGAACCTCCGCTGCGATTCCTGGTAATCAACAATCGTCGCGAATTCAAATGGGGACGCAGCAAAAGCAAAAAACATCCAGTCAGGGTGTACACCCGCAGCTATCCGATACTGATCCCCGGACGCACGTTCGCACCCCTCCCGCTCTATAGAGATCGCGTGCGCAGCGACGGTGGAGTGGAGCGTTAGATGGCGGATAAAGAAATAGTTCTCGCAACCGGAAACCCGGGCAAACTTCGCGAGATTAAACAGGTTCTCGCCGACCTTCCGGTTAACGTTATCGGCCTGAATGAACTGGGCGATATCGCCGAACCAGACGAAACAGGCGACACATTCGCCCAAAACGCCCGCGAAAAGGCCCTGTACTACGCGCAGTATACAGGGCGATGGTGCCTGGCCGACGACTCGGGCCTGCAAGTAGACGCTCTTGACGGAGCACCAGGCGTACGCAGCGCCCGATACAGCGGAGATGCGATCGCCCCAGGCTCACCGCGCGAAGATGTCGATCGAGCAAACAACGCAAAGCTTCTCGACGCCCTGAAAGACACGCCCGATGAACAACGCACCGCGAGATTCGTTTGCTCACTGGCGCTGGCCCGCCCGGGTGAAATCCTGCTCGAAACCAGCGGGGCATTCAACGGTGTGATAGCACGGAGCAATTCAGGCGAAAATGGATTCGGATACGATCCGCTGTTTTTCGTGCCCGCTCACGGATGCACCGCCGCCGAATTGCCCCCGAAAGAAAAGAACGCCATAAGCCATCGAGGCCGGGCCGTCCGACGATTCGCCGAACTGCTTAACGAATTCCTGGCCGGCGCCGAATAAACAGACGCCACCCCCACCCGACCGTCGCCAGCACAGCAGCAATGCTCAACCAGATAATCATAGGCTCATACCACTGCACAGGCCCGACTGCAACGTCCTCGCCCAGCGGCGTGATGCGGTACATCACCTCAGCGTAATGCCACACAAACCCCGCCTCTTCAGCAATCGCGGAAAACACACCATACAACGGATTCGCTCGCAACCCCCACGCCGCTATGGCACTCTTGCCCTCGCTGTCGGAGGCAAGTTGCACCAGACCGGGCAACCAGAACAGGCCCGCCTGAGCGAGCGTCAAAATCGTGGCGCCAAGCACCGCCCCAAGATATCGGAACCGCAGCGTTGAGGCGAATCTGGCCAATGCGATCCCGCAGAATGCGACCGATGCATAAATGCAGTAGAGCTTAACCGCCGCGAGAAAGGTCACCTGAGGCGTAGATAACCAGAGCACCACGAGCAACACTGCCGTAGCATCGATAACGCAACCGCCCCTCAAAAGCCCCGAAAACGTGCTACAGGGCCCCGCAGCGAAGATAGCGGCGCCCAAGGCGACCCAAACCCCTGCGATTATCAGCGACGCCGGGATGAGCCTCCCCCGCTCAACCCCAAAAGATTGCGGGATCAAAAACACGCCGAGTTGCACCGCAACTGTCGCCAGGGCGATGACAAGAACGGGCCAACCGTCACGCTTCAGGAGCGTTCGGAACGGACCTGGCTGGGCCAACGAACTATCGATTTCAGCAGACACGATCTTATTAGTTACCAATCTCCAATTCCTCTTCGGACTGGATGATAATTTTCGGTCTGACCATGATCATCAGCTCTTACCCTTCTCGGACTTCGCTTCTGTCTTCTCAGCCGGTTGGGTTGTGGCTTTGTGCTTTTCCAACTCCTGGCGGAGTGCGGCGCTATAGTCTTCCCACAAGGCCTTCATTCGCTCGGTTCGGGCGATTTCTCGTTCGATTTCCGCCAGCACCTTCTTGGCCCGCTTGGCGGGGTCTACGAGCAGATGCTCGGCTCGTGCGAAGTCTTTTGCCCATTGTTTGAGATCGGCTTGTGCTTGTGCTGTATTGCGAGGCGGGATCGGAGCTTTCGGGGACAACTGCTGCTGTTCGGTTTCCGTAACACCGGCGAATGTAAGCTCCTCGCGGGCCTCAGCGATATCGTAAACGATAGTCTGAGCGTCAGACCGGATAACCGCCAGCGTATCGCTATGAACAGCAACAAACTTCCTGGCCCATGCCCTGAGGTTGCCCGAGAGAATGGGCTCTCCATCGATCTTCATCCTGCCGAACCGATCGATCTCCAGCATTATCCTGGCGTGCGGTGACTTTTCAGCCCCGGGGCGCGGAGCTATCGTGACTCTGACTTTCGTCCCGATCGGCGGTACTGCGGTGGGGTCGGCTACATACTCGCCCTGCACGTTACCCTCTCCGCCCTTGTTGGTCGACTCGAACGGTACGTCTATCAGAGAAGCCGAGAAGTTCGACACCGAAACAATTTCACCATTAATATCGGCGGCGTAAACGTTATTGGGCATCATTTCCGAGCCGACGAACACCCATGTTTTCGGACCGGGCAGCTTTCGCTTACCAACGCCTTTGATCCAGGCCCCTGCAGTGTCGGAATGCTTCTTTCCGTCCTTATCGGTCCAGTCAAATTTGATTTCAAGTTCGGGTCCCTGTGGTGGTCCGAAGCGGCTTATACCGTCTCGCCCGGTCGACCAGCGGGCCGGCTTGCCCCGTGTCAAGCCCATCGCCATGAGCCCGGCGTGAATGTGCGACGGAAGCACCTTGCTGCGCAGGACACTCTCGTGTTCTTTTGTGCCTGTCCGGCAGATCAGGAATTCCAGCATAACTTCGCGTTGGCAGACCTCGGCGTCGAAACTTATAGTGCGTTTCTTCAGGTCCAGTGCGATCGGAGCTGCGCGTTTAGCCGGCGGGGTTTCTTCGGCGTTGGTTGAAGGTTTGGTCTGTCCGTGGGCTCCGCTAAGCGTCCAACCCAGGACAGCAACTGTCAGCACGCCCAAATATGCACAAAATTTCATCGTAGTTACTCCTGTAGCCTTGAACCGCGGGGTTCGCCCCGTCGTGTCGATGTAATTGATTCTCTCCGCAAACGGTCCCCAAGGCAAGGATTTATCACGCTTTCGAGCATGTTGTGTGTATTGACGGCGTGTGCGGGGTAAATATAAAGCGGGCTGCGTATCGGTTAAGATCCGCAGCCCGCAAAGTATGCTTAATTCCAGAAGAGTGTTAGTCTAGTTACCGACCTCCAACTCTTTTTCGCTCTGGATGATAATGCTAGGCCGCACCATGATCATCAGTGTGCTTTCGTCTCTGGTGTCGCCTGTGTTGGTGAAGAGCCTTCTCAGGAACGGAACCTTCGAGAGAACCGGCACGCCAAGTTCACGTTGGACGGTGATCGATTCCTTCTGTCCGCCCAGCAGCAGCGTTCCACCATCCGGAACCGAGACGGTTGTCTGCAGGTCTCGCGTGGTGATCGTCGGAAGCGTAATCATGATCGGAGCTTGGGTCGCCACGCCTGTGATCGGGTCAACAGTTGCGTTCGGGTTAATGTTGACCTGGTTGGTCAGGTCGGAGGTCGATACCTGCGGCCTGATGGTCATCGTCACATAGCGTCTGTCAGCCGATACCGTCGCTTCGACGTCAAGTACGGTACCACTGGTGACGGTGTCAGTTTCGACGTCCTGTGCTACACCGCTCGATGAGCCGATTCCGCCCGACGAACCAACCTGTGAGTCAGTTCCGCTGATGTATGTTTCTTCGGTTGACAGTGAGATATATGCTCTCTGTCCGTTGAACAGGGTGATTCTCGGCGCCACGAGTATGCGTGTCATATCGTGAGCCTGTGTGGCTTCGAGCAGGAAGCTGACCTGTACATCGTCAAGGAACTGTCCGCCAAAGCTGAACGCCGGAGCCGCTGCGGCCCCCGCGGCGCCAAGCAAACTGGAGACGCCCGTACCACCAGCGCCGATGGTATTGGTGAACGCCGGTAATGACGCGTCCAACGGGGTAGCACCCTGACCGTTCTGCACAGCACCCAGCATAGTATTGCCGCCAGGCGTAGTTACGGTTGAAGGCGGGGTGAATTTCGAGCCCAGGTTGAAGTAGAAGTCAAGGTCGATTCCAACACGGTTCAGGAATCCGCTTGCAACAGTGATGAATCGTGCTTCGATGGAAACTTCAAGTGCTCTGGCTTCACGAAGCTTACCGATCAGTTCGATAATGTTATCGTGATTTTCTATTGTCTGGGTAATAACGAGCTGCCCGTTCATCTCGCTGATGGCTCCGGCTTCACCGCCTGCTTCACGCCACGAATCACGAGCGACAGTTTCTGTGATAAGCGTTTTGATTTCGGTGATAATTTCGGAGCGTGACTTCATATCGTCTTCGAGTCCCGAGCCTGTATCTCCACCACCGGCGCCCGGATCGAACAGTCCGCTGTCGTTACTACTCTGATCACCGGCGCCCTTTGTTGACCTGCCCAGTCTCGGACCTTCAAACATGGGTACTCGAACGATCATATCACGGATATCGTAAACGCGGACAACAGTCTGTTTTCCGAGATCTGCTTTTGTTGAGATGGTTATGACGCCTTCGTCAATAACATATCCCAGCCCGGTGGCTCCTACTCCAGGGTCACCGCCGGTTGCAACGTCTGCAAGGATGGTGTCCAGAGCTTTTCTGAAGCTCACGTTTGCGAGGTGTACATTAACGGTCGTCGCCGGCTCGATGCTCTCCAGCGCCAAAGCTCTCCACTTGACGTGGATATTGGCGCCCGAAACGTCTCTGAGGAACTGGAACACCTGAGTGAGTTCCATGTCTTCGAAGTCGAGTTTCGAGACCATGGCGTCAAGATGCCTGCGAACGACTCGATCCAGTTCAGTTTCAGCTTGTGAGCGTGCAGCGAACGGTTTGCGTCTGACGGTGATTTCTTTCCAGTTTTTGGGATACTTCACCATCATGTGCCACGGTATTTCCGATTCCATGATGGCCAAGTTGGCCAGCCCTACTTCCTCATGAAGGTTCGTAATCAGACTCGCTTCAGTATCGGTCTGCACGAAACCCTTGATAAGTACGGTCTGTTCGTTGGCCCACCGATTCTGCGGATCGAGAATGAGGATTTGGTTGAGCTCCCGCAAAGCTGCGGGATAATCACGTCCGGCGCCGAGCGCCATCGCACTTGCTCTAAGATCGCTGATTCTTCTAAGCCTCTTGGCTTCGACCTGCTTGATCAACTCTTCCTTGGCCTTTTGAATCTGCTCACGTTCCTGCGTGGCTTTGGTGGCAGCCCACTTAGTGCGGTTGGTTTCGACCCACTCGATCTGCCGGGTCACGCCAGCCTGCATTTGGCTGTACTTTTCGCTATCGAAGAGGCTCTTTGCGGTTTCCACGATATTACCTGCGGACTTGGCCGACTCAATCGCGGCGCCAAAGTCTGCGTCGCTCTCAGCACTGAGCATCAGTTCCCTGGAGCGTTTCATCGCTTTTTCGTACTCCATCATCGCTTCACCACGCCTGATGTTCTGGCGTTTGATCAGCTGATTGAGCACCCCGCCGCCGCCTGACGACATCGAAAGCTTCTTAGCGTACGCCAGCAGCTTCGGGGCCTCAGTGAGCGTCGGGTCGAGCGTTGCGGCGTTTTGGAATTCGCTGACGGCATCTTTGGATTTTCCGGCGTCAAGCAGCTTTTTACCAGCGGCAAGATGCTCGGCGGCGAGTGCTTTCTTTCTTGTATCGGCATTAGCCAGCAAGTTGGGCTTCGCAGGCGCCACAGTCGTCACTGCGACAGGCTTGACCTCTACAGGCACAGCCACGGGCTTAACCTCTACAGGCGTCGCCACTACCGCAACCTCAACGGGCTTAGCAGCTACCGGCACAGCAACAGGCGTAACCTCTACAGGCGTCGCCACTACAGGTACAGTAACAGGCGTAACCTCAACGGGCTTGGCCACTACAGGCACAGCAACGGGCTTAACCTCTACAGGCTTGACCGCTACAGGTACAGCAACGGGCTTAACCTCGACGGGTTTAACCGCTACCGGCGCGGGCTTGGCCGCTGCGGCGGCTTTGATTTTGACATCAACAAAAGCGAGTTCCGCCTTTGCGTCTTTGATTTGTTCGGGTTGGAGGAATTCACTCGACGCGGCGACAGCGAACTGTTTCTTCGCCTCGTCGAAGCTTCCGGCCTTCAGAGCCTTCTCGCCTGCGCGGAAAGCCTCAAGAGCGGCGCGTTGCTTCCTGATAGCCGGAGCCACCTGAACGAGCAACCCATCCAGCGCAGTTTTATCTGAGCCGGTAAGTGCGTCCAGGTCGGCGGCTTTCAGTAACGAGGCTTGCGCCTGCGCATAGTCGCGTGCCTCGAACTGGGCAGTTCCCTGCTTCAGAAGAGACTTGGCCTTATCGGCGTTCGCTTCCTGCGCAAAGAGGGTTGTAGTCATGCCCGTCAACAAGGCCGCTAACACAATAACACATGTAAACCTGTGGAGAAATACCACTGCAAGGCTCCTTTCAAAGCATCCTAAAAGGCGTCCGCGACGTCCAACGATTGGGTACACCGTCGGCGGCGCCTGTGGTGCATAGACCCATGCGGTGTGATCCCTACACCGCTGAACAGATTCCGTTCAGGTCCAATACACGTCATTCGGCATTGCCATATCACTACATCGTTAGCAGTATCCGTACTACTAAGCCGCAAGGATAGGCGTTTTTTTCCATCAATGCAAGTCCAAAAAAACTGGAATTACTAAAACAATTTAAAGGCTTGGCTATTAGGGGGTTTGCCCGTCGGCCTGAGCCTGTAATTTTCTGTACTCTACTGCTCTCGGATCCTCGTCGGGCATATTTTTCACAAGTATGTGCGAAACGAGTTTTCCGTTCTCTGAGCAGATCAATTCCTGCGTAACGTCAGTTCGTCCAAACCTATTAACGAATTTTTTCTCGAAGTCGACATGAACAAGCGTGGCGTTTGTGGCGAAGTCCACAACTTTCGACTGGGCGACGCCATTAACCGGATTCATAACCGACTTGGAGTCGAGTCCTCCGATGATCCGTCCGGGGAACACTTCAAATTTTTGTTTAACAACCTGCCCTAGGCTACGGGTGAAGATCGTGCAGAACAGTTGGCGTTTCCCGCCAACAGCCTGTGTTCCGGTCAGGAAATACTGCGTGGTTCGCGGTATCGCCTCTCCGGTGACCCAGTCGCTCCATGCGCTTGTGATCGTTTTCACCAGAGCGTCTTCGGGCTTTCCTTTATAGGCAACATCATCGTAGGTGTACAACGGGCTGATAAACACCAATCGAGCCCTGTATGTATACTGTCTTTGCACCGTCACGTCGGTGTCGTGGAACCATATTTCGGTTGTCCCGGCGGCGCCGGCTTGTACTACTACCGGAGCGGGCTTTGCCGCCGCGTCGGTCTTGTCATCGTCGGGTTCGGGTTCAACAACCGGATTCCATGGTGTTGTCCACCTCTTGTCCGTCATAGACCAGACTTTCCAGTAAGGAGGCATTAACACGTTTCTCTGCGACTGATTCGTGAAAGTTTCGATTGCCTTCCGCACAACGTCTGCGTTTTCACCTGTATATTTGGGTATAGCAACGTCTTTGACGGGCTCTCCCCCTTTGGGGGCGGGCATTACCACACGCGTGACCTTCGTCGCTGGCCCGAGCTGTCCGTTATCCAGCACGGCGCATCTTTCGATTTCAACGGCAAGGACCGTATTGGTGACCTCATCCATCGCCGAACCCCTGAACACCTGGTTCCAGGCCTTCAGCAGTGCGCCTCTGTCGAATTCAGCTTTACCGCGGAATACCAGTTTGTCGATCCCGCCGTCGCAGTTAACAAGTTCGCGTGCGCCCTTGACCTCTACAATTTTCGGCGCGTATGTATCCAGGATATCCGTAATTTTTTTCAAGCTAATGCCCGCCGGCGCTTCAGGACGTATCGGCGCGATCATAACCATTCGCGGCTCGCCCCAGCTTTCGGCTGCGCTGACTCTTGGGAGTCGACGATTGTCGGATATTGCCTTCGAATAATCCGGCGCAGGTTTCGGCGGAGGGGTCGTGCGTTCGCGTCGCCTGACGTTCTGGGCTTCCCTTAGCAGTGCGCCGTCCACCTCGGGTGCAGGTACAATTCGCCCACCGACATCAGGGACTTCAGATCTTTGTGGGGACGAAAGCACCCACTGAAAAATACCATACGCCATAATCAACACACACACGCCCAGAACAATTTTTTCCAGGTGCTGGTCGATAAACTTCATTTCATCGGTCTTGGCCATCTACGGGCCTCCTCGTGGCTTTGCTACAGTATTTCCAGTAATGCTACCGGGTTTCTTTTTTAAGTCGTTTTGCATCTTCGGGTCTGTGTAGACCTGCCAGATCCTCTTCCAATATTTCGATCGGCATTATTTTGCGAGTCCAGTCGGACCTGAACAGCAATTCACCGGCAAGGCTGACTTTGGCTACCGGATCGGTTCCGTAATATCCTCTGTTGTTCGTTCCGGTAGGCAGATGTTCGATCAGCACATCAGTCACGGTGTGATCACCTCGCATCATTATGTTCCTGAGCAGTTCGGGAAGATAGGCGGTGTTCATAACGACAGAGAACTGGTAGGCGACGATTTCGTATTCAGGTGTCGTTCCTCGCTGGGTCATCCCGGTTTCGGCGTCGACGCCCACCTCATTGATCAGATACCCTTCTGCGACCTGGATTCCGACGAGTTGCTTGATTCCGGAATTCGGGACTGTAGGCGTAAGTACTTTTCCACCGCGTTTCAGGGATGCCTGGTTTGTTTGGTCGATCGACGCGAGAATATCCTGGCTGATCCAGAGGTTCAACTGCGCCAACCAGAGTTTCGACGCCGGGGCGTCGGCCGCTCGCCATACTTCCTGCGGGAAGACAACTGCGAGTTCTTCCGGTCCGTTCGCCGCTCCGGGCAGTTTCGGATCGGTCACCATCGCGAGGGTTTTCGGTGAGACGAACATCGAACCGGCGTTGGCTTTTTTGACCATCAACGTCTGTGTGGCGTGTTCTCGCGCCATATTCCGCACGCCAGTTTCGCTAAGAGTCGCCAGCTTCCAGTCTTCGTCGCTGACGCCCTTGGGTTTTACTCTTGGCGTGTCCTCGTCCTCGTCTTCCGGCGTCGTAGCCCCGTCCTTGGGCTTGGGTGCGCTTTTCAAGGCGTATTCAACGCGTCTGAGCGCGGGTTTGCGTTTCAGGAATATCGCCTTGGCCAGAACATCGCTCATTTCGCCAATTTCACCTTCGGTGGGCATGGCGGTGAGATCGAGCTTGGCAAGCGAACCGTACAGCTCTTTGCGATATGTATTGGTGAACTTCGAGGTCAGAGAGTAATCATTATATTCACGGGCCTTGTAGGGGAACGCCGCAAGTTTGCGTTTCTTACCGCTGACCTCAAACTCAAGTTGCAGAACGGAATAGTTCCTGCGATTCCAATCTGAAGCGTCTTTGACAATCCTGTCACGTTGCTTCTTGATCTTTTCGAGTCGCTGGGTGGCTTTGTCGATCCAGTCCTTGTTTACAGGCGGACCCGATCGCAGAATGCGTAGCCTTTGGGCAAGCATGGCCCGCGGACCCATATCTTTAGTCTTAAATGCGCCATCCTGACCGGACCTGACTGCGTACGCGACTCCGACGCTGATCAGCAGCACTCCAGCCAAACAGCTCAGGAACAGATTTTCACGAATCCATTGCATTGGTTGCTATCTCCGTAGCTCGACGGTTTTATCATCTTCTATTTGACGGAAGGATATTTAACGCCATCGTTTTCGATAATTATGACCCATTGAACAATAACCCTCTGATCGGTGGACATATCCTGCCCGGTGATCGGATCGATCATTTTGTCATCTTCGGGTTCAGCTTTGTCGGTTTTTTTAGTTGAGCCTTTTTTGGTCGTCTTGACCGCAACTCTGGGCTCCGTTCCGCCAAGGCTGATCTTTTGGGTCATGTGCCCACCGTAGAACCCGAGGTTCCGGTGTTTGCGTTTGGTTATTGCGCGGCACTTTTTAACGAGCGACGCCATATAGGTTACGACGTCGGCGTCAACGGTGGTGCGTAATTCGGTGGTGATGAAGAATCCGCGGCGATTGCCTGACGAAGAGGCGGTGAAAACTCCGTCTTCGGGGAACATCGCCACCGCGTCGTCTGAGTACTCGCTCTTGAGACTCTCGATGGTCATGATCTTCAGCGAGGAACGATCAACGCTGCTGAACACATCAATGCTCGCTTCGAGCTTCGCCAGCTTGTCTTTCAGCTCTGCTTGCTTCTCAGCCGATACGCCCGAGCCCTTAACCGCAGCCCGCTTCAGCTCCTGGGTCAGCAGCATAGCTTCAGCACGATTCTTGGCGCATTGCTTGTATCTGTCGTTGTCAGAAGCCACCGATTCAACCGCTTCGGCGAACATCGACAGAACTGAAGGCCAGGTATTCCTGTATCCGTAAGACGCCGCAATACCTTTCATCTGCGCGATTTCTGTCTCGCCGTCACCGATCTGCTTGTTTTCTTTCTGCAGCGTTTCGAGTTCTTCGATGATCTCTTTGGTGCGTGCAGTGTCGGTTCCGGGCTGATTGTCATAATACGGCAGGCGATCGGCGAAACCTCTGTACACCCAGCAGCTCATCGCTACGAGCAACGCGGCGGCTGCGGCGGCGAACCACGGTCGCTTGCTGTCCCAAACGCGTTTGCGAACGACTTCGTCCGGTAGGAGGTTAGTCGAGACCGTAGCCTCGCCAAGCCCCTGAAGCGCCAGGCCGTAAGCCACCCCGAACGACAGGACGTCTTCAGCAAACGTCGGTTCACTCAGCGTGGGAGAGATGTCGGTGGAGTTGAAATTATCGATTTTGACTACGGGTATATTCAGGTTCTGCTCCAGGAACTTCTGCAGCCCCGGAAGCCTGAACCCGTTACCCATACCTAAAACGCGTTTGAACCGCGATTCGCGGTGCAGCGAGGTGTAGTAACCGATGGAGCGTTGAATTTCCTGCACCAGATCGGCGAATACCGGTCGCATCGCCTGGAATACCTGCCTGGCGTATTTGCTGGTGGCTGCGGTTCGTTTGAGATTTTCAGCTTTTCCGAACGACAGCTTGAACGCTCTTACGAGTGCTTCTGTAAAGTTGTTTCCGCCGATCTGGATTGTGCGGGTCCATATTCTCGGACCGTCTGCGACAACGAGATCGGTTTTATCGGCTCCCACGTCGGCAAGCAGGGTCGCCCCATCGGTCGCCAGTTGGTTATCGGCGCACATGAAGTTGTAAAGCGCCAGCGGGGCCATCTGGACCAGATCGACTTTAAGGTCCGCAAACGCCATCATCGAGAGCATCTCGGCGACTTCCATTCGCTTCATCGCGAAGATACCGACTTCTACGTCGGGACTATCGGGATCATGGAATGTCTGCCAACGCCACACCACTTCATCGATAGGGAAGGGTATCTGCTGCTCGGCTTCGAACTTTACAATGCTCGGTATGCGTTTGGTCTCCACAGGAGGGAGCTTCACAAAACGCATGAAGCTGCTCTGCCCGGGGACCGAGACCGCTACTGAACTGCCCGAAACATCGTTCTTTGCAAGGAACTGTCCCAACGCATTAAGAAAGACCTCAGACTTGTCCGCTTCCGGACCGCGGAGGTGCTCGGGATGTTCAATCACTTCGAAGGCTTCAACCTGAAACTGTCCGTCTACGTCACGAAGCTTCAGCGCCTTCAGGGCACATTGACCGATATCAACTCCCCAAACGCTTTTCGCTCTAGCCATTGCCACTCCCAGGCTCGTCAAGTTGATCGGAGGAAATCTCCGATCCAGGTTCGCTGAATTCAAACCGCATATTATGAACTTTTTCTCACAACCGCAACAATTTCTCCGCCAATGCGTTACACTGTCTTCGAAAATTATGATCAAATTCAGTATAACAACATTAGGATGCAAAGTTAACCAGTACGACGGAGTCGCGCTGGCAACCAAGCTGAAACAGTCCGGATTGCTGCAATCCGAACCGCACGAACAAAACGATCTGGTGATCGTAAACACTTGCTGCGTAACGTCAACCGCTATGCGCAAGAGCCGCCAGACCATCCGCAAACTGCTGCGGAACAACACCGACGCGACTATCCTTGTCACCGGATGCTACAGCGATTACGACGCCAAAGCAATAGCCCAGATGCTTACGTCGCTGGGCGTCAAAAAAAATAATCTGCATGTCGCAGGACACCACAGCAACCTATCCGATGTGATCGATCAGATAATCGCCAGCTTACAAACCAACAAGTTCGAAGCTCAGCAACAAATCGAATCGACCGAATCGACCGAACAAACCGAGTCAGCCAAATCAACCAAGTTAAAAACCGATCCAGGCGGCGACCGAGATAGTATTAGAGCCCGGCGCAACATCGCCGTCAAGCGTAAAGCTGGCGGAACGAGGGAAATCGGGGGTATTAAGGTATTTCCTAACCATCAAAGAGCGTTTGTTAAGGTCCAGGACGGGTGCGACGCGTTCTGTTCATACTGCATTGTGCCCTACACGCGAGCGGTCGTCTGGTCCAAAACCATCCAGCAGGTGCGCGACGAATGCACCGATCTGGTGAATTCGGGGCACAAGGAAATAGTTCTCGCCGGCGTGTTCCTGGGAGCCTTCGGGCGCGAAACCTCACGCCGCAACCGCTGGTCCGACGCGAAATCAACGCTCCCCCAACTGCTCAGCGAAATCGCCGCCATCGACGGCCTGTGGCGAGTGAGGCTCTCGAGCCTTGAACCCGGCGACCTGAGCGATGAGCTGCTCGAAGTATATCGCACAAACCCGACCGTAGCCCCCCACTTCCACCTCCCGCTGCAGTCAGGTTCGCAGAACATCCTTGAAAAAATGAACAGGCAATACACCGCCCAGGAATTCCGCCAGACCATTGACCGCGTGAAAAACGCCCTGGACACCCCCGCGATAACCACCGATATCATCGTGGGCTTCCCCGGCGAGACCGATGAAGATTTCGCCCAAACCCTTGAAATGGCCCGATACGCCGGCTTCTCGAAAATACACACTTTCCCGTTCAGCGCCCTGGAAGGAACGGTGGCCTGGGAACACCGCAACGAAACTCCACGCGGAGAGATCGTCAAAGCTCGCATCGCACAGCTAGGCCAACTGGAGGCGGAAATGGCTGATGCGTTCAGAAAAAAACTTGTGGGCAGACGCCTCGAAGCGCTGGTCGAATCAACCCGGCCCGAGCCCGATGTGCGCCAGGCGATGACTGATCGATACGTAACCGTAAGATTCAAGCCGCCCCAAAACGCCAAATTAACGGGAAAAGTTGTCGCTTTGGATATAGATGACATCTGGTCCGGGGGGCTCTATTGTCACAGCGAAGCGTCCGTATTACAATAGCACCCATGAGCGACCCTATTGAATCACTGACAAAAGCAGCGAAACAACTTCTGGAAATCGAGCAATTGCTGGGCGGACAGTTCACCCCGTCGGCGGTAAACTCCCTGCCCGAAGTTAAGCTGCCGGCCAGAACCGCGGCGGTAGCGAACCTCGCCCCCGGCGACAAGTCCGCCGCCCTGGACGCGATGAACCAAAACGAAGTTAAGACTTGCACGCTTTGCGGCCTGTCTAAAACTCGTATACAAACGGTCTTCGGTGAAGGCGACCCGAACGCGAAGTTGGTTTTCGTTGGCGAGGGCCCGGGCCAAAACGAAGATGAAAGCGGGCGCCCCTTCTGCGGCCGGGCCGGGGAACTGCTCGATAAGATGATAGGCGCAATGGGCATGAAGCGATCCGACGTGTTCATTTGCAACGTAGTAAAGTGCCGCCCCCCCGAGAATCGCAACCCGATGAGCAACGAGGTCGAGGCGTGCTGGCCTTACCTTATGAGGCAGTTGCAGATTATCGCTCCCAAGGTAATTGTAACGATGGGCAACCCCGCCACTCAAAAGTTGCTCCAGACGAAAAAGGGGATAACTGGTTTGCGTGGTAATTGGCAGCCGCTGCCCGAGTTGGCTGACTCTATCGGCGGTACGCCTGTAATGCCCACATTCCACCCGTCATATTTATTGCGCAACTACACGCCCCAGGCTCGCAGCGAAGTATGGAGCGATCTAAAGCAAGTAATGACCGTCCTGGGCCTGGACCTGCCCAAAGACAAATAACGGCGAACGGCGAACGGCGACGGATCAATATCCAACCGAACAACAAGAAATTTCCAATTTCCAAGTTAACGGCGAACGGCAACGGCGAACGGCAACGGCAACGGCAAAACCGTTCCCGACGTACATCGGGGTTCTTCGGGGTAAACTCGGAGAGCTCGCCGCAGTCCAAAACGCCGGTGGAATCTGAAACGCCGGTGAGTTCTTCGGTCGATAATCTCTTGCCCAGTGCGTTTGTTATCAGGTATGCTAGTGATGTGGGTAATCTGAGGTGACCAAACATGAAACATGCTAGAAAATCCATTGGACCCGGAACTGTGCGGCTTGCCGCTATTGCTATCGGAGTCTTACTTATCGGCGCAATCTGCGCATCGACATCGTCAGCAGACGAGATCGAGACGAAAGAAGGAACCGTCTACCAGGGTAAACTGATCAAGGAGTTGCACGATACGGTTGTCTTCCGGGCCGATATCGGCGGGGTCAAACTCGACATGAAGTTCCCAATCGGCAAGGTCAAATCCGTAACGGTAAACGGTACGCGACGCATGGTGAAGCCTGGTGCGAAACCGACGGCGAAGACCGGTCCGGTCGATATTCCGAAGAACGAGCGGACCGAAACGCAAATCGATGATCTCGTCGAAGATCTCGGGCGCCGAAAACCCGACTGGTTCGACGGAGTAACGCTCCGCACACCCAAGACGCTGAACCTGGACTGGCGAGTAACAAGCCGAGGCGTAAAGCCCCACAGCAACCTCCGCCAGTACATCGAAATGATAATCACGCCGGACCCCGGCAAGTGGAAAGAAGGCGTAAAACTACTCCACCATACCCTTACAATAAATCGATCGTCTGTCTCGAAGCTCAGGTTGAGCCAGCGAGCATTGGCTGACATGTACTTCAACTATTTCGGCGACTACGCCAGGGCTGCGTTCTGGTATCGCCAGGCCCGCGGTCGAAATCACATCAAGCTGGCGACATGCTACTACCGCCTTGGCTGCAAGGCGTTGGCGGTGAAGGTGCTGAAGGAAGTTCACGACGACAACACGCCCGACGGAAGCGCCATCAGGCTATGGTCGGAAATGGGCGAAGTAGACAAAGCCGTATACCACGCTGAAAACTCCGCAAAAGCCGGACTCTCCGACATTGCATATCTCGCAGCCGGTGACGCATATCGTCGCGACGGACAGTACAACAAGGCCCTGACGTATTACCAGAAGGTGGTCGACGCCGAACAGGGAAGCAGGCTCATCAAACGCAATTCCGCACGAGCCAAGGCGAATATCGAAGCGGTTAAATTGCAAGCCGCACTCAGGCTCGCGAAAATACCGGACGGTACATATCAGGGCCAGTCGCGTGGTTACGAGGTTACGGCTCCGATCGTGGTTTCGGTGACAATGGCTGACGGATCGCTCAATGCGGTGCGTGTGGTCGGCATTCGCGACAAGCAGTATTTCATCTCCAAAACCGAGATGCCCAAGCGGATAATCGCCAAGCACCTGTACCTCTCGCCCCCACTTCCAGACCCCGGTATAAAGGTCCGGCGCCGCAATGCGCTGGTCATAAAGGAACCGCCCGGAACGCCTGTGGAATGGTTGGCGTTTAAGGATCTCGATACGGTGAGCGGCGCGACGCAGTCGTCGCAGGGGATTTTTAACGCGACGATTAAAGCACTGGCCAAGGCCCAAGGGTTAATCAAAGACGAATAGTCGCCCGCCTGCCCCAACGGACCAGGCGCACCGAAGGCGGGCTGGTTTGCTTATATGGTTTCGATATGCGGCCTGCCGGCTCGTGATTATTCGGCGGGTTTTTCGGCATCGTCTTCGTCGCCCGTCATTTCCATTTGAAGGCTCGCCAGGGCGATCGCTACGTTGCTGGTGAACTCGAATATCTTGTCCAGACCGGTCACCAGGAAGATGCCCCAGACCTGGGCGTTTATATCGCACAGCACTAGTCGGCGATCGACGGCCAGCATCACTTTACGAACTCGCAGCAGCTTGGCGACGTTGGATGAATTGATAAAACCGAGCGTAGAGAGGTTCAGCACCACGTCAGTTGGACGCTTTTCCACGCTGTCCATAAGCGCGTCAAGATCCTCGGTGAATTGGGGATCGTCACTGAGTTCAACAATCGTTATATCGTCCGACCAGTTCTGAATAGCCATAACCAAATCCTTTTAAGATCAACTCGATTGGCCCTAACGTAGATGGAATTCCCGTCCGCGTCAACTATAAATTGACGGCGAGCGGTTTGGATTTCGACACAGAGACTCAGAGGCTCAGAGAACGGCGACGACAACGACGGGAAAGATGTTTACGGCCACGACAAACGGCAACGGCAGAGAAACAGAGGACAGCAACGGCGGACAAGATGTTACGGCAACGGCAACGGCATTTTTAACCACGGAAAACACGGAAGACACGGAAGACACGGAAATTAACGGAAACGGCGACGGCGTTGCCGTTAAATCCCAAATTCCAAATCAAAAGCCTTATCGGCATCGATAGATAATGTCTTCATCAACGCCCAACTGCTTCATCGCCTCGCCGATCTCGGCGTAGAATCTTCGCCCGTCGGTGAAGTATCCCGCCGTTGGCTTTAACTGCTCGACATGCCCGGCCCAGAACTCATTGAACAGGTCCATGAACAGTTCGCGCAGATACTTCGCAGCCATTGACGCCAGCGCAATCGCCATGTGCGCCGACTCACCGCCCACTGAAAATGTTATCCGTGCGGTCCGTCGCGAATCGGACATTTCGTATTCGCTGCATTCGGGTTCTTCACGGAGTATCTTGAAACTGCACCCCTCAAACGCTCGTTCCAGTGCGGGCAGATATCTCATGCGTCCGCCCTGGCGGTCGACATTAATGTGCATGCACCCGTCGTTCAGGCGGCCCCAGAGATAGTGTATCAGGCGGAACGTTATGCCCAGAGCGGCGGTCGATTTGTTGCGAGTGGCGCGGATGATATTATTGAACTCGCCGACGAACACGCATTCGGATCGGATACCGTGCATTTGCACGCCGGCTTTGCGCATCGCGACAGCCAGCGAGTTGCCCGACAGCGCCACATCGGTAGCGCTGACAACTCGCGGTAGTGCGACTTCCTGCGGGCGATACCACGGATATTCCATCGCGTGAGAGTGCACGTCGGTTGTGATAATCGCCAGAAGTTCAGCCAGGTTGGTCGGATGCTGACCGCAGGCAGCCAAGGTTGACAGAACCGAGCGTTCCAGATGCTGTAGGGCTTTGGGCTGCTTGCGTTTGAAGAGTTTTTTGCTATCGCCGATCGCCAGGGCTGAAGATTTCCGCCCGGCAGTACGGGCAACCGCCGGAGCCAGAGTATCCCAAAGCGGTTGGTCAGCCAATTCTTCAGGCACTTCGAACACCGAGGCGCACATCACCAGCGGGCCCAATATCGGACCCAGCCCGGCTTCGTCAATACCAGCCAAAATCGCCAAAACAGTTCTCCATACAAATCAATAGCAAACCACAGGCCCACAACTATACATCCGCAACCGTTTGCGGGCAAGTCGAGCGGTTTGATTTTCGACACAGAGACTCAAGGAACGGCAAACGTCAACGGCTTTGCCACAGAGATCACAGAGAACGGCAACGGCAAACGGCGGA
>JABGPF010000450.1 GCA_018645065.1 Phycisphaerales bacterium
TTCATGTAACAAAAGGCGATGTCGCGATAGTTAATAGTAGAAATAGAGCAATATTCCCACTTGGGGGTATCCCTGCGTGCAACTTACTGCCGAAGAGGCGATTGAGCGTGTCGCATGTGTGAACTGACACCCGAAAAACAGTTGTTGGAACGTATCACCAGTTGCCAGCGAATGTTATACGGCTACATCCTGACGTTGGTTGTTGTGGCTTCCGAGGCCGAGGACATCCTCCAGGAAACCAACATGGTGCTGCTTCGCAAGGGCGACCAGTGGGTCAAAACCGACAATCCCGAGGCATGGGCTCGCAAGGTGGCCTACAATCAGGTCCTCGCCCACTTCCAGCGTCACAAGCGTGATCGGCTTGCCTTTGTTGAAGAAGATATGCTCGCCGGCATCGCCGAGCGTCTCGAATTCCGCCTCCAGCGGGGGCGAGACCAATACATCAAAGCAATGAACGGCTGCATCGGCAAACTGCCCGAGCACAGCCGGGACATGATCAACCTCCGCTATTTCCAGGGTCACTCCGCCCAAGACATCGCCGCCCTTATGTCGCGGTCCGGTCAGGCGGTGCGCGTCGCTCTCTTCCGGATCCGCCAAGCCCTGCTGGATTGCATCAACAAGTCGCTGGCCGGAGAACAAGCATGAACGAGCAATCGAAGAACACGGATGACTTCGACCGCCTCCTGATGACCGTGATAGAGGACGAGCTGTCCGACGACCAGCGTCGCAAGCTGTTCGCCAGGCTCCAGGCCGATCCCGACCTGCGCGATCGCTACGTGGATTTGATGATGCTCCATAACGAGATGGAATGGGAGCGGGCCAGCGTTACCGCAACCGACCAGCAGCAGCCTCTGCAGCCTGCCGACGAGGCTCCCGGCCAGAGGCGCCGCTCGCTTTGGAAACCGGCGTTATCGCTGGGCGTCGCGATTATCGCCGCCACGATCATTTTCGTCGTGGTTCACCATGTTTTCCTGCTGCACCCGCCGGAGCCCCAAGTCGTCCAACGCCCTTCGCCGCAAGTCAACAGGAACGCCAACGCCCCAGCCCTCCGGCCGCACATCGCCACACTCAGCGCCTCGATGGATGCTCGATGGGGTGATCGAGGCGTTATCCTGGATTACAGCGAGTTGAACTCCGGCAAGCTTCTCCTGACCGAGGGCTCAGCCGAGATCATGATGATGAGCGGGGTGCGCGTCATCATCGAGGCCCCATGCGACCTCGAACTGATTGACAGCAACTCGGTGCGGCTGGTGGGGGGAGCCCTGGTGGCTCGCGTGCCCGATAGGGCCAGGGGATTCTTCGTCGAGACGCCTACCGGGCGGATCACCGACTTCGGTACGGAGTTCGGCGTGAATGTCAACGGTAAGACAGACGTCGCTGTGTTCGAAGGGGAGATCGAACTGGCCGCCGATGGCCAGAGGCTGTTTGCAGGGCAGGCTGTCCGGGTCGACAAGGATAAGCAGGTCAGCCGACAGTCCAGCGCCGAGTTGGAGAAGAAACTGCTCCGCCCCAAAGGCATGGATAAGAAACTTGCCGGCCAGAACACCGCCGCCTACGAGCGATGGCGGGCATACAGCGCCGAACTGGCCAAGGACCCGGACCTTCTGGCCTACTACACCTTCGACAACTCGGGCGACGAAAATTCGCCCCTGTTGCGTGAGGCCCGAGGCCGGACCGGGTTCGACGGTCAAGTCAAAGGTCCGATCTGGACGCGCGGGCGTTTCCCAGGCAAGGGCGCACTGGAGTTCGGCGGGCCCAAATCCAGGAACCACGTCGAGCTCTGCCGTGCCGCATCCAAAGAGATGAACTTCACGGGCTCGTACTCCATAGCCATCTGGTTCAAGGTCCACAGCTTCAATTCCCTTTACCCGACCTTGATGTACAAGGGTGATCTTGGATGGCGATTTGTGCGATTCAGAGAGAAGCTGGTCTTTGCGACCAATAGTGGTTTCTCGTCGCCGGCCGTGCCTCGGGAGAACGCACTCGTTCAGACCAACAGCAGCATCGACAAGAGACGCTGGCACTTGCTCGTAGCCGTGGCCGAGCGGAACCCCGACGACGCGACGACGACGGCCCGGCTGTACTTCAACGGGCGACAGCAGGGCGGCGTGCAGACCTGGAATCACCTCAATAACACTCCGGCCCCCGTCTGGATTGGCGGTAACCCCAAGCATGCTGATCGCGACTACCACGGTATGATCGATGAGATCGCCGTCTTCACCAGGGCGCTGGATGCCGATGATGTCTGGCGGATGTACGAGGCCGGCAAGTCCGATGGTGCCGAGGAATGAACGATGCCAAGTAGTTATGTAACTTAACCATGACAACCAAGCGAGTATTCGATAGTAGATATCGAAGATAGCATCAGGAGCACAAGCGAGGCGAGGCCAACGGAGGTTTCGCAGAACGAGCGGCAATGTCGTCGAAATTACGACAAATATCTTTATTTAGGAGCAGAAAAATGAAAACGCAAATTACAATGTTGTTAGTAGTAGGAATGATCGTAGCACTCGCAGGGACTGCCACCGCGGATACGATAACCTTTCAGGAGGGTGTCAATGGCTACACGCATGATGCAACGACTCTTCGTGAGCATGATCAGAGGGACCTGAATGGTGATGCTTGGGATAATATGTACCTCGGCTCCTACTTCGATACCCACTCGCGTGCTTTGATGGACTTCGATCTCTCGAGCCTAGGAGCGGCCGGGATGATTCAAATTGACAGCATAACGCTGACAGTGACGCAGTACACTAATGCCGATGCGTCGATAAACAAGAACATAACGTACGCTCTCTACGAAACGACAACCGATTGGGTTAGCTCCGAAGCCACGTGGAATAACCGGCTGGTTCCTGACTATGATAATTTTCCTGATGTGGGTACTGCTTGGGATGCTGGTACTTATACGGATATAAAAACGGGTGATACTTATGCCGGTGGTGGCGACTACGGCCCAGAGATTAGTAACTTCGTGACGAACCCAACAGATCTCGATGAAGGAGAGACATTTACGTGGGGCTCTACAGCGGCTTTCGTCACCGCGGCGCAAAATGCTTTCGATGATGACGGCCATCTCGAACTTCTCGCAGCGGATACGAACACCGC
>JABGPF010000451.1 GCA_018645065.1 Phycisphaerales bacterium
AGAACCAGCGCCCCGGCGCCAATGCGCACCTGACGCTCCAGGGAGATCGGGACTTCCTCTCGGATTACCGGGGCGCCCTGCTTGCGCCAGGCGTTCAGGGCGCCTTTAAGAACGGTGATCTGGGCGACACCGGCGGCGGCCAGTACTCCGGCGGCCATTGAAGCGCGAGCGCCAGACACGCATGACAGAATCAACCGCTGGTCCGAGCCGGTCACTTCAGCGAGACGACCAGCGAGGGAATCCAACGGCACATTGCGGGAATTTTCGATTCGCACGGCCTGGTATTCTTCGGGGCGACGAACGTCGAGAATTGTCCAGGGCTCGTCTTGCGCGGCGAGCCTTTCCTGTGCTTCGTCGACTGTGATGTACTCGATCTCACGGGCTGACCCGTCCCTGTTGGTCTGGATAATGGAATCCATATTGAACGGTTTTGGCAGCACTTTCGCCCGCGCTGCCGCGCAGAACGCGTCGCGGTCGGCTTCGATCATATACGGGTTGTTTTCTTTCTCTTGGGCGATGGTGGAGCTGGTTTGGCCTTTGTAATCGTGGGCTGGATAGACCACAGTATCGTCGCCCAGGGCTTTGAGTTTCCCCAGCGTGTCGAACATATCTTCGGGCGACCCGTTCTGAAAATCCGTTCGCCCGACGGCACCTATCAGCAGAACATCGCCGGTAAAAACTACTCCCGAACCGTCTAGTGCGATGCTGTCGTCGGTGTGGCCCGGCGCCGAAATCACCGTCAAACCGGCCTGCCCGAAACCAACGGTGTCGCCGTCGGTGACTTTCTGGATGTCCAACGAGGAAACCGCATTGGCGGACATTACTATCGGGCAATCGTATTGCCCGGCGAGAATCGAAGCCGACGACAAATGATCAGCATGCGTGTGCGTATCGATCACCGCCTTAAGCTCAAGCCCCCCGCGGTCAATCTCGTCGCGGTAGTCCTGGACCTTCGTTATGTGCGGATCAATCACAACCGCCTGCCCGTCCGAAGCCAGAATATAGGACATACAGTATCCAGCCTGAATCTGTTTAATCGTGAATGTATTTTGCATGGCTCGCCCTTTCATACAATAGTTTGTTCAATTGTATACCACGAACCCGGAAAATTCATCTGGAAAACACTCGTGACAGGGCAAACTATCGCAACCGTTGGCGGCAAGCAAATCTAAAAACCAGATGGGGATTACATGGATTTTCGGATTACATGGATTAACGGCAAGATTTTGTTAACGGCACGTCTAAACACCAAGCCGTTAGAAAATAAAAGCCTTTAATCCATGTAATCCGAAAATCCATGTAATCCCCATCCGCCGTTTATAAGCGCAAAACAACGCGGAGATTTTGTCACGGCAGCACGAACCTTCTGTGCTGATCGGTCAAGAACCGTTATTTTTTGACTGTGGGATCTATGCGTTTGAAATCTTCGGCATAGTTGTTTGTGTAGAACTGCCATTTGGGCGAGTTCTCTCGCGTGCGAACCCAGCATGATCCGCAGCGGCAGGAAGGTAGGTTGCAGGTGGTCTCGATGTCGTGCTGGGCCATCGGCTGGATCGACGCGACCACGAGCTTCTTCATCTTCTTGTAACCCGCATCGTCAACAGATTTCCACCCGTTGGCGATCTGGGCCCACCCGCCAGCGGATTTGGCCAGCGGAGCTTTTAAGATACGACTCTCATCAACGTCGGCAACGTTAACCAACGCCGCATACGGCGCCTTGGACGCCGCCTCACCAAACGCAGCTTTGATGTGCGCCCGCAACGCCTTTTCGCCTTCCTTCGAGGGCTTGCGATCTTCTATCCGGTTCCACGAATAGTCGCCGTAATACTGGGCGCTAAGGTCTAACCACGTCATGATCCGCGTGAAACTCACCGCGTCGAGTTTGTTCTTGCCCTTCTGCCTCTTAAGCATCAACGGACCGAAACGCCCGGCGTGAGACAGCGAATCCTTGTACGTGCTGCGAACTCTGCGTTTGGTGAAGACCAGCGTCTTATCCTTCAAAAGAGCATACGCAGACGACTTCGGGCCGCACAGGTTCAGATTCTTTGCGCCCTTTGGATTCTTCGGGTCCAGACCGTGACACTTAATGCAGTAGCGATCGAGCACTGGCTTGACGACCTTGTCGAAGCTGAATCCCTTATTGGGCTCCTGCTTCCACGGAGGAGGCGTAAGATCGTGCACGGTAACCTTGCCCATCGGCTTGGCGACCGGAGGCGAAGTTCGCGACTCGTGACAACCGGTGCAACTAAGCTTTTCGCCGGGGTGCAGATAGATGAACGACCGCATGTTCATCACGCACATTCCGTTTTTGTCGAGGATCTGCAGTTGCAGCGGCATGCCCGCCGGTACGCGGAAGGCTACCGATCCGTTGGCGTTAACCGGAACCGTACCGAGTACCTTCTTGGCCAGCAATTCACCGTCTTTACCGCGCCGTTGCGGACGGGCTACAGGCTGGCCGAATATCTGGTTAACGCGGAGCGACTTGATCGTCCCTGCCGGGATATTCGCGGTGCTCTGGTAAACATCCTGCACATAGCACACGCCGGTTTTGGACGCCCGGGCCTCAGGAGTATTGATGAATGACGGAAGCACAGGCGGTTTCTTGCGAGGGCAGACCGGAATCGGAGCCACTGACGACATTTTCTCATCGCGATAGATCAACTCGCGTCCGCCGAGGGTGTCGATCAGGTAGATCGCATACGCCGAATCTCTCTGGAACATGATCTTGTCGGGGCGATTCTTCTCCATCCAAACCTGATAGGCCAGGCGGTCGGGCATGTACGACACTAAGAACAGGTCTTCACTCAACGGCCAGGGGTTGGTGTACGAACCGGGCTCCCGGTTGTTTTCGGTCTCGGGGAATCTTACTTCGGGCGTTATGCGGGTAAGGGGCTTCAGGCCTTCGATACCCTTGTCGCGATCGACGAGAATAACCGAACCGGACGAATACGAATGGTGCGCCACCGCCAGGCTCATAACTTTTTTCGAGCCGGGAATGCTTCGCGGTTCGGCGGTCATGTGCGGGTTACCGGTGTAATTACCGTAATAAAGTGCGGTTGCTGTTCCGTCTGTTTTGGTGACCCACAGCGACTGGAACGGCGTGGG
>JABGPF010000452.1 GCA_018645065.1 Phycisphaerales bacterium
ATTGGGGAATTCATGCCTGAATCGATGTCCGTTTAACGTGTCTGCAGGAGATGCCGCTTGATGGCCGTAGATTCCATATAACCTATTCGCAATCAATACAAAGGATAATGCACATGTTAAGAATCCCAATCCTCGTGATAGTATGTGTCCTTTTGTCATTCTCAAACATAATTCATGCAGTCTCGCAAGAACCTGCCAATCCCCTTCAGGGGGACGGTTGGCAAAAGCTAGACTGTACCGGCGAACCTGACGCCCGCCATGGAGCGGCCTTTGTTGAAGCCAAAGGCGATCAGGCATGGTGGCTGACGCCGCAGCGGTTAGTCCAGACGAATCTGCGTGAGATCGATGCCACGATGGACGTTGATCAATATGTTCGCGAGTTGCAGGAGTTTGGCGCCAATATCGTGTTGTTCAACGTCGGAGGCATTGTCGCCAATTATCCGACCGACCTGGAATTTCAATGGCGCAACACTTTTTTGGAAGGCGATCTCGTTGGTCAAGTGCTGCCGAAGCTGCATGCCGCCGATATCAAGATGATGGGCCGGTTTGATTTCAGCAAGCTCAACGAGGAGTACGCGAATCAGCATCCCGAATGGCTCTATGTCAGTGAAGCCGGCAAACACGTCAACTATAACGGTCAGGTCCACACCTGCCTGATGGGCGGCTACCAACAGGATTATATGTTCAATATCCTCGAAGAGGCTGTGACTCGCTATCCGCTGGACGCGATTTTCTTCAACATGATCGGCTTTCCGCAGAAAGACTATAGCCGTGTTTATCATGGCATCTGCCAATGCGAAAACTGCAAAACATCTTTCAAGGAATACTCTGGCCTGGATCTTCCCAAACATGATGGAGCCCCTGAACCCCTCGCCAAGTATAAGACCTGGCAACAAATTCAGATCGACGCACAGTTCAAGCGGGTTCGCGACTTGATCAAGTCCATTCGCCAGGATATCGCCATTTGCACTTATACTGTTGATCATGTAGACGTCATTCGAAAAGAATCCGGTGCGCCAGTGGGACTAGAACCGTGGGACGATCTGGAGCGGGCACAGTGGTCTCTGCTGACAACCGAAGATAAGCAACTGTCCAATGCCTCGGTCCATTTTTATCAGATGATCTTCCGGCATTCAGCGGCGCCGCCCTACTTGCACACACGTCGTCTCTGGCAGCAGGTCGTCAACGGCGCCTGGCTTGATTTTTACTGCATCGGTCCGCTACAGCGTTTGGAAGACCGCGGAGGGATTGAGCCAATCTCCGACATTTACCGGTTTCACCGGGACAATCAGCAGTGGATGTTGGATACGGTCTCAGCTGTCGAGGTTGGTTTGGCTCGTCACGATGGGGATGACTATTGGGGATGGGTACAGATATTGTCCGAAAACCATATTCCGTTCGACCTAGTCTCCTTTGATCATTCAGACTTGCAACAGTATAAGACGCTCATTGTTCCCGACAGTGCCCGCATCAGTCCGGACAACGCTCGCGATCTTGATGCCTTTGTTAAAGCCGGTGGCAAACTCCTCTTGAGCGGCAAACTGCCCGAGCCTTTAGATTGTCTTGGCAATCCCACATTGAAACAAATCTGGCCATCGCGTCATTCGATGTATGTACGCATCCGCCCTGAAGATAAAACGATGCTGAATATGGACGGACTGAAAGACTATGACCTCGTGCAATTACGTGGTGATTTCTATGAATACGCACCAGCGTCGGATACCACTTCTATGCTGCGTTTGATTCATGACGTTACCTACGGCCCGCCGGAAAAGTGTTATATCCACGTAGTTTCCGATATTCCGGCCATGCTGCTGCGCTTATTTGGAGAAGGTTCGACAGCTCTGCTTCCGTTCCAGATTGGCGCCATGTATCGCGAGTGGGGTAATCCGGGTCACGCCATGTTGGCGATCGGTACGTTAGACAATCTGTTGAAAACAGAACGACGGCTCAAGGTTGACACGTCGCCCATGGTCGAAGTAACCCACCGATGCGATCCGAATGGGAATTTTGAATGGGTCGCTCTCTATAACCACTCCGGCCGTATGAACAACTCCTTTCATCCACCACTACCGATCCATGACATTCAAATCAGCCTACAGGCCGATGACAGGAAAGTGCAATCAGTTAAGAGCTTGATAAACGACAAAACGATCCCCTTCACCACCAGAAACGATGGGCGAATCGAGGCAACCTTGAGTCGTATGGATTCATACGACATCGTGTTGATCACCTATGAATAATGGCGAAGAGCCGTACTCGCCGTTGGAGGAGTTGCCGCAACATGAGGTCGAAGTTGCGGCGTTTGAGATCGGTAAGTATGAAGTGACGCGCGCACAGTATCGACGTTTTATGGAAGACGAAGGATATGACAATCCGGTGGACGTCCGAAGGATGGGCTTGGGAGCGGCAAGTCGGACGTTACTTCTCCTCAGACGTGCCGCTGTTGAGTTGTCTTTCGAGTTCCTTGGCAACGATCGCCGCCTCTTCTGTTAATGCGTCTCCTGCGGCAAAATCTTGGGCCAATTGCAGCATGGCATTGCTCGGGTAGCGTCCCATGACCTCAAGAACCAGTTTGAGTTCGTCGTCGCGTTCGGCCGCGTCCCACCCCTTGCGACACATCGCGACCCGCTGCTCGTCCGACATCTCAGGACCGAACTGTCGCGGCAAACGCAGATATCCTCTCAACGCTCGGACTCGATAGGACGAATTAGGGTCGACGGCCATTTCAAGCAATATCGGGCCCGCGTCGATCGTCATCCATTCGCCCAGAATTCGAGTGGCGGCGTCCTGAATTTCATTGTCCTCGGACTTGCCCATGCGGGCAATTGACGCCAGGGCCGTCGGACCTCCCATTTCCCCAAGCGTCTCCATGATCTCGACTCGGGCGGCGGTCGACGCCTCATCCAACGCATATGCCAGCCGCTCGGCACACGCTTCTCGGTCGGCCATCCGCACCGACGCGACCCGAAGCGCCTCCGCGGCAATCGGCGAATCCTCGGCATGGGCTGGCTTCACCCCCCCGTCGATCAGCACCGACAGCTCTTCAAGCGAAGCCACCTCGCCCAGAGCCTTTAGCGCTGCGGCCCGAACCACCGCATTC
>JABGPF010000075.1 GCA_018645065.1 Phycisphaerales bacterium
AGCGACCCCGCCAGTGTCTCAATACGAAACATTTTCTGTAGGAAGCGATAGTCTTTATCGCGCCAACTGGCGTCCTTTTTGGTGAAGAAGTCGTTCCAGCCTTCTGCGCGATAATCAACAGATTGGTCTACTCGTTGCATGTTTCAAGTCCGATAGTTTCGATATTGTTTATTCAATCACTGGCGTTGATAGTACAGCACAGCGTGCTTTGGGTCCAGAGCCTGGTCGCAGCGAAGAAAATTTCTGCTGCGATTTACCCGCTGGAGAATCCTGCACGATTGACCGCGACGCGTCAGTCCGCTAGTATGCGTTAATGAGCCAGGAACACGCCCAAGCCCCGACATTCAGTGTTATTATGCCCGTTTACAACCACGTGGACTACGTGGGCGAAGCGATTGGGTCGGTTATCGCGCAGACGCGATCAGACTGGCGCCTGATCGTCGTCGACGACGGATCCACCGACGGCAGCGCCGAATTGCTGGACGAACTGGCCGGACAAGACGATCGAATCACAGTAATCCGCCAATCCAACGCCGGACCAGCCGCCGCCAGAAACACCGCGCTGGCCCAGGGCGGCGGGCCATGGTTAACGTTCATCGACAGCGACGACCTCTGGGCGCCCAACGCCCTGCAGCTCTACATGGACTACATCACCGAACACCCCGAAACGAAATTCATTTACGGGTATCGCCATCGTTTGAACCCCGACGGATCGACAACCGAATCATCAGGCGAGTTCCAGGACGCCTCCACCGGAACCAGCGAACTATTCGGACGAATGTACCTGTCGCACCTTTGCGTATGCTGGCGGCGCGAACTGCTCGACAAAACAGCCCCCTACGACGCATCCCTGCGGAGCTGCGAAGATTACGAACTGTACCTGCGTTTGAGCCTGCATACGCGTTTTGATCCGCTGGGCCAGGCCACCGGTCAGAGACGCAGGCACGACACAAACATCTCACGCCAAACCGGGTTCAGCCGTGTCCAGGAAGCCGAAGTGCTCCGACGATTCTACGAACGCCAGGGCGGAGACCAAGTGCTCGAGGCAGGCAACGTCACCCGGCGCCTCGGACGCCTTTACTACGCTGCGGGCAGGCAATATTTCAAAGCCCGCTGTTTCGCACAGGCCCGAAAAGCAATTGAACTGGCCCATCGCTACCGAAAAACTCGCAAAGGCAAAGCCATCGCGATCGCATCGAAACTCCTGGGCTTCATGGGAACATCAGACGGACGAGAAATGCCGCATTTTTAACATAACGCCTGCACAAAACATCAGGAACAACGCGAAAGCAATTGATTAAACTTACCAATGAAGTGATACTGCCACGCAATGCTAAAACGCCACCACGAACTGATACGATCGCTCTTTAAAGCCAGCGACATCGCCACTGCCGCTGCGGCGTGGATAGCGGCCTATGGTTTGAGACAACTCGCCGGTCAGATGAAACTTACGCCCCACAAGCTTCCGGAATTTTCCACATTCATCTCCCCGATGCTCCTGTCGTTGGTGCTGATGCTGCTGGTCTTCACCAGGCAGGGACTCTACGAACCCAAACGAACAAAAAAACTGCTCGCCGAAATCAGAGATATCTCACACGCAATTTTCGTCACATGGGGCCTGACATACCTGATCGCGACGTTTATGAAGCTCGACCTCTCGCGGATAATGATGTTCAGCGTACTGCTGAGTTGGCTGATCCTGGCGTTCTTTGGGCGTCTGCTGACTCGCAAAGCCCTCTGGTGGTTCCGAAGCCGCGGATTGAACATCAGGCACGCGGCGATCATAGGAACCGGTCGGCTCGGGCAGACGCTTTTCCACCGGCTCAAAAAGAACAAGTGGATCGGAATTGCACCACGGTATTTTATCGGTGACAGTTCAAAGCGAACCACCCTGCTCGATATCGATATAAGAGGCCCACTCGACAATATCGACGAAATACTCTCCCAACAACCCGTGGATATCGTATTTGTCGCCCTGGCCAGCGACGATCAAAACAAAACCGAAGCCATTGTCCGAAAACTCACTGCCGCAAATGTCGACGTCCGCCTGGTGCCCAATCTGCTCCCGTTCCATTTCCTGCACCATGACGTAACACAACTCGACAGCATGACAATAATCACGCTGACCCACAGCCCCCACCAAGGATGGAACAGTTTCGTCAAACGAGTATTCGACCTGGTCATATCTTCATTCCTGATCGCCCTTTTCGCCCTTCCGATGCTGATTATCGCACTGACGATAAAGTTCACCAGCAAGGGACCTGTCTTCTACCGCCAGGAACGATCCAGCCTGATAGGCAAACCTTTCAAAATACTCAAATTCCGCACAATGATCCCCAATGCGGAAGCTGAAACCGGAGCAACCTGGACAGAGCAAAACGATCCTCGCGTAACTGCGTTCGGAAAGCATCTCAGAAAAACGAGCCTGGATGAACTACCGCAACTGTTCAACGTATTTCTGGGCGCCATGTCGATGGTGGGCCCCCGCCCGGAACGGCCGGAATTGATCGAACGTTTCCGCAAACAAATCCCCGGTTATATGCTGCGTCATCAGGTCAAAGCCGGACTGACCGGATGGGCGCAGGTCCACGGTTTCCGCGGCCAGACTTCGCTGAGAAAACGTATACAATACGATCTGTATTACATCACCAACTGGTCGCTCCTCCTGGACCTCTGGACGCTGATACTGACCCCGTTCAGGGGATTATTCAACACCAACGCCTATTAAAGCAACCCCCGCGTTATTGCTTGCGCCAAAACCCCGAATGCATGCTCAATCTCTTCTTAAACCACAGCGGTAAATATTTGTGGCGTCGCCCGAAACCAAAGCCCAGGAAACGAGAAGCGTTATCTATAATCGCCCATAAAAACCACCCATATTTTCCGGACGAAAACAAAAATCGCAATTGGCGCGCCACGAAACTGCGCCCCTGCCTGCTGGTCCGGGCGCCGGAGAGTTCATCGCCTGCCTGGGCCATAAACACGCCGATGTCGAAGTAGCGTTTGAATTGCTGAACCAGTGAATAATTGTGTGAATGGAATACCTGCGCATCGGCTTGGTATGCAACGCTGGAACCGCCCCTGAGCAGCCGAGCACAGAACAGCATGTCCTCGTTGACTATGTTGTTTTCCGGGAATCGGCCTGTATCTTCAAACGCCTGCCTGGTTATCGCCGAGGCTGCATTGGAGAAAAAGAACGTCTTGATTCCCAATATTGGAAGATCATCGATGCTCTTGGTGTGTGATTGGGGCGGATAATTAATTTCACGTACAAACGCCTCTGGCGGCCTGGCGTCGGGTTTTGCGATTTGCCTCGCATAGGCCGCTTGAGCCAGACCAGTTCGCAAAGGCGAGGTCAGGACCTCCAGGAAATGTTCATCGCAAGGTGCAGCGTCCTGGGTCATGAAGACCAGAATTTCCCCCTTGGCAAGTTCGGCGCCGCGGTTCCTCGTCCCGCCATGATCGAACTTTTCCTTGGGTATAACCTCCACAGTACAACCGAGTTGTCGGGCTATATCGCCTGACGCATCGCTGGAACTGGAGTCGATAACGATAATCTCGATCGGTTTGAGTGTTTGTGCATTTAAACCATCGAGTAATAACCGCAGCTCTTTGCCAGCATTCCAGGTCGGGATTATTACCGAGACATTCATAACCAGCGTTAGTTAGCCTTCTTTTCAGGTTCCTGTCCAATAATCCAACGGAGATGATCGAACATCAGTATACAGTGTGTTTTTTCGGGAGGCCATCCTACCAGATGCACCGGAAAACCAACAGCGTTATCCGCTGAATTATGCTGGTCTTGCGCATCTAAATTATGGTCCGGCATCAACGGGGCCGATCACTGCAACGGACAAGAAAATCCAACATCGCAGTAGACGCGCACTGGTGGAAGATTATAATGTTTTCATAGTCTCACAGTCGCCCGAAGATGCAGCCGACAAGAAAAATGCGATTCAACGTTGACGCTAAATCGCCTGCTTTAGAGGGATAAGTCAAGGTCTTATGAACACACGTTCCAAGATACTGAATATTAGCGTATATCGGGCGTTGTCCGAACTTAGAAGCGAAGGTGCGCGCACATATGCGGGCTACTTGTGGTGGATACTCGCCCCTTTGATGAGCCTGGCGGTCTATTACGTGGCGTTCAAGTATATCCTCAACCGCGGGACTGAAAATTTTGCCGTTTTTCTCTTCAGCGGAATAGTCGTTTACCGTTTCTTCGCTAATACAGTTACGCGAGGCTCGGAGAGCATTCTCGGCGGTAAGGGATTAATGCAGCTTGTGTATCTTCACAAAAGCATTTTCCCACTGACGGTGGTCCTGGTAAATCTGTTCAAGTTTATTATTACGCTCCTGCTGCTCATGGTGGCCTGCTGGGCTTTCGGGCTCCGACCAGCCTGGGCGTATTTAAGCCTCCCGCTTCTGCTTGTATCGACGACTCTGCTGGTGGCTGGCGCCGCGATGTTTTGCGCTGCGATAATGCCGTTCATCCCGGATTTCAAAATGATCCTGTCGACGATAGTTCACCTGCTGATATTTTTGTCGGGCGTCTTCTTTGACGTCTCCAGATTATCCGCCAAAATGCAAATGATTATACGCTGGAACCCGCTGGCTACTCTGATCGAGCAGTTCAGATTAGTCCTCCTGCACGGGCGTTGGCCCAATCTTGCGCATCTGGCCCAAGCCACCTTAACAAGCATGATAATGCTGGTTATCGGGTGGCTGCTGATACAACACTTTGACAGGCGTTATGCAAAAATAAGCTGATTCCCAAGGCACTGACATGGAAGAAATAGTCTTTGATATCCGAAACATGGGCGTGTCCTACAGAAAGGCCTCCTCATTACCCTGGAAGGTCAACAAGTTCTGGGCGTTACATGATGTATCCTTCAAGGTCCGCCGAGGAGAGACTATCGGTATTATAGGACGAAACGGGGCCGGTAAGAGCACCCTCCTGAAAGTCATGGCCGATATCATTCGCCCAGATCAGGGAACCGTTGACCGGGCCGACGTCACAGTCACCCTGCAATCGATCAGCGCTGGATTTGACAAACGACTAACAGGAAGGCAGAATATCTTTCTCAACGGGATTTTGCTGGGTATGTCCCACAAGGATGTCACCAAGCGATTAGACAACATCATTGAACTCGCGGGGATCGGAACGTTCATTGACGAGCCCACAAAAACCTACTCGAGCGGAATGCTTTCCAGATTAGGCTTCGCCATTGCCTACTACGTTGAAACTGACGTAATTCTGATCGATGAAACCCTGGCCGTCGGGGACGAAGCATTCAAGAAAAAGGCTTCGGAAATGATCAAAAAGAAGATCCAGAGTCATTACACCGTCATTCTTGTCACTCACTCGTTGGAGTTGGTCGGCGAATTATGCGATCGGATTATCCAAATCGAAAACGGATGCTCATTACCGGAACTTCCGCTCAACGAATCTCTCGAACGATACAAGAACACCTGCTTGACCAACAACTAGATCCGGACTGTAATCGATGGTACTGATCGCCCCTGAGACAAGAGGGTCTCCTTGTTATCCAACATTTGCTCACGCAACGCCTGGACGCTCTCTATCGCCTCGCGATACTCTGAGTGGAGCGGATGTGACGGATCGCCAACGTCAATATCCTTGAATTGCTCATTGGTATATGAACCATGCGCAGATATCCTGGCCAGCGTAAGTATGTCTACGGAATAGCTGGAACACATTTCGAGCATCTGCGAAAGCTCACGAAAATTGTCTCTCTGGACAATGAACATCACATCCAGAGAATCGATTTTGGAACGTCGTCGAAGTCCTGCAACGAACTCCATTGCCTCGGTCATACGTTCCCATGTAATGCCCCGTCGTAACTTCTCAAGCGTTGCGGGCGTTGCGCCATCGATGGACGCGGCAATTGTTTTTATGCAGTCCGCCGCCGGACCAATGGCGCGCCAGGTCTCTTCTGAAACCAACTTAAGATTCGTCATCAGCGAGATAGTCAGGGACGGATGCGTTGATGGTGAAATTGTTTTCAGCAAACGCCTGTAATGAGCCGACGCCAACGCTTCTCCCACCTGGGATATTCGAAGATCATCAACAGCGGCCAATATCGGCGGTAGAATACCGTCCATTATTTCGTTAAGAGATTGTGTTGTCTCGCGACTCTCCACGAACACTTCAGGTCGACACGACGGACAGGAGAGGTTGCAGCTTCTATCGTATGCAAGCAATAGGTTTTTCGGTCCCTGGGGAAGTTCGGTCAGATTGTTATCGATAATGCCTTTCAAGTAAGGGTCAGTAACATCCTCGCGTAGCGGTAAAGTGTCGTTAAGCATATAGGGACATCCCAGTTCGCTGCAATAGCGAAAACTACCGTCCAGTATGCTTCTCCTCACTTCCTGCGACTCGGCGCTATTCCACGAAAATTCCTTTTCGAAATCGAAGACTAACGGCATCCAGGCTCTGCAATGACACAAACCAAACGCCAGAGTATCCTTGATCGAGCGTGAGAAGATGTTCAGCGTAACAAATGGCATATCGCAAAAACGATTCGTCTTATCGCTGAAGTTCAAGTCAAAATCGGTGGCCTGGCCTGCGTCAAAGAGGGCCTTTTGAGTAGCATAGACGGTCTTGGACACGCACAGATCGTTCGAACGCAGGCGTTTGGCCTCCAGTGCGGAATCGGCGGCTTTACGGTATTCCCCCTGCTCAAGAAGCATTTGAGCCAACGCAGTACGATTGAGGCAATCTGCGGGCTTTGACTTGTCCGAGACCAACAAGCCCAGAAAATCCGCCGCCTCACCACCGGCGCACAACACAGCCAAAGACTTCAGGAGCCTAACATAAGTAAAGCTATTTTCCACTCCTCGGCGAGCATGCACCAGCGGGTAATCCTCGTCAGCAATATCCGAAGTGTTTACTTGCTCAAGGAAGGCGTCTACCGCTTTGGGGACGTTTTGAAATGATCCCTGGCGGCAAGCTTTCTTCCATACAGCTATGAACTCACGGGCAAATCGTTCGACATCGGTCAGAAAACGTTGAAAGGGGTCGCCCCCGCTGCACTCGCGTGGTCCCAAGCCGACGAAACGCTTAATCTTCGCCACGAAACCTCGGGGGGAGTCACACTTGGTGGGCAGACTCGATCCGCAAAGTCCCACAGACAAGGCCGCCGACATCTGTTGTGGCGTGAGGATATCAACCGGGTTTATCCGGGCGAAGAATTTCGATTCGGGGCTGTCCATTTGTATCACAAAGCTAATCCTAAAATCTTTGGGCGGTCCGCTGCGGGGGTGGCGTACCCCGGTTGTTCACAGAGCGAAAAGGCGAAATCATCTCGCCTCCTGACACAGGTCACCACTTTAATACAATCGCACACTCTGTGCACGGTCAAAAGCCTAGGCCAGGATTGCAAGTGAAGGCACGGATCGTCCCTTAGCCAGGATATCCTCTTCACCATCCAACATTCGCTCACGCAATGCCTTCACGCCAGCGATCGCGTCGCGATACTCCGAATGGAGCGGATGTGACGGATCGCCCACGTCAACATCCTTGAATTGCTCATTCGTATATGAACCATGAGAGGATATTCTGGCCAGAGCAATGTGGTCTACAGAATAGCGAGAACACATTTCAAGCATCTGTGAAAGCTCACGAAAATTGTCTCTCTGGACAACGAACGTCACATTCAAAGAAACGAGCCGAGAACTTCGTCGAAGCCCTGCAACAAACTCCATTGCATCGGTCATACGTTCCCATGTAATGCCCCGCCGTAACTTCTCAAGCGTTGCGGGCGTTGCACCATCGATAGACGCAACAATTGTTTTGATGCAGTCCGCAGCCGGACCGATAGCACGCCATGTCTCTTCTGAAACCAACTTAAGATTCGTCATCAGCGAGATAGTCAGGGACGGATGCGTTGATGGTGAAATTGTTTTCAGCAAACGTCTGTAGTGAGCCGACGCCAACGCTTCTCCCACTTGGGATATCTGAAGTCTATTTACATCCGCCAATACCGGAGGCAAAATACTGTCCATCATTTCATTGAGGGATTGGGTCTTCGCGGGTCCCTCCACAAACACCCTTCTTCGACACGACGGGCAGGACAGATTGCAACTTCTATCGTATGCCAACCAGAGCTTTTTCGGACCCTTGGGAAGTTCTGTCAGATTTTTATCAATAATGCGTCTCAAGTAAGGATCAGCAACATCCTCGCGTCGCGGTAAAGTGTCGTTGAGCATATAAGGACATCTCAGTTCGTTGCAATAGCGAAAACTACCATCAAGTATGCTACGCCTCACTTCCTGCGACTCGGCGCTATTCCACGAAAATTCCTTTTCAAAATCGAATACTAAAGACATCCAACCTCTGCACTGACACAAACCAAACGCCAGAGTATCCTTGCTCGAGCGTGAGAAGATATTAAGCATCATGAATGGCATATCGCAAAAACGGTTTGTATTATCGCCGAAGAGTAAATCAAAATCGGTGTCTTGGCCTGCGTCAAAGAGGGCCTTTTGAGTGGCGTAGACGGTCTTGGACACGCACAGATCGTTCGAACGCAGGCGTTTGGCCTCGAGTGCGGAATCAGCGGCTTTACGGTATTGTCCCTGTTCAAGAAGCACTTGGGCCAATGCAGTGTGATTGAGGCAATCTGCGGGCTTTGGCTTGTTCGAAACCAGCAAGTCCAGAAAATCCGCAGCACCCTCCCGACCGGCACACAACACAGCCAAAGACCTCAGGAGCCTGACATAAGTAAAACTATTCTCCACTCCTCGGCGAGCATGCACCAGCGGGTAATCCTCGTCAGCAATATCAGAAGTGCGTATTTGCCCAAGGAAGGCGTCTACAGCTTTTGGAACGCTTTGGAATGATTCCTGGCTACGAGCTCTCTTCCAGACATCTATGAAGCTGCCTGCAAATCGTTCGACATTGGCCAGAAAACGCTGAAAGGGGTCGCCCCCGCTGAACTCACGCGGACCCAGGCCTACGAAACGCTTAATCTTCGCCACGAAACCTCGGTGGGAATCACACTTGGCAGCCAAACTCGATCCGCGAAGCCCCACAGACAACGCCGCCGACATCTCTTGCAACGTAGGAATATCAACCGGGCCTATCCGGGCGAAGAATTTCGATTCGGGGCTGTCCATTTGTATCACAAAGCTAATCCTAAAATCTTTGGGCGTTTCGCTGCGAGGTTCACATTTATCCTGTCGACATTTCCAGGACATCCGCCAGTTTGAGACATCAACTATCGCCCTATTATATCACGTATCATACACAAATACTTCACATCTTCCGATGGCGTATTTCCCGGCGGGGATTGCAGCGAGTCACACAGGGGATCTATTAACGACGGCTGCTCTTTTTTCAAAAAGTCGATAATATCGCCAGCCGTTTCCCCCGTCAATCCATGGTACAATTCGCATGGAGCATCAGATTCGGGAAGTTTCTCATAAAACAACCGTCCATCCTCACGCCCTAAATACTGCCGAGCGACCTTTGCATTGCTCGCTTCAAAGTGAATACATGCTCCCAGCTTCTGCTCAGGCGACAGTAGCGAACGCATAGTGAACGGCATGGCGGTTTCCGGCGCCCGCTTTGCGGAATAATCGAACAATGCACCCAGAAATCTGGACGCCTCTTGGCGCCCACAGCAAATATTCAGCAGTCGCTTGAACTCAAGAGCATCGCGAACCAAACGCGGATTCGGATTAGAAGAAGGCGCCTTGCACTGAGAAACATCCAACTCGACATGAAAAACACGATAAAAAAAGTCTGAATAGATATCTCCGCCATGGAACTGCTGCTTCTCATATGGGCAGACAATAACCTCGCCCCTGCCTTCTACAAAGGAAGACCACTGCGACAAGGCGTTATGGTAATCGGGAGCTAACGCCAGACGGCGTGAGTAGTCAAAAGGTTGGCTCAATCCGTGGCTTTTCACCGCTTGTTCATAGAGCGACGCCATGAAACCGTCCTGCCGCCTAACGTAAACCACCGCTTTAATATGATCAAAGATATCATAGAGCCGCGGAAGTTCAGAAAAATCTATGCCTTGATTCAGCAGCTCAGTAGAACAAAGGAACTGGGAAAACGAACTGGATTCAACTTCTTTCCGAAGCAATTCGAGTGATCTGTCCCAACTCCAAGGCCGTATTCTCGACCCCTTTGTAATAGGACCAAAGAGCGGATGATGTTGGTCGGCCAGATGACGTCGCGCCGCTTTGGCAAACATCTTTTTCAACCACCGGAATTTACCCCAGCTCTCATCTTGCCTCAGACGCCCGGCCTGCAGGTACCAGACCCCCAAGTCTCCAAGGGCGAGCTTGTTCGAGGCAAAGAATTTCTGAAGCGCCGTCGTACCGGTTTTGGGGAACCCTGTATGCAGATACAAAACTCTCCCTTCAGTGCCCGGTAATTCAGAATGTCTTTTTCTCGAATCAGCTTCACACATACCGCGTCACTCTCCACCGCCATGACAACATCGCGGAAGACTGGGGTTCATTGGCCTATTTCATCATGTCCTGCATCATGCGTAACGACGACACATCTTCTTCCGGGGCGTCGTTCGGTATAGATTTCAGTACTTTATCCAGCAACTCTATCAACTCGGGACGTTCGTTCTTCCAAAAAACAATGATCTCTCCCATCTTTTCACGCCTCAGGCCCGAGTAGACTTCCCAAGGCGTGTCCAATGCGGGCAGGGATTCATAAAACAGCCGGCCATCCTCCCGGCCGAGATACCCCCTTGCAACCTCTGCATTGCTCTCTTCAAATTGAAGGCACAACTCCCGTTTCTGGTCAGGCGAGAGCAATGAACGCGTTATAAAAGGCAAGGTGGTCTCCGGCTCGCGTTTTTCGGAATAGCTCAGCAATCCCCCGAGAAACACAGCGCCCTGTTGCAGATCAGAACAGATATTAAGCAATCGTTTAAACTCAAGAGCGTCGCGATCCAGCCGCGGATTAGGATTACCAGAAGGAACCTTGCATTGGGAAATATCAAGATCGACGTCAAAAACGCGATGAAAAAAATCCGCATAGATATTCCCACCACAGAACTGCTGCTTCTCATATGGACAGACGATTAACTCTCCACGCCCCTTCACCAAAGAAGCCCAGTTGGACAAAATATTGGCATAATCAGGAGTAAGAGCTTTGCGGATCGGATATTGCAGATGTCCGGCAAACCCGTTGCTTTTTACCGATTGTTCATAGAGCGAAGAGGCGAAACCATCTTGCCTCCTGACATAGGTAACCACTTTAATACAATCAAACACTTGTAAAGTCGCGGAAGTTCAGAGAATTTAACGCCTTGGTTCAAAAGTTCCGAGGAACATAAAAACTTTGAAAATGAGCTGGAGCGTATTTCCTTTGAGAGCAATGCCAGCGAGCGACTCCAATCCCAGAATTTCATCCTGGAGTGTTCAGTGGCCGGACCAAAGAGTGAATGATGCTGTTGAAACAAATGACGCAAAGTCGCAACATCAGGCATATTCCGGCGGGGCCAAATCCAACCCCTCTTCCAGTCTTTTCTTCTACGACCCGCCTGGACATAGCAGACCCCCACAGAGGCAAGAGCATCCGGGTTATTGGCAAAGAACTCCTGTAAAACCGTAGTACCCGTCTTGGGAAAGCCCGTGTGCAAGTATAGTATTTTGCGATCATCCGCTGTCGAACTGGTTCCGCATCCAGGGTTTGGCTTCCGGGTTATCTCACGTTTTGAATTCACTCGGCCAACGCCTCCTGAGGCGCCAAACCATTATCATCAAGCAAGGCGCTGACCAGTTGTTGCGTCACCGCCGCTCTGACATCCTCAGGCTTGTCGGAGGAGCATAACTCTCGGGCCACAATAGTCTGAAATATCTCGAACGCTTTTTCGGTCGACAAGCCTGGATAGGATTCCCATGCCCCATCCAAATCAGATGCAGACTCATAGAACAAGCAACCATCTTCCCTGCCAAGTATTTCTCTGGCGATCTGCTCATTTCCCGCTTTATGTTCGTTATCGATTTCCACTTGTCGTTGTGGTGAAATAAGCGAATGGGAGGAAAAATGCGAACTTGTTTCCGGAGAACGCGACCTGGAATATTCCAAAAGACTATCGAGATACTTATCGCAATATCCGGTAAAGTTTCTGTTTACCAGACGCTTAAACTCCAAGGCGTCCCGGTTTAGCCGAGGATTAGAACCCGACAAGGACGGATAAACAAAACGAGGATTGATCTCAATACCGAAAACATGATGCATAACATCGGCAAAAACATCGCCCTGATGGAGCTGTTGTTTTTCATACGCCCTTACGATAACGCTACCGTCATCTCCAATAACATTCTGCCAACTCTTGATGTAATTATAGTAATCTCCCCGCATAATCGCGGGATAATACGACGTTTCGGTCTCAGCCATAGCTTCTTCAAAAGACCGGGATTCAACGCATGTCTTTACAAACTGCTCATAGGCGGACATGGCCATTTGGCTTTGTCTTCGCAGATAAATAATCACATGGATACGGGAAAAGACGCCTTTCAGCATCTTCATTTTTTCCCATACTGGCCCACCGCAAAATACTTCCGAAGAAATCAACACTTTCGCCTCATGGCGATCTTGCAACTCGATGGACAGATCGCGGAGATATTCCTTCCAGGTTTGGCTGGGCTGGTGGGGTATAGACCCTGGCACAGCACTGACAGCCAATAGATGATGATGAGGCGATTCTCTCCGTTGCCCGTTTTGCAGAATTGGGTATCGCCCCGTGTGCGGATACCATATCCCAAGATTCGCAAGTTCATTCGCATTGGCTGAGAAAAACTCCTGCAATGCAGACGATGCAGTTTTAGCCCACCCCACATGCAGGTATAGCTCCTTGTTTTTTGTATTGGTCATATCGTCATCTCAAAGGCTGGTTTCCGATAGCATACGACACATGACAAACTGCAGCAAAGAAACATAATCTTTGGTGGCGATTAAGGCGGCGTTTTGCAAATTGGCTGATTCTTCGTCTCATTTGATCACTCATACTCCCTACACTACAATCTCTGCTCGCAAAGAATCCATCTTCTCCAGCATGTCCAACAATTCCTGCTGCGGGAGAGTCGCTTCGGCCAGGTAAACGGCATTGGTTCGCGTCCGAGCCTTTCGCCATTCAGCAAAGGAGTTAAATCGTGAATGAAGCCAATCAGCGTAAACTGATAATCTCGACCAGTCAAACGTGTCTTCCTGAGGAAGAACGCCCTCGCGACGGCCCCATTCCCAAAAATACGTACCAGGCATAGGACAAAGTATATTCCAGGCGACAAACTTTACTTTTCCTTCTCGCATAGATTGCAACGTAACTTCGCATGTCGCCCTGGCTTCCTCAAGCAACTCACCAGGAGTACCTAAAACACACGACAAATACACTTCCAAGCCATGACGGTGAAGAACCTCGATAGCGGTCATATTCTGCTCTACCGAGCAACTGCCTTGCGGCTTGAGTATCTTCAAAATACGGTCTGTCGCCGACTCAAAGCCAAAACAGGCAATCGTCACATTAAGACTCTTCAGAAGTTCGCACAATTCATCATCCACCAGATCCGCCCGGACATTTGCCGAAAAAGACATTTTACCCAACAAATCTCGATTTTGAAGCTCCCGGTGCAATTGCTTCAATCGATCCTTGTCGGCAACAAAAAGGTCGTCGCAAATCGGAATTGTCTCTAGTTGGGGATATAACTCGGCAATCTGTGCTATCTCGTCGGCGACCTGCTCGATAGAGCTATAAGAGACTCGCTGCCAATGTTCTCCTGAAGAACAAAATGTGCATTTATATGGACAACCGCGTGATGTCAACAGATAAGGCACAATCTCACGATAACCGTCGACACAACGATCAGGAAAAACAAGCTGGTCAGCAGGAATCCGCTCGGCAAGAGAACAACAGGAATTGCCCGCACCATTCTTTTCGCGAAATATTATCCCGGGAATGACCGCAACCTCTTCCTTTGGCGGATGAGAAGATTGCATCAATAATTGTAGTAGTTTGGGCAGTACAATCTCGCCTTCGGCGGCAATCGCATAATCAGCTTGCTCAGGAAGCGAATTGGGGAAATGTGAAATATGATGCCCGCCCACGATAATCCAGGCCGAGGGATTCCTTTCGCGAAAGATCTTAATGGCCTTGCAGGCATCCAGCCAATATTGTGAAAGCGAGGACACCAAAAGCACATCCGCGTTCTCGCCAACACCAATATTCACAGAGTCTAAATCGTCAACCCAGAAAACTTCAAATTCACTTGGAAACTCTTTTTGAATTCCGCTCCGGATGCAATTATACGCCAACGGCCGAAATCCAGGCTCGTAAGCAAAAGATGAAACCGCACTATAAAACCCTATACGTATCTTTCTGGTCAACGATATTTTCTTCAAATCCTTGCGGACACTACGACCTTTGACTAACACGTGTAGTGTAGCCTTCAGTATTCGAAGGCAACTCCCTGGCGTTTGTCTAATTCGCTTATATATTGCCGCAACAATTCGTTTTTTAAGCGTCATAACTTTCACATCCCACCGCTCATAACAGTGCGAAAATACGTCGTTTCTGTATTGCCCATATCGTTGTCTCAGGAGGGTGTTTTCCGGCAAGATGCGACAAACTGAATCACATTGGCATGCTGTTTCTTCGACAAAAATGCCTGAAGTTCGCGAGGTACTTGGGTTTTATTAAGCCGCGTTCCGCAACCCTCGGGTAACACCGGCGCGTTGACATACTGCATTTCCCGCAGATGGAGACCTGACTGGCTTATCAGTTCCCGAACAGTCCGTTCGGTGAAAAATCTCAGATGCGTCTTGTCCATGATGCCGACATTCGCGTACGAAAAGTCGTTGTTGTACAAGGCTGCGATGATCTCCTTGTGAGCGATATTCGGAAGCGAGATCAGGATCTGCCCATCATCGGCGAGAAACGGCTTGACTGATTCGAGCATGAACCAGGGGTCTCTGAGATGCTCAAGGACATCGGCGAAAAGGATATAGTCATACTTTCGCCCCGCATATTCCTGGGCCCAGAGATGCTGCTCGATATCGCCGACGACGCAATCTCTGGCGTGGCGTGCGGCTTGGGCGGCGCAATCAGGATCGATTTCGGCGATATCCACGATCGCTTTTTTTTCCTCTTTCAGATAGCGGGTGAAATACCCCGATGCCGAACCGAACTCCAGGATCTCAGATCCAGATGTGATATAATGATCCATTTTCGCCAGGGAATAGTCGCCGCCTGCGACAATCTGCGTCTTGACCCAATCGTAGTTCTGGTCGTATTTCGCCGCGGACATTTCACCCAACGAACCCGAGGCGTCATTCAGAACAACGCCTTCGGTCAGCGGCAGACCAAACAGCGCCCTGGACGTCGTATTCAGATACGCATAACCATACTTTTTGTCGGGTTCAAGATAGGCGCCCTCGGCCCATTCGTTCCAGGCGTTGATAAAGAAGAAACGTTCATCTTGCCGAAACGTTTTCCGCGTATATTCAATCACTTTGCAAAGCCAGCGGTAATACGCATCCAACGAAAAACGCAGGAACATATATGCACGCGATCCCAGCCTCGCGGTGTTGTCCCAACCCAGCATGCAACCTTCATATATCTTGACATCATGATCGCAGGCATACCTCTCGACGCCGTTTTGATAATCACAAATCCGCGTGTTTTTCAGATCGTCCCCCTCAGTGCTGGACTGAGAGCAGATAAAGTTATGCGGCGGGAATGAAGCGTACGCGTCAAAACCATACTCCTCAGGCGGACCGAGAGTCTCCTGCCCCACTTCACCGTGAAAAACGGCCAGCAAACAAATCTCGCCAACTCCATTGTCGCGACACCAATCACGCCAGCGTTTAACCGTGGCGTTTATGTCAGGTAATTTGTGGATCCTGTAGACTAATACTACCGGTTTTGAATCGATTCGGATGTAGCGATCATCGGCCATATATTTCGATAATGACTCGATAAAATTGATGTCATCTTCGTCGGAGAAAGTTTGCTCCATCAGAATGTGATGGTCACGGCCGTCCCATTTTTTGCTCCAGGTTTCATTGGCCCAGCACAGACAGAACGGCATGTCGATTTCCGGATGCTCCATCAGCATATCGAGCGGTTTGTCCAGAAGACGTTTTCCATGGAACCAGTAGTGGTAAAAACAGAACCCGTAAATCCCGTGTCGCTTGGCCATTGCCACCTGATCTTTCATGACATTTACGTCGCTGAGATCATAGTAACCAATGTCGTCATGCGGCTGGCGAGGTTGGTAGTGCCCTTCGAACAGCGGTTCGGCGCTGCGGGTATTGGTCCACTCTGTGAATCCCGGGCCCCACCATTCGTCGTTTTCTTCAATCTGGTGAAATTGGGGCAAGTAATATGCGATGGCTTTAAGGTCAGTCTCGTGAGTGGAAAAATCCTGCTCGTCCTGATATTCGGCGTCAAAAGGACAGACACTCTCGCCTGCCCCTGAGCCTTTGCCCAAGACACCCCGCTTGCCGACCTTAGAGAGTCCGTCTTCCTTCGATACTCGCAAGTAACTCCCACGGGCCTCTCCAGGTAAACGATTCCCCAATACGCGAAGCTTGAAGTAGCAGCGTGCCGCCAGAGCATACAGCCTGGGATGCGAGGCCAGACGGCGTTTTACAAACTTCTTAATTCTTTCCGTCATTCCTGTTCCAATCCAACACTATATTCATCACCCGGGAGTTCCAACAAAACACTGGAGCCGGCGTTTATTCCGCCACCGGGGCTTTCTTATCGCCGGGATCTATCACGCCCAGGCGATGGCCTGAGTATTTCGTGTTGCGAATTTCTTCGATCCAGGCGCCGCTAGCCAGATACCACCTGATCGTCTCCAGCAGACCATCTTCAAACTTGTGCTTCGGGGTCCATCCGAGTTCACGCTGGATCAGCGACGCGTCTATCGCATATCGCTGATCGTGGCCGGGACGGTCCTGCACGAATGTTATCAAATCGCGGTAATGTCCGCTGGGCGGAGCAACCAACTCCTGCAACTGATCGCACAGCAGATGCACGATGTCAATATTGGCCCACTCGTTGTGCCCGCCAACGTTGTAGGTGGCGCCGGGGCGCCCCTCGCGCACAATCGCATCCAGAGCAATGCAGTGATCGCCCACGAACAACCAGTCGCGAACGTTCTTCCCATCGCCGTAGATCGGCAGCGATTTACCAGCCAGAGCGTTGGAGATCATCAGCGGGAGCAGTTTCTCGGGGAACTGGTACGGCCCGTAGTTGTTCGAGCAGTTCGAAATCGTCACAGGCAACCCAAACGTGCGATGCCATGCGCGAACCAGATGATCAGACGCCGCTTTCGACGCGCTGTACGGGCTGGACGGATCGTACGGGGTGGTCTCAAGGAACAGTCCGTCTTCGCCCAACGAACCGTAGACCTCGTCGGTGCTCACGTGATGAAAACGCACATCTTTGCGGTCGCCCCAGGCTGCTCGTGCGGCTTGGAGCAAAACGTACGTGCCGGTTATATTGGTGTTTAGAAACGCTCCAGGGGCGCTGATTGATCGGTCGACGTGACTTTCGGCAGCCAAGTGCACCACGGTGTCGATCGCTTCTTCGTCAAACACTTGCCCAACGGCTGACTCATCGCAGATGTCGGCATGGACAAACCGATATCGATCAGCATATTCGGTGTCCAGCCCCGCCAGATTCGCCATACTGCCCGCGTATGTCAGCGCGTCGTAGTTTATCACCCGCAGCGAATCGTCGCTGGCAAGCAGATGCCTCACAAAATTGCATCCGATGAAGCCCGCCCCGCCGGTGACCAGCACGACCGATGGTTTATGTTCATGGTTGCAGTTATCGCCAGCCTCAGGCATCTGAATTCTCCCGGAGGATCGGTAGATCGTTTTCGTTCATGTCGGCAAGGATACCATATGCGGCGTCTTTGGGCGACAGGATCGGTTCAGCACCGTCCAGCGGCCAGGGAATCGCCAACTGCGGATCGTTCCAGATTATCCCGCGTTCTTCCTCCGGTGCGTAGAAGTCCGAACATTTGTAGGCAAACTCGGCGGTTTCGCTTATCACACAGAACCCATGGGCGAACCCCTCTGGTATGAAGAACATCTGTTTATTTTCGGCGGTCAGAGTTACGCCCGTCCACTTCCCGAAGGTCTCACTGCCGCGTCTCAGATCGACCGCGATATCATAAACCTCGCCCAAGGTCACTCTTACAAGTTTCGCCTGCGGTTGGTTCAGTTGATAGTGCAACCCCCTTAGCACGCCCCGCCTGGAACGCGATTGATTGTCCTGCACAAACGTTTGCGTGATTCCGATCTGCTCGAAAACGCGCTGGTTATACGTTTCCATAAAGAATCCGCGCTGGTCGCCAAACACATCTGGTTCCAACAGGCACACCCCGGGCAGGTCCGTATCGATACGCTTCATTTATTAGCAGCCTTCCTGTTTCAGACGGTCCAGGAGGTAGTCTCCGTACGCGCTATTTTTCATGGCGTCGGCTTCTTTGCGAACCTGGTCGGGAGTTATCCAGCCTTGCTGCCAGGCGATTTCCTCGATGCAAGCGATCTTGAGTCCCTGGCGTTCTTCGATTGCCTGAACGAAATTACTGGCTTCGAGCATGCTCTGGTTCGTGCCCGTATCCAACCACGCGATTCCTCTGCCCAGCCGCTGAACGTTCAGCCGGCCCTGCTCAAGATACACTCGGTTCAGGTCGGTTATCTCCAACTCGCCCCGAGCGCTTGGCTTCAACTCCGACGCATACTTCACAACGTCCGGGCCGTAGAAATAAAGACCCACCACTGCGTAGTTGCTCTTGGGATTGGCGGGTTTTTCTTCGAGACTTATCGCCCGGTCGTCCTGGTCAAACTCGACAACACCGTATCGTTGCGGGTCGCGCACGCGATATCCGAATACCGTTGCGCCTTGGGTGTCGGCCGCCGCAGCCTGGACGGCTTCGATTAATCCATGCCCATAGAAAATATTATCACCCAGAATCAACGTAACCGCATCGTCGCCGACAAAATCGGCCCCGATAATAAACGCCTGCGCCAGCCCTTCGGGCTTTGGTTGTGGCGCATACGACAATTTCAGCCCCAGATTCGCCCCATCGCCGAGCAGTCGTTCAAACGCCGGCAGGTCGTGCGGTGTGGAGATTATCAGTATTTCTTTGATCCCCGCGAGCATCAGCACGCTGAGCGGATAGTAGATCATCGGCTTGTCGTAGACGCCGAGCAGTTGTTTTGAGACCGCTCGCGTAAGCGGGTAGAGTCGCGTCCCGCTTCCTCCGGCCAGTATTATGCCTTTGGTTTTGCCTGCCATCGTACCAATTTCTCCGTATTTCCACAGTTTCCGACGTTGTGAGTATGATACGCCCCGGGCGCACATAATCAAGTGCAAGGTGGATGGAAACAGTTCCGTAGCCAGTGAATTTGTATTGCGATCAGACAGTTTAAAGGATACAGTTGCCCCGGAACGACGAATAACCGGATAACTTAAAACAGTCTGTAACAGGAGACGTGAACCGATGAATGTTCCGCTGCTAGATTTGAAGGCCCAGTACGCCACGCTCAGAGAAGAGATGATGCCCGCAATAGAAGCGGTTATGGAAAGCCAATGGTTTATCGGCGGACCGAACGTCACCAAACTCGAAGAAGAGATCGCCCTCTACAGCCAATGCGCCAAGGGCGTCGGCGTATCGAGCGGTACTGACGCGATTCTGGCCAGCCTAATGGTCCTGGGCATAGGCACCGGCGACGAGGTTATCCCCACGCCGTTCACCTTCTTCGCAACGGTCGGATGCATCTGGCGCACCGGCGCCAAGCCTGTGTTCGTCGACATCGAACCGGACACGTACAATATCGATCCGGCGAAGATAGAGGCTGCGATAACCGACAAAACCAAGGCGATTATCCCGGTCCACCTCTACGGCCAGATGGCCGACATGGACCCGATCATGGAAATCGCAGCCAAGCACAATCTCTTCGTGATCGAAGACGCGGCGCAATCGATCGGATCGGTATACAAAGGACGCAAAGCCGGATCTATCGGAACCACAGGCTGCTTCAGCTTCTTCCCGTCGAAGAACCTCGGGTGCAACGGTGACGGCGGAATGGTTGTCACCAACGACGAACCACTGGCCAGCAAGCTGTCGATGTACCGCAATCACGGTATGGAGCCCAAGTATTTCCACCAGGAAGTCGGAGGCAACTTCCGCCTGGACGCGATACAAGCCGCCGCCCTGCTGATAAAACTGAAACATCTCGACTCATGGTCGCAGGGACGCCGCGACAACGGCGCCAAATACAACGCCATATTCGCCGACTGCCCGCAGATAACAACCCCAACCATTCGCGACTACAACGAAACGATCTACAACCAGTACGTCATCCGAGTGCCCAATCGTGACGAATGCAAAGCATTCCTGATCGAAAATGGAATCGGATGCGACGTATACTACCCCTTGAGCCTGCACCAGCAGGAATGCTTCGCACCGCTGGGATACAAAACCGGCGACTTCCCCGTAAGCGAACAAGCCGCCAAGGAAGTAATCGCCCTTCCGGTTTACGCAGAACTCACAGACGAGCAAATACAGTACGTTGGCGACAAGGTCAAAGAATTCGTCACGAAGTAGACCCTTTTAACAGATACGCAGCAATACATAAAACCGCGGCCCCCGGAAGCTATAGAAAGCATCCGGGGGCCGCGTCTATTTACCCCATTTGCAATTTCAAGGACCGACCCCGAGCTGGCGCGGTATGTTTGGAAACTTAATAATCGTCCGAAAAAACGCCTCAACTACAACTACAAAACACCTGCGGAAGTGTTCCATAACCGCACCGTTGCACTCCAGATGTGAATCCACCGCTAAGAGCAATAATTAAGAAGGGATGATTGCGGTAGGGACCGCCGTTTCCGGCGGCCCCCCGCGCAGATCCCGGCG
>JABGPF010000453.1 GCA_018645065.1 Phycisphaerales bacterium
TGTGTTGGCACCTAAAAGCGCTAACGATGTGTTGTCACCTGTCACCTAGAACCTGCCGTTGCACTGCCGTTTAGTATGCGAGATCTGCGAGTAGTTTGTAGTATCCGCTTCTTGCCAAGCGGGTTAGTTCGTGGTGCATTCTTACTGCGATGAGGCGGCGTGTGATGGCTTTTTCTTTTTCGGCGGCGGTGTCTATTATCGTCAGGAGTTCTTCTATTGGGCGATGGTTTTCGGGGTGCTTCTTGTCGGTTACGCGTTTGATGATTCCGCGTCGCAGCCCGTTTTTGTTTATGTGAAAGGCGGTTTCGACCGCTCGCAGTTTTCTGTCGTTTATTGGTTCGGTAAGTTCGGGGCGGTGTTCGCTGAGGAAATGTTTCAGTGCGATGCGGCCTTTGCCTGCCCGTGCGGTGAGGCGTTGAGCTTCTTTTATGTCGCGTGGTTCGCGGCAACCTGATTGCAGATCGCTGATCGCATCGTAGCCCAGGTCACCGGTGCAATATTCCGCGTCGTATCGCATTCGCAGTTCGGTGGCCATTGCGAAATCGGCGTATAGCATTCGATCGAGCACTTCGCCCGCGGTCCCGATATCGGGTCCGAACACGCTGCGGATGGCTTTTTGTCGCTGTTGGATTACTTCGTCGCGGGCGCCTGGGAAATTGTTAAGCCAGGGCGAGTCGGCCTCGCCGGGCCAGAGTAGGGCTTGTGAGTTGAACAGGTCGGTGTCGTAGCGTTTGTTCAGGCGTTCGACCGAGGCGCCAACGCCCATGGAGATCATTCGCGTGATGAATCGGAACCATAAGTTCTGCGATATTTTTCGCAAGGTGAACCGTCGCATACCGGCGGCGCCCCAGAGCCCGACTTCGCGACGAACGGTAGTCAGGGTCGAGTTGCCCTCGAACTGCTCGTTGAGTTTCGTATCGCTGATGTCGAGGTATGCCCCGTCACGCCAGTCTTCCAGGTACCGAAGGTCGAGCCCCAGCAGATGCATCTGGCGGATCTGGGGAAAATGTGAGTTTAACGCTTCGGTCGCCCGGGCGAGATAGTCGGTTTTCGCAGCCATCTGGGCCGGATCGTCTTCGTCGGGCTCGGATTGGGGGTCGTCAACGCATTCGAACCGGAAAATGCGATCCCACAGCGCTTCGAGATGCCCCTCGACCTGCGTCTTGCGATAGTCCTCCATCAGGTTAAGATCGGAGGCTTGCGCGACGGTCTGTAGCCGCGAGGAGATCAGGCCCGGGATGATCTTCAGCATGCTTCCGAACACCAGCGCCATCCCGCCGATAAAAAGCGGCAGGATGAGAGCCTGACGGATCGTTAGTCCGGGCAGTGAAAAACTTCTCGCCAGCACACCGAGAATACTGATGCCCACAACGAACAGAGTGTAACGCAGAGAACGACGATATATCATATTCCCCACGTGATACATCACGTCCAGCGGAGAAACAAGCCGCCGCAAATCACGCACCAACGCCCGGAATGTCTGTGGTATCCAAGTCATGTAATCAAAAGGTATTATACCGAGAAGAAGCCTCGTATGCCATAACCTGACGCCGCAGCTTGATATTATCGGGTTAGCTGATTTTATTTCTATGTTCTTGTCTGGAATGTGGGTTGACGAAAATAGTGATGTGTGCTACTGTGATTATGCCTGCTTAGGGACCATATAACAAATGAGATCGTTAATTTTACGTGCCGATGGGCGATTGTTTTCATCGGTCAAGGAGGCGTCATTATGACACCACGGAGACTTATAAAAAAGTGTGCGGTTATCGTTGCAATTGGCATGTTCTGCGCTGTAAACGCCCAGGCGGCTGTTGTTCATCATACATCAGACAGTTCATTTAATACCGCGGTTTCCGCGCTGACCAGTTTGGGAACAGACAGTTTCACGTCGACGCCTGGGACGATGGATGGCAGTTTGCCCGGTTTTAATGACCCGCTCACGCAGGGAGTGGCTACTACGCCCAATCATTTCCCAAGCGGCGTGAGTATTCCCGCGACCTTCCAGTCTAACGTTGGGGACCACGATACGCTAAATCCTCGCGGCGTTGACGGGTTGAGGTATTACAACGATATTGGCGGTACGTGGCTTTATATTGGCACGGATATTGACAGTATGGACATTATCCCGTTGGTGGACACACATGCGTTGAGCTGGCTTCATAGGAGTTTCGGATCCAGCCAGGACGTAACGGTTAGAGTTTACGGTCAGGGGGTCACCCCGATTAGTGTGCTTACGGTTTCATCGCCTTCAGGCGGGGGTGATAAATTTGTCGGTATTGAAATGAGCGCCGGCGAGACGATCACTCGCATCAATGTGGATAACAATGGTACAGGCGGCTATGCAACGCTTGGTCTTGACTACGTTTCGATGTACCAACGCGCCGGGGTCTTTGTACACGATAACAAGACCGATTTCGACAACGCTGTCAGCGGTCTGAATAACCTGGGCGTGGAGGATTTTGAAAATTCAGCCCTCACCAGCCCGGAGGCGTTGGCGTTTAATGACTCCCTTACCCAGGGTGTGGCGAATCATCCGTATCCCAATGGACTGACCCTTCCGGTGACTATCCAGTCTAACAATTCCGGCAGTCCGAGTGTCCTTTCTCGTCGCGTCGAGTGGGGCCTTGCCCAAGCCGAAACCGGATTCGCCGGATTGTGGTCCGCCGGAATCCTGGCGAACTACGCGGTCGACGGGCTCGACATTATCATGCTCGGCGATAATGTCGAAGCGGTGAGTTTCAACACCATCGGTTACGCAGCCGACACCGTGGATATTTTCTTCTACGACATATCGGGAGCGTTTCTTGGTCAGGCCGAACGCGGTTCCGACATAACCGGAAACAACTTTGTGGGCTTCATCGCCGAGGATGGAGATTATATCGGCCGGATCAACATTATGAGCCAAAATTCCCTGCAGCAGGGGATCGATAACCTGCGTATCTATACGCCCGAACCGGCTACGATGACGATGCTGGCGTTAGGCGGCCTGGCCGTTCTTCGCAGACGCCGTTGTCGTTCCTAGAACCTAGAACCTAGCTGACAGGTGACAACACATCGTTAGCGCTTTTAGGTGCCAACACATTGT
>JABGPF010000454.1 GCA_018645065.1 Phycisphaerales bacterium
CATCTCAATTTCGCTGAACGACTTCTATTGTTCACCGTCTGCTCGGCGAGCGAGGCGGTAATCGGTCTTTTAGTTAGTATTTTCGCAAGTCCGTCAGATGCGTAACGGCGGAAGGCCTGCTTAACTCTGCGATCTTCCAGCGAATGGAAGCTTATCATGCAGGCCCGACCGCCAACTTTAAGCACGTCGGGCAGGACTTCCAGCAGCTTGTCAAGAACGCCGAGTTCGTCGTTAACCGCTATCCGCAACGCTTGGAATGTTCTCGTAGCCGAATCGAGACCTCTTCCCGGACGCCTGGATGCCTTCGGAATCGCGCGGTGTACAATATCGGCCAGCGCCAGGGTGGTGAGGATCGGCCTGCTTACTCTGGCGCGAACTATCGCACGTGCTACGCGACGACTGTAACGCTCTTGCCCATATTCAAATATTATGTCGGCCAGTTCCGCCTCGTCCAATTCGTTGACCAGTTCAGTCGCGCTGCGAACCGCGGTGCGATCCATGCGCATGTCCAGCGGTCCGTCGGCCGAAAAACTGAAACCCCTTTCGGGATCGTCAAGTTGAGTTGATGCGACACCCAAATCGGCCAGAACGCAATCAACACGCTCGACACCTACCTCGTCCAGCACGTCGCGTATCGAAGCAAAATTAGCTTCAAACAAACGAACACGCTTCCCGAACGGTTCAAGACGCCGCTTGGCGAGGCGAAGGTTACCCGCGTCAGCATCCATGCCTATCAGGCAGCCTTCGCCCCGGTCAGCTCGCAGTAAACCTTCTGCGTGCCCACCAAGCCCAACGGTGCAATCTACAATCGAAACCGCCCGCTTACCCTCGGGGAGCAGCAATTCAACCACTTCCTGAAGCAATACGGGCACATGGCCCACAGGGTGATCCATCACCAGGCCACCTTAAATAATCCAATTCATGCGACCGCTCCGGTGCACTGGAGCGCAGAAACAGCAGGTTTAGAAAAACTGACCCGGGAATACTCACCATCCAAAGCCGTCAATCGCGTGAGAAGCCTGTTCAATTCCAGCAGGCGCTGCCGGGAATCGTCGGTCAAACTTTCCGGACAAGCTAACTCTTCTCGCAACTGTGAGAGACTCGCATCGAGACATCCTTGACTCGATCGACCACTCGCGACTTCATGAGTAATGAGCATCCTGAGATTCCTTTCTCGTTCCGGGACAGATCCTTTAGGCCTTCGCAACAAACTCGGACATCCTTGTCCCACGCGTAGCCGTTATCGTACTGTCCAAACATCCGCTTCTTCTCAGACCGGAGAACACTCTCCGGAATTTATTCTAATCTTCAAAGTCCAAACCATCCGACGCCATATCGAATATGTTGCGAGGCAGCACCGCCTGCACGCCATATTCGGCGTCCCATTTATCGCGAGGCCATATTTCAATATGATTACCGTTGCAGGAAAGCTTGAGTTCTTCGGTAACCACTACGCCCTTCATCGAATCTTTAGGTATTACCACACGCCCCTGCCCGTCAGGCCTGATCACTTGGGCGATGGCAATCCAACGCTCCAAACCAAGCTGATGCTCAGCAGTCAACGCACCACGCTTCATGCTCGCAGCCAGACTCCGGAAATACACGTCCGGAAACAACCACAAGTAACGCTCGCGACCGTTCTGGGGATCAGGATCGGGAACTAACACAAAATTCTCACCGCAGGCCGATGAAATCTGCTCGCGAATCCCCGAAGCAATAGCTAACCGTCGCTTCGAGTCGAGCCTCGTGTCAAAATTTCCAATCAGTGCCTTCATTTGGGATCAACCGCTATTCTCGTGGGACCGCTATGTCTTGATAGGGATCGTACCCCTCAAACAGGGACACGACAACTAAAAAAACAGAAAACATTCCAAGTTTTTTCATTGCTCTTGCTCATCAGGCAGCAGACCTACTAGTTATTGCCTTTCAAAGCCAGACATGCCCAACATATTGGGCATTCGTCCGAGCGTTCCACACGATATTTTTTTGTAACATTATTTACCGTTTTTTCCAGTCGTCCTGGACACCGCATTTTTCAGCCCGGACTCATCGGCCCGCAGTCGGCCGGCGCGAATCCGTACCCGTAGGTATTTCGGTCTATCGGCAGACCTGAAGCTTTTTCATGAAAAAAAATTGCAAAACGTCAAAAATAACGTCGCGAGCGGTTGGTATAACGGTCGGAGGAATTGGTTTTACAGATCCCAGTCTACGTCTATTGGCTGGGGGTGTCTTGCCAGACCTTGTGAGACGATATCGCTGTAGAGCGCATCGAGGGAGTTGATCATTGCGGTGACGGGGTACTGGGCCTTGACCCGTTCTCGCCCGTACTGGCCGAGTTGGTTGCAGAGTTCCGGATCGTCGCTCAATCGTTCGATTCGTTCAGCCAGTCCGAATATGTCTCGCTTGGGCGCCAGCAAGCCTGTGATCCCGTCTATGACAAGGTCTCTCAGACCGGGGGTTCGCGTGGCGACTACGGGCAGTCCGGCGGCCATTGCTTCGGTTGGGCTGAGCGGATGGCCTTCTGAATTGCTTGCGGTGGTGAATATATCCGCTGCGCTGAGTACGGCTCGCACATCATCGACAAAGCCCAGGAGTCGGCATCGCCCGCCCCCTTCTCCATGTTTGATAAAGTTTTCGACAATGCGCCTTCCGGAACCGTCGCCTGCTATGACCAGGTCCATCGTTCGCCCGCTGGCGGCAAGATGGCTGAACGCCGACAGGAGCGTTTCTATACCGGTGTCTCTATCGAGGCGTCCGACATAGACGACCACCGGTTGGGAGTCTTCAACCCCCCACTGCTTTCTCAGGCGTATTCTCGCTTCGGGATCAGGCTTGAACTCGCTTGGGTCGATTCCGCTGGGGATCGTTTTGTAGATCGCTTCGGGCAAGCCGCTGCGGCTCAGGTGGTATTCCTTAACCGATGGTGATACGCAGACAATCTTATCGCAGTATCCACGCAGGAAGCGTGAATAAGCGAACTGCCATGGTTTGAAGCGTCCCTCGGCGTCGTGGACGGTATGGACGAGATGCCGAGCGGCTGCGAGCCGGGCGGCGGGTCTTCCCAGCAGATCGGCCTGGAAT
>JABGPF010000076.1 GCA_018645065.1 Phycisphaerales bacterium
GCTACTTAGCAAAATCTATCCCAGAATTCATCCCGCTATGGGATGGCTGTGTAATGATTTCAAGAGTCCATCAAGGTCGCCGCCTCCGGATAGGGTTTTAAGAAGCGTAATACGTTGATTGTCTGATAATTATCTGCGATTTACTGGGCAACCAACTCTCCGATTCAGGTATGCAATCAAATTGAAACGCCTAAAAACTTGATCGATCGCCTCGGACGGCGTAGTCTATCTAGTGATATTGCCGAAGCCAATCGCCCCTAGCTTGTGTTGGGGGCGGCAGCTTCGGTCCACAATTGTTCAGGCCGAAGGGAGACGATCATGTTACACAGGCGAATTACGCTGTCTTTGATTGCATTGATGGGGCTGGTTCTAGGATTGTCGCTGACCGCGCGAGCGGATTACGGTATCACGTCAAGCCGCCCGCTGTCGGACCCCATGAAGGCCAAACTCGACCCGCGCCTCATCGGCACCTGGAGCAGCGTTATCAGAGGTGAGACGTACTATTTTCACATAGGTGCGGGCAATATCACGGGTAAGCTCAACTGGATGGAAGTGGTTCTTGTCAAACCCGGAAAGAAGAAGCCCGCATTTTACATGCGTCATTTCGTGGGCTTTCCGACCATTATCGGCGACAAGAATTATTTTAACATTGGATACACCGCCAAGTTGGTCCCGCAACTTCGCGGAGCTAAACCGGAGGAGTTGGTGGCTTCTGTCGATCGGTATGATGTTTTTGAATACAAGTTCGTCGGAGACAAGCTTGAAATAATGGCCCCGAGTCAGAAAGTCGTCAGAGCATCAATCAAGGCTGGTAAGATCAAAGGCAGCAACGCCAAAGTCGACGATACTGTTGCGAATCTCCTGGCGTATATAAAATTGATGGGCAAGAAGATGTTCACGACGAAATTTGTTTACACTCGCGTCAAGGAGCCCGAACCGAAGAAGAAAGCTCCCGCCAAAAAACCCGTCAAAACCAAGGCCCCGGCGAAGTGAGTGACATAAAAAGGTGGCAGGTTAGGCAATAGGCAACGACAACGGCCTTGCCACAGAGGACACAGAGAACGGCAACGGCGCAAATCTGGTTACGGCAACGGCGAACGGCGAACGGCGGACGGCGAGATCACAGAGACGGCAACGACTACGGCAACGGCGAGCGGCAACGGCTAGTGGCAACGGCTCGCGGTCAGCGGCGTTGACGTAGACTGGTCTCTGGCCGCGTTGCCGTTGTGTAAGCTTTTTTAGAGCGGTCGGGAGACCGCTTCTACGATACGACCTACTTCGTGCTATCAAGAGTATCGCAATACATTACAGATATCGCTGTCGTGACGCCATTAGGCCCGTAGGCCAGCCAATCTCTTAGCCGCTGGCCATCCCTCTGTAATCTCGCCGTTCGCCGTTGCCGTTGCCGTAGTCGTTGCCGTCTCTGTGATCTCACCGTTCGCCGTTGCTGTAGTCGTTGCCGTTGCCGTAACAGAATTTGCGCCGTTGCCGTTCTCTGTGATCTCTGTGGCAAAGCCGTTGTCGTTGCCTCTTGCCCCTTTGTAATGTCGCATACAGGCTCCGGCGAAGAAGCCTGCGTGACTACAGCGAGAGCACGTAAGCGATAAGGTCTTCGATTTCCTTCGGCGTGAGAGCCTTGAGGTTTCCGTGCAGGCCTTTGGGGTCGAATTTGGTAAGTGCGTCTTTGATGGTGGCTGCACGTCCGTCGTGCAAGTATGGCGCGGTGCGGTAGGCCTCAATCAGCGAGGGCGTGTCGTACTTTCCGTCGGGATCTCCCTTGCTGGCGGTTCCCACGTCGTAGGTCTTGTTGTCGGTGAACCAGGGCTTGGGGTGGCATCGGGAGCAGTTGCCTTTTCCCTCGAAGATTACCTTTCCCCGCTTGGCCGCGGGGGCGAATTGCAGAAGGTTTGGGTTGGGCTCGGGGCGGAGCGATTTTACGTACGCCAGCAGGTCATCAACCTCTGACTCTGCTGGCGGCATCATGTGGCTTCCGAGTACGCCTGTTTTCATACATGTTCGCGGATCGGGCCGGGTGGCGCGGCGGTTGTGGGGCGGAGTGTGGTGCATGTGAACCAGGCTTATTACATCCTTACCGTTGTCGATCCCGTCTCGCATGAAGTCCCACGGAAGGGCGTCTATACGTCCTTGGTCAAGATGGCAGGATGCGCAACTGTGCCACCGTTGGTAGCACCGCGTTGCATCGTGGAAGTAGATTTCACCGCGCCGGATCGAGCATGCTTGCGGCTGTGGGCCTACGCTGATTGTGTTTAGCAACTTACCGCCCGCCGTGTCCAGTACGCCAACAGAGGCGTCGTAATAGTTGGCTACGTAGAGTTTGTTTTCGTTGGGGCTGAGCGTTATGCCCGTTGGGCCTTTCCCGCCCGATGGTGTCCTGGCGAGAGTTTTGGAAATGTGCAACGCAGTAAGATCGCGGGCCAGTTCGGCGATTTGGCGTTTGTCTTTCTTGATGCGGACCCAGATATTATCACGTTGAGCGTCCTTGATTTTGGCCAGTTCGGCGGGGATCTTGCCTTCGAGCAGTTCGTGTATGTGCCCGATATCGAGCCTGGATACTTCGTGAACGCCGCGATGGCTGATCCATAGTGTTTTACCGTCTCGCGATCCGACCACCGCCCAGGGGTCCGCCGCACCGTTGGTCAGATCGTCCAACAGAACGGTCGCCAGCGGCATCGGTTTTGTCAGGTCGATAATGGTCAAGGCGGTCGTGTGAACCCAGCCTTGCTCCACTTGCGTTACCGGAAGGTCAAACTGGCCCAGGAGGTGAACCGCGTACGCCCATTTGCCGTTGGGAGAAACCCACAATCCGCGGGCCATTGTCGATCCGCGAGGTAGTTTTACCCGGGCGATCTGCCGCATCGCTTTCGTATCAAGAATGCTGATCTCGGACGCCGGATTGGGATCAGTGGCAGCGCCGGCGGGCATGAAATTGGCGACAACCACTCGTGATTCATCGGGTGTGACCACCGCAAACGCAGGGTCTCTCACTACAGCGATCTGCTTGATCTCCTTGCCGGCGGCCAGGTCCACCACTGAAACGCTATGATTCCCGCGATTGCAACTGTAGAGGCGATTGCTGTTTTTCGCCAGGGCGACCGCGACGGGCCAGGGGCCTACGGGGATATGACCGGTTACGACTTGGCGTGCGGTGTCCAGCAGGGCGATTGAGTTTGCCTTCCGCTGTGCGACGTAGAGCGTTTTCCCGTTACGAGATAGCGCTAATCCGCCGGGCTCGCCACCGATCTTCACGTTACGGATGTGCTCACCGCTGGCCGCGTTGAGAATCGTGACGCAACCGGCCGTCCTGTCAGAAACGTAAAGTGTCTTACCATCGGGACAGACCGCCACCGCCAGCGGCGAACGGTAGACCGCTGCTGTAGCCTGCGAACCGTTCTTGAGTTTCGTCTGGGGTGCAGGCGGTTTGTCCGGCTTACATCCGACGAGAATCGTTGCGATGATCACGAGTGATGCTGTAAATCGTATTTGTCCCATGCTCGGATATACTCCCGTTGGGTTAACTCAGTTCATGCGTTCGGACGTGCGGATTGGTTCCAGCGATTCGAAAATCTTGCAGCCGAGTTCTTTTCCGTTTACTGACAGGATCCCTTTCGGCTGAGCGGGCATTACGCTGACTTTGCGTTTGTTGGCCCAGGGATTGTCCACTGTCAGGCTGACGGTCTCTTGCTCTGTGTTCGATGAGAATTGTAGTTTCTTATCGTTAACTTTGAATTTCGGAGTGGTAAGTTCGCTCCGCCATTTTGCGAACTGTTTATCGTTGAGGCCGCTTGCGATTTGCACCCAGATCGCCGCGCCTGGCAGCGGATTGTTCGGTCCCTGGGTTTTCTTACCGGCGAAATGCTCGGCGGTGAGCCGCAAAACGTTATGTGGATTCTTGTCGTCAACGATGTGGATCGGTGCGGGCGTCTGGTCGGTTCGCGTCGCCCAGGGGAAGCAGATCGCAACGGCGGTGGTTTTGTATCGCAGTGTGACAATGGCGCCGGCGGCGAGTTTCGCACCGGGCTTGCACGGTTTGTCGCCGATGAACATTGCGTCAGGGCGCCGGAAGACGAAGTGGCTTTGCAGGTTTGTAACGTTCGCGCGGTTCACCACCTTGTCGCTGTACAGCGAGATCGCCATCGCCTGGTTCCCGCCTGACGCTGCCGCCCAGAGCGGAGCCAGGTGCAGCGCCTTGGTATGACCGGCCGAGCCGACGGTGAACTTTCGCTTTCCATACGGATCTTCGCGCCCGTCGGCGATAAAGTAGCATCGCGATTCTGTTCGCTTCCCAGGCAGGCTCACCGTTAGCGGCAGGTCCATCACGCCGTATCCCTTGCCCGAGCAGCCTAGTGTTATGTCGCGATAGATCATCTGCCTGCGCCAACTTGCCGGCCTGGATCCGTAACGTTGGCGGACGTCTCGCGGGTATTGATTGTGCGCCAGGTCGTAAAGTTTTTTACCGGGCTTCCAGGCTCCTGGCATCGCGTCGAGCCAGGCCGCTCCATCGATGAATCTGCTCTCGGGTGAGTCCAGCGGTTTGCCCGCGGCCCATTGGCTGTAGGCTTGCGGCGCCCATCCGGCGTGGGCGAGATGGCGGTCGAGGAAGTCGCTGGCTCCGCACGGGTAGTTGTACGAGCGGGAATGCGTCCCGCCGAGGTGCGATCCGGGCGCGAACCAGTTGGCTGCGATGTCGGTCCAGAAAAGTTCGAGCATTGCGGCGCCTGCTTTGCGGGCTCGCGGGGTTTGAACGTATTTGTTCAGCAGCACCAGTTCGTCGAGATCTACACCGTAATACGTGGGCGAATCGTATTCGCATATTCCGTATTTGCTGCTGGTGAGGCATACCGCTTCGAGGCGTTTTACGCCTTCAGCCAGTGCGTCGGGGCGGTCGAACTGCTCGCCCAGCAGGATTAGATTTACCGCGTTTGAAATCGCGATGTTCGTGTAGCTTGGGTGAACTTTGTGTTTTAGGCATGCGTTTACCGAACGTTGGAGGCATTGCTTTAGCGTTGCTGCGGTTTTGGCGTCCAGACGGCTGCGGTGATCGATCCAGAGCGGGATCATGTGGTGCGAGACGAACTCCACTGCGTTCAGGTCGGTGACTTTATCGTTTCGCCAGTACCAGCGGAAGTTCCCGAACGTTGGACTGTCGGGGGTTTTGTCCTGCATTTGTGCGCCAAGTTCGATAAGGCGCTTAACTCGCGGAAGCATCTTCGCATCACCCGACTCAGCCAGCAGCAAAGCGTAATTGTACATCCAGCGAACACCGCGATTCTCCGGCAGCCCGTCGCCGTTCAGATCGTTCCACAACTGTTCGTTACGAGGCAACGCGCGGGCGAAGAAATCCTTCCGTGAAAAGTTTTCACCGTTTGCTTGGCACGCCGAGAGTATAAATGGAATACCCAGGATGATGGAAACCAACGCTGCTTTTGACGGTGTGCTCATCTATCGGGTCCTGGTTATGTTGTGGGTCGGTCGTGTTTTTTCAGGATTTGGTATTGTGTGGTTCTTTGGGCTGGGTTGAAACCGGCTTCGTGGATTAGTGAAATTACTTGCGGGGCGGTTATGGCGTATGAGGCTCCGGCGGCTTTGACTACCAGTTCTTCCATCAGCACCCCGCCGAAATCGTCTGCTCCGAACGATAGGGCCAATTGCGCCAGGTCGGGTCCTTCTGTGACCCATCCGGCCTGGATGTGGGGTATGTTGTCCAGCACCAGTCGCGAAAGTGCGACGATTCGCAGGTAGTCGACCCCGCTCTGGGGCGCTATGGGCAGTTGTGTGTTTCCGGCTTGGTAGCTCCAGGGGATGAAGGCTGTGAACCCGCCGGTTTCGTCCTGCAGGTCGCGGATCCGCATGAGGTGTTCTATCCGTTGGGCGGTTGTTTCACCGAGCCCGTAGACCATGGTGGCGGTGGTTTTGAACCCCATTTTCTGGGCGATTTTCATGATTTCCAGCCATCTGCCCGCCGTTACTTTGCGAGGGCTTACGCGCTGGCGTACTTCGTCGACGAGGATTTCAGCTCCTCCGCCGGGCAGCGAATCCAGGCCGGCGTTTCGCAGGCGGTCGAGAACGTCGCAGGCAGGCATATCTTCCAGAGCCGCCAGGAAGTCGATCTCCGTTGGCGACAGCGAGTGCACGCAGACCTCGGGCAGGTCGAGCGATTTGATCGTCGAGAACACTTTCTCGTAGAACGCCAGGTTGGTCTCCAGATTCAGCCCGCCCTGCAGCAGGACTTGCGTTGCTCCAGCCGCTGCGGCGTGGGATACCTTTTCGGCGATCTGGTCGATGGTTAGCGTGAACGCTCTCGGGTCGCCGATTTCGACATGAAACGCGCAGAATTTGCATGCGGCCTTGCATATATTGGTCACCGAGATGTTGCGGTCGATAACGAACGTTACGGTCGACGGGTCGTTTATCTCCAGGCGTTTTTGGTGCGCCAACCGTCCCAGTTCCCAGAACGGAGCTTCGTCGTGGAGTGTTATTGCTCCGGCTGTGTCAAGTCGATCGGGCGGTATTGTGGGAATATCATCGATCGGTTCGCTCGCGGCCGGTTCGCTCGCCGGTTGATAGATGCTGTTGGTCAGCACCGATTCGAATCCGAGACGGTCGAGGAAAGTTTCCAGCTCTTCGGTGTCTGAGAATTTTTGTGCGTCGGGGGCTCCGGCGGCTTTGGCGATCCGCTCGTCGAGGCTTGTTCCGCCCGCGTCGTCTGCTCCGCCGGACAGCAGCACGCCGAGCAATTTTCGGTCCAGATAGTTCGCCAGTACGCGGACGTGCGGGAAGTTGTCCAGGAAGATTCTCGCCAGTGCGACGGTGCGGGCAATTGTATGACCGGCCGGTCCGCGATCGATCTCCAGATGCGTGCCCTCGGCGTGGAAGGGCAGTGCTACGAACGCTCCGAACAGGCCGGTGCTGTCCTGCAAATCACGCAGCGATGCCAGGTGGTCAACAATGTCTTCGGGCGATTCGAGATGCCCGAACAGCATCGTCGCGTTTGTGGGCAGCCCGATCTCGTGGGCTTGTCTGTGCACGTCCAGCCACGCCTCGGCGGATATCTTGTTCTTGCAGATTTGCGTTCGCACGTCGGGTGCGAAAATTTCCGCTCCACCGCCGGGAATGGCCCCGAGCCCGGCGTTTTTCAAGCGTTTCAGCACATCGATTATGGGAAGGTTTTCCAGGCGGGCCAGGTAGTCGACCTCGACTGCCGTGATGCCCTGGATCAGCACGTCGCCAAGCACTTTTCGCCCGTAAGCAAACAGGGCTTCGTAGTAATCCAGATTCAATTGGGGCACGAGCCCGCCGACGATATGCAGGTCGGTCAGGTCCCAGTCGGCTGACTGGTCGATATGCTTAAACGCCTGCTGGAGCGTCATCGTGTAGGCGTCTGGGGCGTGGGTCTCCCGCCAGAATGCACACAACTCGCAGCGGTTTTCGCATATGTTCGACGGGTTCAGGTTCAGGCTGTGGACGAAATACGTGCGCCTGCCGTGGCGCTGGCGTCGGGCCTTGTCGGCCAGTCCGATCAGCTCAGCCGTTCCGGTCCGCTTCAGCATTTCGACAGCGTCGCAGCGTGATATTCGTTCAGCGGGGCTCATTTTGTCAGGTCTCCGTCGGCGTCGACTTCGGTGATCATGGCGCGGAAAAGAGCCATGCCCTCCATCTCTTCGGGTCCCAGTTCGTAGGTTAGCAACTGGGATATATACTCTATGCATTCTTCGCGCGACAGGGGCAGTTGGTCGGCGTATCGATCAGCCAGTTGCTCCAGGGCGGCCAGGCCGGCGTCTTTTGCAGCGTGTGCGATTCGGTGTAGCTGGGCGGCTTTGGGGTTATCGGCGCGATGGACCCAGACCGCGTAGACGAACGGTAGCGAGGTCATTTCGGTCCAGATTCCGGCCAGGTCGTAGTTGCCGAACTCCCCAGGCGGTTCGCGCAAGGCCCGGTCGCCTATGACAACCGTCGCGTCGGGTGTTTCTCCGGGCGGAGGGTTCTGCATCGGAACGTTCAGGCCGAAATGTTTTTTCAGCAGAATTCTCGTCAACGCGTTTGACGATCTTGACGCCGGGTCGGGCGTTACGCTGCGGATCTGGTCCAGCGGTTTGTGACATTTCAGCCAGACACTGCGAACGTTACCGCGCGAGGCGATTCCGATCGAGTCGATCATTTTCACGCTCGGAGTGTTGAAGTAGTCGAACACGGGCGTCATCGCAGCATCGGCTCGACCGGCCAGCACGTGGGGCATGAGTTGTGAGGGCGGCTGGGAGAACACGCGCACGCGCGGATCGACATCCTCCAGAAACGCCGCCAGCGGGGCAGCGTTCAGGAACGATGCGATTGCGAATGTATAAGTTTCAGGTTGTTCTGCGGTCACTGCGTGTTACCTGTAAATAGCGTCACCACCCCGCCCGACAGCGCCGTTTGTTTGACGTTGACAAAGCCAGCGGCCTCCATAGCCTCGCAAATGGCCTGCGGTTGGGGGAAATTTTCAATCGATCTCACAAGGTACTTGTAAGCTCCGCCCCGCGAAAGCATTTTGCCTACCAGCGGGACGAACAGGCGATTATAGAGTTTGTGCCCGAATCTTACCAGCCGACCGGCCGGGCGAGTCAGCTCGAGTATCGCAACACGCCCGCCGGGACGCATAACGCTTACCATTCGCTCCAACGCCGCCGCGCGGTCTGTAATGTTGCGAATGCAGAAGGCGCAGGTGACCCCGTCGAACGGGGCTTCGGGGAATTCTTCGGCCGGATCGGTCACGTCGGCTGGGCGATATGTTATGCAGTCGTCCATTCCTGATCCGACCGCCTTTTCGTCGGCGATCTTCAGCATTGCCTCGGCAGGGTCGACGCCAATCACGCGTGCGCGTCCCGCCTGCCGCACGATCTGCATCGCCACATCACCGGTCCCGCATCCCACGTCCAGGAATATCTGGCCGTCTTGCGGGTCTAAAGCGCCAACGGCCTGGCGGCGCCAGTAACCGTCCTGGCCGAGCGATATCACCGCGTTCAGCAGGTCGTATCTCCGTGCGATCGAATCGAACATGAGGCGGTTTTCTTCGCTGGTGATCAGAGTGTCGCTCATGGTTTCGCCCCCGATAGATCGATTCCGTAGCTGTCCCATTTGGCGTCGACTTTGGCGGCGATTTCCGGGTCGAACGCCACCGGTTTGCGGTAGCCCTCTTTCCACGTGGCGTCTATGGCGATTGGTGTTTGGAGTATCATGCGGTTGCCTTCGACTTTTCGGCCGGCTGGGTGGAGGTCCGCCAGCGGGTCAAACCGCGTGAACCATCCCCAGAGCACCATTCGCAGATCGTCGAGCGGAACGTCGTCCGAAACGAGGACCTGGAACAGGTAATTCTTCGTCGCCGGGTGCTGCGATAACGCTGATCGAACAGCTTCTCTGTCCGCATCACGTTCAAGTTGGACCACGAGAATCGCTGGGCCAATGCGCGTGGCGCCCAAAACGCCCGCGCATAAAGCTTCAGGTCGCGGCGGATCGGGCGGGGGCTCCTTGCGTATCGGGCCGCTGGGGCGATCGGTGGCCAGGATGATCAACCGACTGCCGGTGTTCATCGACGGGCCTGTGAAGTCCAGCGTGTCTTGCGCGGTCGGGGCGATAAGGTGGAGCCCGTCGGCGGTGTCGAGGTTCCGCCAGATCGCTCGGCTGACTTCGGCGAAATCTTTTACGTTTACGTTTTCGTCGACGGCGATCATCACCTTGGTCAATGAAAGCTGCCCCTCGCCAATCAGCCCCAAAGCGTGCTTGAGCCCCTCGCGCCGGTAGCGATGCTTCACCCCAGCGACCGCCAGCGGGTGGAAGCCCGTTTCGGGATACGCCCAGAGGTCGCCGACGCCCGGTTTGGCCAGCTTCAGCAGCGGGATGGTAAGTTGCTGGATCGCCTCGCCGATGTAGTAATCTTCCTGCGGCGGCTTGCCGACAACGGTTGCGGGGTAGATCGCGTCTTTACGTCCGAACATTCGATCCACGCGGAACACGGGGAATTTTGCGCTGTGGGAGTAGTGGCCCAGATGGTCTCCGAACGGGCCTTCCTGTTGCATGTCGCCATCGCTGACCGTGCCTTCGAGCACGAACTCGGCGCGGGCTGGTATGCGATGGCCCGTGGTTTTGCGTGGTATCATCTCCAGCGGTTTGCCCATCAGCAGGGCGGCGAGCAGGCGTTCGTCTATGCCTTCGGGCAGGGGCGTTATCGCTGCGATGGTAAGTGCCGGCGGTCCGCCGAGAAGTACGCTTACGTTTAGTTTTCGCCCGAGCCGGCAGGCGCGCGCGAAGTGGAACCCTCCGCCTTTTTCGATCTGCCAGTGCATGCCCGTCGATACGCTGTCGAACCGTTGAAGTCGGTAGATCCCTAAATTCCCCACGCCGGTTTCGCAGTCGGTGGTGTGCACCAGGGGCAGGGTGAAGAACGGTCCACCGTCCATCGGCCAGCATTTCAGGACGGGCAGGCGGTCGAGCTGCGGCGGGTCGAAACATTCTTCCATCACAGGCCCGCGCGAAACGTTTTTCATGCGGGCTTTCAGTATGCGGCGGATGTTTTTACGCTGCGACCATGCCGCAGGCAGGCTGGGGGGCATGAGGTTTTCTGCCAACTCTGTGAACATTTGACCCATCGCCGCCGGATCTCCGCCGAACACATCGTTCACTCGCTCGGGCGTTCCGTACAGATTGCTGGCGATGCGGTAGGGCGAGCCTTTCACGTTCTCGAACAGCAGCGCCGGGCCGCCAGCGGCCAGCACGCGATGCTGGATGATGGTAATCTCCTGATCGGTGTCGACCTCGGCGGTCACACGGGCCAGGCGCCCTTTGGCTTCGAGATGCGTCAGGAATGATCTTAAGTCAGCAAAACTCACCTTACGGTCTCCCAGTTTTCGGCTGCGGGCTTGCCGAACAACGCCAGCACATGATCAACGAAATCGTCCAGCAGCGTGTCGAGCGTTACCGTCTCGGGCGGATGGTCGGCCGTCATGTAGAATGCAGGCGAGATTGGCATTATCACACCGCCCGCGGCCGCGATTGTGCGGGCTGCGTCCAGGTCTATCAGCGACCAGGGCGACTCGCGAATGCAGAGCACCAGTTTGCGGGCCTCTTTCAAATGGCAGTGCGCCGCGCGGGTCACCAGCGTGTCGCCAATGCCCGATGCGATCTTGCCCGTTGTGCTGGTCGAGCAGGGCAGTATCACCATTCCGCGCGTTGGCACCGAGCCGGAGGCGATTGGCGCCGCCAGGTCGGTGTCGTCGTAAACCACCGCCGCCGGTCCGGTCAGCTCGTCGATATTACCGCACTCGCGTTTGTAGACCTCGCGTCCCCATTGCGAGATGACAAGCGTTACCGGCCAGGGCGACTTTTCGATAAGTCGCTTGGCTGCGTAGGCGCCCGTCGCGCCGGTTACCGCAAGCACCAGATTCATTGTATTGCTCCAAGTAAAGGTACGATCGAACCGGCGACTCCGGCGATCGCGAAAATCGGGAAGAACCGCACGCCGACGGGTATCCGCTGGATGTATCCGCATGCCAGGGCTCCGATCGACACCAGCATTGCTGCACCACCGAGCATTCCGCCGCCCAACGACATCCACAAGCTCACCAGGCAACCAGCGGCCGTGAGGTGAACGCACGCCGCGACAATCTGAGCCCCGCCCACGCCAAGAGACGCCGGGATGCTGTGCACGCCAGTCTTTCTGTCCGAGTCGATATCCATAAGTGCGTACACTATATCGGCGCCGCTGATCCAGAAGAAGGCGAATAACGCGAGCATGATAATTTCGGCGTTGAGAGTTGTCGAACTCGACGCCGCGACGAAGGCGCCCAGCGGCGCCAGAGCAAGGCACAAACCGATGCCGAAGTGGCAGAGGTTCGTGAAACGTTTGAGCAGCGAATATGCGATCAGCGGGACCGCGGGGACTGGCGAGAGCATCAGGCATAGCGGGCTTATCGCCCAGCACGCTGCGAGATAAACGCCCAGTCCGGAAGCGGCGATTAACCATGCGCCCAGCAGCGATATCCGTCCGCCGGGTATCTCGCGATTGGCGGTCCGCTGGTTCTTTGCGTCCAGATCGCGGTCGAGTATTCGGTTCATCGCCATGCCCAGACATCTCGCCCCGACCCCTGCAAGTGCGATAAACAGTAGCACGCTCCATCCGGGCCAGTTCCGCCCAGCCCCGATCCATGCGCCGGAAAACAGCAGCGGAAGGCTGAAGGCGGTGTGCTCGATTTTCGTGAAGTTCAGCACGCTTGACAGTAGCGACGGCGGGGGTTTTAGTCCGTTGACTACGGCGGTGGCGACCGTAGCTGAGACCGCAGCGATGTTTTTCTTGATGTCGTCCTTTCCGGTGTGGTTCGCCAGGTCGCTGACGCCCTTGAGCAGGGTGCATCGAAGCCTGTATACGTCGCAGACGGCGGCGATTGTATGGCCTTCCATGTCGACCAGGTCGGCGCGTTTCGCCAACTCGGCCCGGCGGTCGGGTTGGAATACCGGTTCGGATACGGACGCCAGGCGGGCGGTCGGAAGGGAGGCCCAATCGCCTATTTGACATGATGTTTCGCGGGCGTTTTCCGCGACTACCGCTGTGATGCGGTAAACTTCGCCCACTTGGATATCATCGTTCAGGGCTCCGCATATTCCGATGTTCAAGACCCTTTGCGGGGCGTGGGTGTTGAGTAGATGCTCGGTCGCGTGGGCGGCGTTTTCGGGGCCCATCCCGCTGAGAACGAGCACGCCGCCTTCAAAGTCGTACGTCACGAACGGATCATCGCATAGCTTTTCGGCGCCGAGCAGGGCGATTAGTTTGTCGGCCTCGCCCTGGGTTGCCGCGACGATACCGATCATTTTATGATCCCCGCAGCCTGGGCTTGCATTCGCATCTCAGCCACCGCGGCGCGACCCTCCTCGCCGAGGTCCAAGCTGTAGTCGTTTACGAAGGCCTTGATGTGTTCGTCGAGCACTTCGCTGTCCATTTCGGCTGCGTGTTTGAGCACGTATTCGCGAGTGGCTGCCGGGTTTGCCATTGAGTTGGTTATTCCCTCTCGCAGCAGCGCCTCGAACTGTGCGATCGTTTTCTCACCGAGCGATTTTCTCGCGACTATCCCGCCCAGCGGGATCGGCAGTTGCGTCTGGTTTTGCCACCATTGCCCGAGATCGGTTATGAGTTCGAGCCCGGCTTGTTCGTAGACGAATCGTCCTTCATGTATCACGACGCCCGCGTCGGCGGCGCCGCTGATAACCAGGTCCATGACTTCGTCGTATCTGGCGAAGATTTTGTTTTTGATTCGCGGTTCCCATAGTTCCAGCAGCAGGTGTGCGGTTGTCAGCTTTCCGGGTATGGCGATTTTCGCGTCGGCGATTTCTCCGATCTCGATATCGCCCCGCGAGATCAGCACCGGTCCGCACCCGAACCCGAGCGCCGCCCCGACGCTGAGCAACTTGTATTCCTGACGCACCAGCAGATAGGTGTGGAAGGAGATTTTCGTCACATCGAACGTGCCGTTCAGGGCCATTCGATTAAGCGTTTCGACGTCGTGCAGCTGCACCTCAATCCTCCGATCGGGCAGGGTCAGATCGCCTGACGCCAGATCGTGGAACATGAACGTATCGTTCGGGCACGGTGAGTAAGCTACAGTAAGTTTCAATTCAGGGCTCCTAAGGCCCCGATATTACCGCAAAACGACGCGTATCACCAAACCAAACTCAACTTGTGCCAGTTTGAGATTTGCTGCTTGGCGTCAGTCCACCGGTCCGGGTCTTGTGATTCTGGGCGCCGTTTTGATCTTCGGGCGGATCGATAACCAGTCAACGCCCGGGAATATCGGGTCGGGTATGTCTCGCACTTCCTTGTCGCCGCGGTAGGGGCACATGGCGTCGACCCAGGCGATTAGTCGGCGGCGGCTTATCGGGTCAACTTTTACTTTGTTGTGCTTTCCGCTGGATGCGATCTCGACCAGGCGACTCTTGTACGACAGTCGCGTCATGGGCTTGGGCGTTGTGTACGCAGCCGGGTCGCGCTGGTGATATCCTTCGACCATGATCATGCCTGCGATTCCGAATCCGGGCGGGGGGTTCTTGGGCATGCGGTAGGCTCTGCCCCATGCGGGGTTGCCCGTGAACAGCCAATACGTTTCGTCGAAGCCCAAACGTCCCCTGCGCGGGGTCATGTCAACCTTCTTGCGTCCTTTGCCTTCGCCTTGATGGCACTTTCCGCAGTACTTGTCCAGCACCGGCCGAACGTAGCGTTCGTAACCGACGGTGTCCGCGCCCCATGGCGGGGCGGTGATTTTGCTGGGCTGTCGTTTCAGCGCCGTGGCGCGTCCGGTCGGCGGGGACGTGGCGCTGTGTCGCTCGTGGCAGCCGAGGCATCCGCGGCGCTCGCCGGGCATGACGCCGGAGAAGCTTCGCATCGTCTGCAACGCCAGGTAGTTTTCGTCGAGCAGTTGGAAGTGCAGCGGAATGCCCGCCGGTGCGTCGAACGCAAGCGAACCGTCCTTCTCGATCGGAACGGTTCCCAGTACGCGTTTTACGCCTTCGGACTGCACGCCTGAGACAACCGGTCCGGTGGAAAGGTACGGGCGTTTGTGCCAGTACGTGTAGGTCTTGTGCTCGATGGTCAGGATGCGCAGGAATTTGGCTTTGCCCGCCAGTTCCTTCGGGGCGCCCTGGTAAACGTTGTTGGTGTAGATCACGCCGCTCTTGGGCTTGTCGCGATTGGCCGCGGTCGGCCAGGTTACGCGGTCCTCGACCACCGGCGGTTTGACGCGGGCCTTGAGCGGTTGGGCGTGGAAGATGTTGTTTACGCCTTCGTAGATAAGTTCGCGGTTTCCATCGACGTCCATCAGGTAGAGCACGAACTTGGTTCCGCGGCATGCCGAGACGATGAAGTCCTTCTCGCTGAGCGGGTAGGGCGAGTAGTAGGCCCGATATCGTCCCGATGCGTGGTAGTTCGGCGATTCTATCGGATCGCTCGGACCGTTGCCCGATTCAGGCCAGGCGACATCGGCGGTGACTTTTGTAAGCCCGTTGGGGAAGTTGAAGCCCTTGCCCGGTGTGATAATGCCCACCGATCCGGAGAACCAGTCGTGGTGTGCGCTTCCGGTGAACATGACTTTGCGGCTTGCGGGGATGGCTCGTGCGTCTTTGAGCAGGTCCGGCCAGACGCTCTGGTTGCCCCAGAACGTGTCGACCTGCGTACCGTCGGGATTGACGGTCCAGAGTCCCTGTGCGCGCCAGAGCGGTTTGTCGGTGTATTCCCAACGCGTGTAGATTACTTTTCCGTCGTTCATTACTGACGGAAGGTAATCCGGCTCGTTGTTTCGTGAGATCAGGTAGACGTTCTTCCCGTCTGCGTCGCAGCGGGCCAGCGGGTAGGCGTTTGTCGGGGGCATGCATCGGACGTAAGTGTGTCCGCGCGTGGTTGAAAACATGATGTGTCCGTCGGGCAGGTAGATCGGGTCGAGATCGTCGAAACGTCCGTCGGTGAGTTGGACCAGCCCGGAACCGTCTGAGTTGATTTCGTACAGGTGGAACGCTTTTTCATTATGCGGTTTGAAGCAGAACAGCACTTTCTTCCCGTCGAACGATACGTCAGGCCGCCAGAACGACCCGTGCAGCGGAGCCTCGGGCGCCAGTTGGGTGAGTGAACCGGCGGGGGATAATCCGTCCAGAACCAGCAGGCGTCCGCCGGGGACGGCCATGTATCCGAGGCGGTGTCGCGTCTCGTGTCGCCATTCGTTGCCTCCGGGGTAGGGCATGTCGACCATCAGCATCTTGCTGAAGTCCACGACGGGATTCTTGAAAGCTATGTCGCGTTTGACCGTTCGGATCTGGAAGTAAAGTTCGGTGTTTGGAGTTTTCTTCTCGAGTGCGTCGAGTTTGGCCAGTTCGCCGGTCAGGTCGACTTTCCCGCCCGAGGCGGATTTGATTCTGGTCGCCAGTTGGCGTGTCCATTTGATTTCCGATGTGATTCTTTGGGGAGTAACTTTTCCGCCGGCTTGGTGAAGCCAGTCCCTTTGCAGTGCGGCGAGGGCTTCGTCGGCGGTCAGGTTTTTTGTTTCCGGGGTCGTGGGTTTGACGTACGGCGCCACTTTCTCCCTGGTCGGGCGCGTCGCTGCGGTTGGGAAATGCTTCCCTATCAGCGTCGCTATTTCAGTTAATTCCGGCGAGGATTCCCCGGCGCCTTGTTGTTGCAGTTCGGCGAGTTTCTTCTCCGCCGCAGTCAGCGCCTTCCATTTTTCACGTTCTTCGGGGCTCAGCCTTTTGCACTGGTTTTCGGTAAGGGGCTTGTATTCCAGCAGCAATTCGATCGTTCTTGTCAGCGATTGCAGCGTGTTCGGAGCCTTGTTCGGTTTGAGCAACCGGGCGGTTTTGGGGTGCTTGATGCGGCGGTCTTTGATCAGTTTGAAACCTTCGGTGTGCAGGGCGGCGATCTGTTTTGCGTTTAGTGCTTCGGAGTAGATTCGCAGGTCGTCGATTACGCCCTGGAAGCATTCGGTCCCGTTGTTTGACCCGATGCACAGCGGGGCTCTGCCGCCAGCCTTTATCGCTCCGGGGCGATCGAGCGAGGCGATCTGCTTGCCGTCAAGGTACACTCGCATTTTCTTACCGTCGAAGGTTGCCGCACAAAAATGCCACCTGCCGTCGGCGACTTGCCCCGGACGGATGGGCGCATCGCACTCGACGTATTTGCCCACGTTCAGGCCGAGCGACAGAATCGTTCCATTGTGCTGGAACGAGAACAGTATGCGATTGTTTCCATCCTCCTTGCGGCAGATTTCGTCGTACGCCTGGAAACCGGCGGGGCTGACCCACGCGCTGATCGTGATCTGCTTGATCTTCGAGAAGTCATACTTGCCGGGCGCCCGAAGATTGTGCCCGCCCGACAGTCTGATCGCCTTTCCGAATACGCCTTCGGTGCGGGCGGGGTATCCTTTTGTTGACGCCGCGTCGTCAAATGTCCAGTGAGCGATCATAGGTTTGTCGGCGGCGGGGGCGTGAGATACGAACAATATCATCCCGACAACACACGCGAGGCAATGCGATATCACTTGGGCTGAATGTTTCATGACTGGAGTGTACATGACTGGTGGCATAAAAAAAAGTGTCAAGGCGTTTGCCCAAGTCCAGAGCCCATATTCAGCTTGCTCAGGCCGTTGTGTCGGATACAATCACTGTGAAACTTCCGATGAGAGTTGTCTCGACAGGTAATAGGAAAACGAGAACGATAATGAATGGTATCAGTAGACGGGCGTTTATAAATCAATCCGCTATGGGATTTCTCGCCGCCGGTTCGTTGCTTGGCCGAACGAACGGGTTCGCCGAAACCGGGGGGAGACGCAAGCCGAACATTTTGTTCATTATGACCGATCAGCAACATGCCGGCATGATGAGCTGTGCAGGCAATAAATGGTTAGAGACTCCTGCTTTGGACGGCTTGGCGCGGGAGGGTGTCCGGTTCACAAAAGCATATTCTCCCAATCCCTACTGCGTCCCGAGCCGAACGTCTATGGCTACGGGTGTCATGTCCTGTCGCATCGGAGCGGACAACAATGCGTTGGGAATGAAGATCAAATCCCTACCGCCCGAAGTGAACGCCAACTCCATGGGCAAGGTTATGAAGCGGGCCGGGTACGACACGTTCTATGGCGGCAAGGTGCATATGTGCAAATCACTAACGCCGCGGAACTCCGGTTACGATGAGTACTTCAAGGATGAACGAAACAAACTCCCTGCAGCCTGTCTGAAGTTTATAAAACGCAAGAGAGATAAACCTTTTTTTGTCGTGGCGTCATTCATCAACCCCCATGATATATGCTTCGCGCACTTCGGACGTCAGGGAAAAGACCGCCATGGTGTGCTGAAGCTCTACAAAAAAGCAGCTTCTCTGCCTCTTGAAGAGCTACCGCCATTGCCCGATAACTATGCAATACCGGAGAATGAACCGGCGGCGATTGAAGCGGCTTTGAGCTTTCAGAAGTATACGCCTACGAAGGCCATGCGCAAAGAGTATGGCGATAAAGACTGGCGAATCAACCGCTGGATATACAATCGCCTGACCGAAAAAGTTGACAAGAACATTGGCACGCTTCTGGCTGGGCTGAAAGCCGCCGGTTTGGAGGAAAATACAGTTATCATCTTCACCAGCGACCATGGGAACATGGCGGGGAATCATAGGTTGACATCAAAGTGCATTCCGTATGAGGAGTCGGTAGGTGTTCCCCTTATCCTTAAATACAAGGGGAATATTCCCTCCAACAAAACAGATTCCACACACCTGATCTCGATCGGGCTTGATATTCTGCCCACCCTGTGCGACTACGCGGGTGTAAAGAAACCCGAGCACCTTCTGGGCGTGAGCCTGCGACCACTGGCTGAAGGCAAACGTGTCGAGAGTTGGCGGTCCTACGTCGCTTCCGAGAACGACTGGTTCCGAATGATCCGAAGCCGGAAGTACAAATACTGCGCCTTCTCGATAGCCGACCGCAAAGAATTACTGGTCGATATGGAGAACGATCCAGGTGAAATGCGGAACCTTGCTGATGACCCAAAATTCAAGAAGGTGTTGATTGAGCACCGCAAATTGCTTGCCGACTGGAGCAAACTATCCGGCGATAAAGACGCCTCGAAATACGTGCGAGCGGTCCGGCGGTCGCCTAACCTTCGACGGCGATCATGAGTCAATGGAGGATTAATTAGTCCTCACGCACCGCGTCAGGCCTAGGTTTCGAGTGCTTTTCTGAGGGTGTCTGCGAGTTTTTGTAGTTCGTACGGTTTCTGGATGAATCCACCGATCCCCTTGCCCTGGAATCGTTGGGTTACTTCCTGCTCGCTGTATCCGCTGGACATCAGTACGCATATGTCCGGGTCGATTTTTCGCAGTTGTCGGAACGTTTGTTCACCGTCCAGGTGCGGCATGGTCAGGTCGAGTATTACGCAATCGATATCGTCGCGGTGTTCCTGGTAGATTTCCAGTGCATCTCGTCCGTCATTGGCCGTTATTGTCGTCATTCCCAGGCGTTTTATCATCATGGTCCCTATTTGACGGACGATTGCCTCATCATCGACCAGCAGAACGGTGCCTGAACCTTTCCATTTTCTGTCGGCTTGGGCTTGTTTGGCGCTTATGGCTTGGGTTTCGCCTGAGACGATTGGGAAGAGCACTTTCATTGTCGTGCCTTTTCCTGGTTCGCTGTAGACGTTAATGGCTCCGTTGTGTGAGCGAACGATACCCAGGACGGCGGCCATTCCCAGTCCGCGTCCGGTGAACTTTGTGGTGAAGAAGGGGTCGAAAAATTTCGCCTGGGTTTCGGCGTCCATACCGCAGCCGGTGTCGGCGACTTCCAGTGTCACGTACAGACCTGGTGCGAGATCTTCGTCGAGGTAGGTGTCGCGGAGGTATTGTCGGTCGGCTTGGATTGTATCGGTGGTGATTGCGATAAATCCGCTCTTGTCGCCGATGGCCTCCGAGGCGTTGGTGATCAGGTTCATGATGATTTGCCTGATCTGCGTGGCGTCTGCTTCCATTGCGGGCAGGTCGGGTTTCAGGTTGTATTTCAGGACCGCCTTTTTCGAGATCGATACGTCAAGCATATGCCCCATTTCCGTGACGGCCTCCGACAGGTCCATCGCTGTGACGACAAATCGTCCCTTGCCCGAGTATGCGAGCATTTGTCTGGACAGTTCGGCCGCGCGTACGGAAGCATTTTTGATTTCCGTGAGGTTTTGCTGCACCGGAGATGACGACGGAAGGTCCATCATCGCCAAGTCCACATTGCCCAGGATCGCCATCAGCAGGTTGTTGAAATCGTGCGCGATTCCGCCTGCCAGCACTCCCAGGCTTTCCAGTTTTTGTGCGTGCTGGATCTGTGCCTGCAGCGCGCGTTGTTCCTCTTCAGCCAGTTTCCGATCGGTAACGCTCCAGACCACCGATATCGCCATTTGTTTATCGGGCACTGGTATGTTTTTTGCTGTTATATACGTTGTTTTCCGCCCCTTGCGAACCAGCGGGATGTCGGCCCAGTGCATGCGCTGGGGGTCTCCGCTGGCGCAATCGTCGATTACTCTTTTTTTCATCTCTTCCCTGAACTCGGGGTCTTCGTAGACCACGTCCCAGAATGCATCAGGGTCGGCAAGCGCTTCTCGCGTTGTTCGATAGTATTCGGGGAACCGGTCGTTCATGTAGTCGAACTTCACTGCCGGATCAACGGAGTTTACCGCGATGCCGATCGGGAGATTGTCCAGGACCGTCTTGATGAAGGCTTCGCTGTGTCGCAACGCCTGTTCGGTTCGCCTTTGATCGGTGATATCATAGAAGGTGGTCAGCACCTCTTCTAGCTGACCCGTTGCCGAATCGGTGATCGGTTCGGTGTTGATCAGCAACCAACGTATTTTCCCTTTGTCCTCGGAGAAGACGCCTCTGACGGTGTTTCGAATCGGCTTGCCCGTTCGGATCGTGATCATGGACGGATGCTCATCGCCTGGCGCCGCAGCCCCTTCCTCGGTCAGCATGCTCCAGATTGGGTCTGTCGAATCCCGGGTTGTAATGCTTTCTGCGGTC
>JABGPF010000455.1 GCA_018645065.1 Phycisphaerales bacterium
GGACATAATCATGTTGAATCCATGCATGGCCAACCAGTCGAGCTCCTGCTGCCAGCGTGACCATGTCCAGTAAGGCATGGTATATCCGAAGGTTACGGCGTTATAGCAATGACGGAGCTTAAAGGGGGTTTCTACACGGGTAATTGGAGTTGTCGGCCATTTGTCCGGGATGTCCAGGCGGGCTCCTGCCCAGCCAACCGTTCCCATGTTGTGGGCGCGCAGGAAGTCATACACGCCTCTACAGATCGCGACAACCGAACTACCGCGAATCGTCAGAGTTTCAGCGGACCCCTGGTATTCGTAGACGTCGCGGCCGTTGACCTGCGGCAGCAAACCGACTTGAATGCGTGAGACTATCGGCTTGCCCATGACCCGTGTAAGAACACCTTTGGCCGCATCGATTGCAGCATTTTGTTCTAGCGAAATAGAGTTGGTGAACACACGGTCCCGGCCGCCCGAGCAACCACAAAACAACCCGCATAACAACATTAAAACCGAGATAGTTAGTTTCATTTTTTTCATACTTTGGGAGAGAATTAGTAAATTAAATAGGGGACGCTACCCTATTTAGACTGCTTTGCGGCTCGGTCGAGCTTGCGGTAGTGGATGCCGGCTGCGGTCAGGCGATTGACGTGTTCGGTCAACCGGCTTGTAAATCGCTCGTAATCGCGGGCATCCCTGGGCGACCAGAGGGCCTCGGTGAACGCACAGGCGCGAGGATAGGCCATGTACTCACGGTGCTGGGGAGTGGAGATATACTCGCCCCACAGTTGTGCCTGGGCGCCGAGGACATGACGGGCCTGTTCGGCGGTTATCGCCTTGGGAATCGGCTCGTATTGGTAGACCTTGGCCAACGGGAGGTTTCCGCCGATTGCCAGGGGTTCCTTTTCTCGCGGGCCCTGGTAGTTGTCGAAATAGGTGTGTGACGTTGGGGCCATAACCACGTCGTGCCCCGCTCTAGCCGCGGTGATACCACCGCGCTGGCCCCGCCAACTCATCACCGTCGCCCCGGGGGCCAGCCCACCCTGGAGGATCTCGTCCCACCCGATGAGACGACGGCCTTTGGCGGCCAGGAATACGTCGATCTGCTTGATGAACCACGCCTGGAGTTCCTCTTCGTTCTTCAGGCCCTTCTGACGAATCATCTTCTGGATTTCCTGGCTTTGCTTCCATTGTGTCTTCTTCGCTTCGTCGCCCCCGATATGAATGTACCGGCTGGGAAACAGGGCCATCACTTCGGTCAGCACGTCCTTGCAGAATTGAACCCCAGCCGGGCGCGGCGCGAGGATGTCGCTGCTGATGCCCCAGTGGGTCCACGGCTTGAGATCCTTCTGGCGGTCGGGGAACACGCCAAGCGCCGGATACGCCGAGATGACGGCACGGAAGTGCCCCGGCATTTCGATCTCTGGAACAATAGTCACATGGCGTGCCGCCGCGTAGCTTACCAACTCGCGAATCTCCTTCTGCGTGTAGAACCCGCCGTGGCGCTTGCCGTCATACCGCCGGGGCTTGGCCCGCAGGTGGCCAACCAGTGTCTCATCACGCCACGCGCCAATCTTCGTGAGCAGCGGATACTTCTTGATCTCGATACGCCAGCCCTGATCGTCGGTCAGGTGCATCTGCAAACGGTTGAACTTGTGCATAGCCATCGCGTCGATGAATCTCTTGACGTCGCCGACTGGGATGAAATGTCTGGCCGGGTCAATCAACAGCCCCCGCCAGCCGAAACGGGGATGGTCAGTGATAGACACACAGGGCACGAGCCAATCCACCTTCTCGACGCGCTTAACCGAAAAGACCTTCGCCGGGAGCAGTTGGCGGAGCGTCTGGACGCCGTAGAAGAGCCCTGCAGCCCCGGCGGACTTGATCTCGATGCGATCCGCTTTGACCTCAAGCGTGTAGCCTTCGGAGCCCAGTGTCTTGGCGAGTCCCGCCGCGAGGGTCAGCGTAATGGCACCGCCGGTCTTCTCCGCGGCGCCAGCCCGCTTGAGACGAAAGCCCATCGCCGGCACCAGGGCGTCGATGAGCTTGACTGCTTCGGCATCCGACTTGCCATCGGCGATGACCCTGGTCTTGGACGAGATGCGGAATACGCCCTTGCCAACGATCATCTTCACCGGTAGCGGGACGATCGAAGGTGATGGCCGCTCAGCCAACGCCGAACTGCAAGACAGGACGGACATGGCGATCATGCAGAACACAAGTACGGTCACGAGGCGGTTGTTGAGCATTTCAGTTTCCTTGTCAGTTGGGTATAAATAGGTAAATAGGGTAGCGTCCCCCATTGCTACACGAGCCATGCGAGGCATACAAGAACACTATCGCACAAAACCAAAACTATCAACAATTAATAGGGTAGCGTCCCCTATCCCCCCGCCTTCTTTGATTCTTTTTCCGGCGGCCCAATCTTACCGTAAATGCTTTCACAGAAAGGTGTTACCCCCCCCCCCCGCGGTGACAAACGATTTCATGGGCCTGTTGTCGGTGTTTTTCACTTGGCAAAATCGATAAGTATGGTAACATGGTGCTCATAGATCGCGTTCCGCAACGGGTAGATCTGCATGAGGAATCAATTTTTCTTTAACAGAGGACAGATTATGAAGAAACGAAATATCGTACTAACCCTCGCTTTACTCCTTGCAATGTCGACAGTCAGTCAGGCTTCGATCCTTGACTTCGACGGCCTTGGGGGCAACAACACCCCCCTTCCGACAAGCCACGGAAGTAATCTTACCACCGATGTCACAGGGGCGTCAGTAAGCAACGGTGCCACGCCCGACATTGCGCTGGCATGGGCGGGCGGCACGGGCAACAGTCCAAGATGGGAGAACTACACGGGCACTTCTTACTGGGCCGCACTGACGGGTAACTCCGGAAATGTCGCCCAAATGGAGTATCCGAAGGCTGCGAATCCCATGACCGTCACGTTCACGGTCGGTGCAGGCGAGGCATTGCAACTGAACTCGGTGGATATCGGCATGGCCACCGACAAGCATGATACCTACTATTGGGACGTTACCATTACGGAGGTCGGAGGATC
>JABGPF010000077.1 GCA_018645065.1 Phycisphaerales bacterium
GGTCTTGGTGACCCGGGTTCCAACGGTCAGGTTGGAGGGGGCGGGGGCAATGGTGGAACCGGGCCGATAAATATGGGTACACCCGCGGGAATAGGCGGACTCAGCGGGTACGGCGGTGGCTCTGGGCAAGACGGTGGTCTCGGTGGTAATGGTGGGATCGGACACGGTTCGGCTATCATGCCTGGTGGTGGTAGCGGTGGAGGTGGAGGTGCCGGTGGAGGTGGAGGTGGCGGTGGCCAGGGCGGTCAGGGCGGTCAGGGCGGCTTGGGCGGCCAGGGCGGTAGTGGTGGCGCCGGTGCGGGAGGAACGATCAAGCTCGTAGCTTCAGTCCTGACCGAGGCTGCTGGTAGCACGATAGATACTCGCGGTGGTTGGTCCCCCGGTGGTTTCGGAGCGTCTTCTGGTGGTAATGGACGGTTTGTCCTTGCGCGCAACTCCGCACCGGAGTACGGTGGAACGATGATCGGCTCCGGCCTCATCGAAAATGTCGACGCAGCCGGACGCCACCTCGGGACAAGAGCGCCGAACTCCTACATTACTGGTCAGCCCATTCTAACGCCCATGATCCCAGGTCTCCTTGGCGGAGCCGACGCGTTTGGCGTGGCGCCCCTGACGGCGAACGATCCTGGACTGGCGGCCGCAATGGCCGACCGTCCCGCCGACGCCGTGGGCGCGTTGTGTTTGATGGACGAAGGACCAGCCTCGCTGGCGGCCGATTGGGACGGATTCGACATGCTGTTGTTTGTGAATCTCGATGACGAGCCTCTGAAACTGCCCTGCCTGGGAATTGGCCAGGGCGGTGCATTGGTGAGACTGGCCCAGGGCGGTTTCGCCCGGAACGCCCAGTTTGGCGGTAGTGGCTATGAGGATCTTGCCTCGCTGGCCCCCGGCGGCGTCTATGCGACGCTTGTGCCCGAAGGGAGCGGGCATTTCTCGATGCTTGCCGACGGCTGTGAGTTAACGTCGCAGGAGGCGCTCGGCGTTGGCGCGGCGATGTACATGACTCCCGAACCGGCTACGCTGAGCCTGCTGGCCTTCGGTGCGTTGGTGATGGCTCGACGCAGACGGAGTAAAGCATGAATCCAGTGTCCTGGTGAAACAACGCCCTCAAGAAGTAAGTGTCTCTCGATCTCAAACGGTTTAGCACTTATCCGTGCGGAATGGTGGGGCAGGCGGATTTTGGGCATGTTCACAGGGGCGGTATGTGTAAACATGCGATATGGACCGTTGGTGAGCGTTCACGCGGCGGGCCGGTGGTGGGCGGGTTTTTGGGTGTCGCAGCTAACTTGCTCTCTCGCAGTGCTTTACGCTTTATTTGCTGTTGTGTTCTAACCTGATTTATCGCTCTATACATGGTCTGGATAAGTGGTACTACTTTTCCAGGTTATAGGTATACACGCCAAAAGTGTGAAGCAATTGTGAACATCACAATCCAGGCGGATTGTCGGTCTGTGTTATTTTGGGGGCTGGGGCGGGGCGGTTTGATGTTAACTGTCTGGGCGTTTTGTGGTAAGCTAGATGTGCTTGAGAAGCGTCAATGAGATCGCGAACAGAACTACACGGAGACCAAACGTGAAGCAAATTACCCTTACTCTGATGATCCCTATCTTCTTAATCACCCTCACCTGCCACGCCGGCGCTGTTCAGGACAGCGGTATTAAAGGCGGCATTGTGGTCCATCTGAACTGCGGCGACGGCGTGCTGACCGCTGAGATGCCCGCTGATAATAGCTGTCTGATCCACGGCTTGGATACAGATGCTGGTAAGATCACAAAGGCCCGGGCGCATCTTCGCTCGAAGGGTCTGGCAGGCAGGGTGTCGGTCGCCCGCTATGATGGTAAGACCCTGCCATACGCCAGCAATATCGTTAACCTCCTCATCGCTGACAGCCTGGGCGAGGTGCCCATGAAGGAAGTTATGAGGGTGCTGACGCCCCGGGGCGCAGCGATTATCGGCGGGAACAAACCGGTGAAAAAACCCTGGCCGGCGGATATCGACACCTGGCCGCAGTACCTGAACAAGGCTGACAATAACGCAGTGGCGATGGATTCGGTTGTCGGTCCGCCGCGCCGGATCCAGTGGCTGGACACGCCTACCTGGGGTCGGTCGCACATGGCGATCTCCACGTTCGCAAGTGCGGTTACCTGCAACGGTCGCATGTTCTCCATCGAAGACCGCAGCCTGCCGGATAACCCCTACCTGCCCGGCGCCTTCATGTATGTAGCGCGAGACGCCTTCAACGGGCGACTGCTCTGGACCCGCGAGATCAGGCAGTGGGAGTCGATAACCACCTACATCAAGTGCCTGCCCACCCAGCAGCAAAGACGAATGGTCGCCACCGATGATATCCTCTACTGCACGCCGGTTCTGGAAGGCCCACTGGTCGCCCTGGACGCAGCGACCGGGAAAACGATCAAAACTTACGACGGCCTGTCGCCGGTGCAGGAGGTCGCATACGATCAGGGGATTCTGTTTGTTAACGTTGGCGACCGCTTCAATGCGTCGGCTTACAACCAGACCCACAAGAAGGCAAACAGGGCCGCTGCGGGCACTCCATCTGAACCGTTCAACGGCAGCGGGTTCCGGAAGGGGTACGCCCCGGAGATCAAAGACAAGGCGATCTCAGCGAGCGTGATTGTCGCGGTGGATCCTAAAACCGGGCGGAAGCTGTGGAGCACCAAAGGGCTGAAGAACTACACAGGTGCGTCATTTGCGGTCAAGGGCGATCGTGCGGTCTACCAGACCGGCCAGGGGATGTTCTGCATCAACCCGAAAACCGGTAAGAAGCTCTGGAGCGTGAAGAAGGATATCACCAACCAGAAGGGGCACGATTCCCACACGCCAGGCACCATGCCGAACACCGTTGTCATCACCGACGACAAGGCGTTTGCAGTGGAAGGTAAGATGCTGTTGGCCTACTCGTTGAAGGACGGCAAGGTGTTGTGGCGGACCGGGGCGACGGCGTGTTATGAGGCCTCGGTGGATGTGTTTTATATTAACGGGCTGGTGTGGCTTGGCGGGAAGGGTGTCTCTGCGTATGACGCTGAGACGGGGAAGCATGTCAAGACGCTCAAGCAGCAGGTAACCGGTCCGATGGTCCACGACCGCTGCTATCGCAACATGATAACGCAGAAATATTTCATCAATAGCAAGACCGGCGGAGCGGATTTTCTCGGTTTGGAAAGCGGCGGTGAGTTCCCGAACCATTGGACTCGCGGCGGGTGCGGGATGGGCGTTTTGCCCGCAAACGGACTGCTCTACAGCACCCCGTACTCCTGCACGTGCAGCATTGGCGATATGCTGCCTGGCGTGAACGCCTACCGGGCCGACCCCGAACTGATCAAGTCGAATGACGCCGGGGTGATCAAGCGCAAGGTGCGTTTGGAGAAGGGCGATGCTTACGGGAAAATAGCGGCTGGGGCGAAGGCTGGCGATGGTGATTGGGCGACGTATCGGGGCAATAATTTCCGCGGCGGGATGACCGCCAGCCCGGTTGGAGCGAAACTCGCAGTAAAATGGCGTGCGAAGCTGCCGACTGTCAAGCCGACCGCCGTCACGGTCGCCGGCGGGAAGGTGTTTGTATGCGACCCCGACGCCCACATGCTATACGCCCTGGACAGCTCCAGCGGTAAAACGCTCTGGACGTTCACCGCCGACGGGCGGATCGACTCACCGCCGACCTGCCACAAGGGCATGGTCCTGTTCGGCTCGCATGACGGTTGGCTTTATTGTCTACGGGCCGCCGATGGCGAGCTGGCCTGGCGTTTCAAAGATTTGCCCGACAGGCTGGTCGGCGCGTTTGGTCAGTTGGAGTCGGCCTGGCCGATCTCCGGAGCTGTTCTTGTGCAGGATGATAAGGTGTACGCCTCGGCGGGGCGGTCCTCGTTTCTGGACGGTGGTATATTCCTCTACTGCCTCGACCCAGCCACCGGAGAGCTCTTGAAAAGCCGATCAGCTTACGGACCGTTCGCCGAGAAAACCGGTTTCCCGATCGCAGTTAAGTCTACAGGCATAGCGCGGGGCGGGAGACGTGGGAAGAAGGGGCGAGCTCCGGCGTACATTAGGCCCGGTTTCAGGAACGGCGTGTTAGTCTCGGACGGGGCGGGGATTTACCTCCGCCACGCAGCGTTCGCCAAGGACCTGTCCGACAACAAAACAACCGGCGAGCACCTCATGCCCCTGGGCGGGTTCCTGGACCCCAGAGTGCAGCATCGCACAGGTTTTATTCTGGCCAGCCGGTTCCAATGGTGGCGAAACGAGCCCAAGGACATCATGATCAGCGACAAAACGAACACCTATTCGGTCGCGGGATTTCAATCTTCGCACAACCACGCTTACTTCGACCCCAGGACCAGCGCATACAAACTGATTGGCAAGGATCTGAAAGTTGCGTTGCCCATTAACGGACGGGCGCTTACCAAAGCTGCCGACGTGATCTTCGTAGCAGGCGAACCGATGAAGTTCAAAGATCCGATCTGGCGGAATTATGTCGCCGCCTACAGCGGTAAGTTGGGCGGACGCCTGCTGGCGTTGTCGGCGAGAGACGGGAAAGAACTCGCCAGCTACAAGCTCCCCGCCGCTCCGATATGGGACAGCATCGCCATCGCCAAAGGACGCCTCTATATCTCCCTGACTGACGGTACGATACAATGTATGGGACAATAATTCAGCGGGCCTGCCATCGGTCTTGCCGCCCGCAATAGCGTTACAGTTGCACTTGGAATTTTAATCCGCCTGTTGACAATGACAGATGATTCGAGAAAATATTGTGGTGCGCACTCATGTCGCCGAATCGGCTGTGGCGAGTGCTGCTTCATTTTGCATGACTGTGAAAGGGATTATTATGCTGGAAGTGATGAGAGCACGCAGTGCTAACAAGAAGGCTACGAAGCTCATCGGTAATGAGCGTTACAGTGAAGCGGCTTTTGTGTTTGAAAACGCTCGGAAGCTTTATCGCTCGGTTGGCGACTATGAGAAAGCGGCTGTGGCGCACATCGCAGCTCGTGCTGCTATGAAGCTCGCTAAGAAGAAATCGCAAAGCAGCCCGCATTCTCCTCCTCCGTCGAGCGAAATCCAGGCCCGGATTATCGATAGATGGACCGAGCAACTGCATTATATGACAGTCGACCAGGTTGACTCGATGACGCTAACGGTAGCTGATGAGAAAAAGCTCGCGCAAAAAGCTTGAGCTGAATCGGCGGTGCGTTGTTCCAGGGAAGACATATCAAACCCACGTTGCGCGTGGGCGAAATTTGTGGTTTGGACAATTCGGGATACTCTTTGACGTTACACTATCAGACGCGACGGTGGAACATTAGCCAACCGGACTCGCGCCGGTTAAAAAGGAGCTTAAGATGATGCGATTCAGAAATGTGCTGGTCTCGGTGATGGTTCTTATGATGAGCGCTGCGTTTGTGCTTGCCGCCGAATCGACCACTCCTCAGCGAACGCGACGCGGCGGGTCAAGAGGTCGTCGCTCGCTCAGCAGTCTCTTGGGCCTTTTAAGCCTCGAACAGGTGCAAAAGGAACTGAAAATCCAAACCGCCGACATCGCCAAAATCAAGGCGATAAGCGACAAGCTCCGCGCCGAGATGCGAGCGAAGTATACCGAACTTCGCAAGATCGAAGACACCGACAAGCGGCACGCCAAATACGCCGAACTCCGCGCCCAGTACGAAAGCAGCAGTCGTAAGCAACTCCATGACGTGCTGTCCAGAGAGCAGATGATACGCCTGTACCAGATCCGCTCGCAATACCGTGCGGTAACCGAGACACTGGCCAGCAAGTACGTTGCAGGCAAGCTGAAACTCACTGACGACCAGAAGGCGAAAATCGCCAAGGTTGGCTCCGATTCGCGAACGAAACGCTATGCGATCTATCGGACACTGCGTAACGCCGACGCCGCCAAACGCGCCGAAGCGTTTAAGAAACTACGCGAACTCAGCGCCGAAGCCGACAAGCAGGCCCTGGCGCTGCTCACCGACGCACAGCGTAAAACGTTCGAAGAAATGAAGGGTAAAAAGTTTGAACTGGCCGCGCCGACCCCCAGTGCGAAAAAGAAACCGGCCGGAAAATAATAGACCGCCCCAGGATATCAAGCCAAACAAAGATAACGCCAACGCCCTCTGAAAAACCAGTGGCGCTGGCGTTGTTTTGAATACGGGGTTCCGTTTTGGCCTGCTCTGTAGAGAAGCTCTGCCGGGACGGTGGGGCGTTATGGGCCTTACTTTTTGGTCGGGAGGTTGATTAGCTTCAGGATGCTTGCCGCTGGGACGCACTGTTTGAAGACCATCTGGAGGTTCTTCTGGGTGTCCTTGGTTTGCGTGTAGTACACCGATGATGTGCTGGCGACGATGCCTGTCACATTGCCCGCCGAATCAAACACCGGTGCTCCGCTGGAGCCTTTGGCGAAGTCGGCGGTGGTTTCCATTGTATGTACGGTCTTGCCTCGTTTGTTGCGGCGGAGACTGTAGCGGGAGATTACGCCTTGGCTGAGGGTGTAGAAGCGATGGGTGGGGTGGCTTATTATGGTTACGTCCGACCCGACCGGCGTGTAGGGCGAGATCGGCATGGGCGTGAGCTTGTCACCGCTGGTGTCGAGTTGCAGCAGGACGACGTCGTCGTTTTGGTTGGCTGCGAGAACTTCCTTCACCGGATAGGCCTTTCCGTCATGCGTCGTCGCGATGATTGTAGAGGAATTCTTGTTTGCGAACAGGTGGTAGTTGGTTGCGATTACACCGCTGGCGGTGACGGCGAAACCGCTGGCTGCTGTGGTGTGCCATTTAACGCACTTCTTGCACTTGTAGACTCCCGAGATTATCAGGACGCCGGGCACGTTTTTGCGGTAAATTTCCGGGCGCGTCATCTGGCGCTTTGACGGTTTGGGCAGTGTGATGTTGCACTTGGTTCGTTTGAGCTGTTTGGTCAGGGTGGCTATCGGCGTGGTTTTTTTGGCGTCGATGAGTTTGGCGGCCTTGACGCTAAGTTCTTGCGAACGCTTGTGGTCGTTGACGGGGATTGGCTTGGGGTTGACAGTCGGTTGGCTGCAGCCGGTTTCGGCGGTGAAGGTCGCGACGAGCAATAATGATGCGATCCATATGCGAGTGTTTGCCTTGGTTGTCATTTAGTTCGCTCCGCAGGGTGGCAGGGTGGTTGTTTTCAGGTTTTCGATACCATACTGCATGAGGCGTGTTTTTACGAATTCTTTTTTCTCTCTCGATATTTGCAATCGGATTTGCTTGTTGCGTATTTGAATCCTACCTTCCGTGTGGTGGTTGAAGATCGAGTACAGGACTTGATCTCTGGGAGTTTGTTCCGGCAGGAACCCACCACGCTGGCCACATGCTTGCGAGTCTATTTGAAGTCAAGGAGATGAAAACGATGACTAAAACTATCTACAGAAACGTAGCCTTACTCACGCTATTATTTGTCATATCCGGACCTGTATCAGCCGAAGTTGTTGTCGACGGTGTTTACAACTCTCTGGACACATACAGCCACTCCAAGGAAATCAACTGGTTCAATGGACACAGCACCAAAACCAGTATCTATAACGATCAGCCCACAACGACAATTTACTATGAGTATGACAATGATAATTTCTTCCTGTATGTCGAGGCTCCGCTTTATGCGAAGAACATGATTTGGCAGAACCTGGATTGGAAGAACATCTATCCCGTTCCTAACACGGATCCTCTCATCGGGCTTACTGAAGAGGATGTAGCGTCGTATCGAACACAGCATGAAACGCACCACAGGGTGGGCGATATGAAGCTGGATTTCGGCGGCGCCACGGGCAGCGAGAAGATGGAGCTTTTCGACCGCAATGGCAACCTGTTATTCACCGCCAATCTCGCCGGTGACGCCGATAACGCATTCGGTTTGGTCCAAGACGGCTTTATGGACTCGGTGGACTATCTGATTGACAACGGGTTGGCGACAGAGGATCTTTCGCTTAATCGTGAAACACCTATGTCCTTCGAATTCAAATTCGGGAGATCAGAATCCAACGCGCTGCTGGGTCATATCGAAGATCCCAACGGTGGTATTGAGGCGTCGTTCCACATGTCACCCGAACGTGGTCTTACGATGCCCGAGCCGGTGCCCGAACCGGCTACGATGTTGATGTTGGCTGCGGGTATTCCGCTCCTTGCCGAACGCAGAAAAAAACGCGCAATGAAATAAAGGCCGATACGTTTGGGATACGTAAGACCTTCCGGCGGGCTGCACCTCGTGTGCGGCCCGCCTGTTTATGCGCGAACAATTTAGTTGTTAATGCATTTCAACTTCCACGATGCGTCGGTTATAATTCACAACCGCAGCCGGTTAACAATCTGGAAAGGATACGATATGCAGCGACGAGATTTCCTCAGAACAGTTGGTGCGGGCGCCGCGGTTATGGCGTTGAGCGGCGGGGCCTTGCGAGGCGCCGACAAATCTTCCAAACCGAACATCCTCTTTATCTTTGCCGATGACCAAACTTACGAATCGATTTGCGCGTTGGGCTACGATGAAGTTCAGACGCCGAATCTCGATAAGCTCGTCAAGGGCGGAGTAACGTTCACTCACGCATACAATCAGGGCTCCTGGTCCGGGGCGGTATGCATCGCAAGCCGATGCATGCTCAACACCGGGCGGTTCATCTGGCGTGCTCAGAAGGTTTACGGTTCCGCTGAAAAGGAAAGATCAGCAGGGCGATTCTGGTCTGAGTACATGAAGACCGCCGGTTACAAGACTTATATGACAGGCAAGTGGCACGTCAAGGCGGCGGCTGACAAGGCGTTCGATGTAGCCAAGGACGTTCGCGGTGGGATGCCCAAGCAGACTCGCGAGGGTTACAACCGCCCGATCGAAGGCGAGAAAGATAAGTGGAGCCCGTACGATAAGAAGTTCGGCGGATTCTGGCAGGGCGGTAAGCACTGGTCGGAAGTTGTAGGCGACAACGGGGTTTCGTTCCTGAAACAGGCGTCAAAGAGTGATGATCCGTTCTTTATGTACCTCGCGTTCAACGCTCCCCACGATCCGCGCCAGTCGCCCAAGGAATATGTGGACAAATACCCGCTGGACAAGATGAAGGTCCCGAAAAACTTCCTGCCTGAGTATCCATATAAGGATTCAATCGGATGCAGCAAGCGACTGCGTGACGAGAAACTCGCCCCGTTCCCTCGAACGAAATATTCCATCAAGGTAAATCGCCAGGAGTATTACGCGATTATCACTCACATGGACGCGCAAATCGGGCGGATACTCGACGCGCTGAAAAAATCCGGAAAGGCCGATAACACCTACGTATTCTTCACCGCCGATCACGGCCTGTCGGTAGGGCATCACGGGCTGGTTGGTAAGCAGAATCTGTTCGACCACTCGGTGCGAGTCCCGCTGATGGTGACCGGTCCAGGCATTGCTGCGGGTAAAACGTTCGACACGCCTGTCTATCTACAGGATGTCATGCCGTCGACGCTCGAACTGGCGGGTGTGCGCAAGCCGAAGCACGTGCAGTTCCGTAGCCTCATGCCGATTATCAACGGGAAACGCGCCAGTAACTACGACGCGATTTACGGTGGGTATCTGGGGGTTCAGCGAATGGTGACGATGGACGGGCACAAGCTGCTATTGTATCCGAGGTGCAAAAAGGCGCTGCTGTTCGACCTGAAAAAAGATCCCGATGAAATGATCGATCTGGCGTCCAAGCCTGAAAGCAAACCGATCATGAAGAAACTTTTTGCCAAACTTCTGGAACTTCAGACCACCACGGGCGATAAACTTAAGCTCAATGAGGTGTTCGGAAGTCTTTTATAGAGTTGACTCTAGCAGATATTTACCGCCGGAGCGTGGAAAAATTGCCCACAGCTTCGGTGAATGCTGTATAATAATGTTCTGCTATTAATTGTAAGGGGACGGGCGCCGGTGGGGACCGCCCAGAATGACGTACTTAGGAGATTGGCGTGAGAAAGACGGTGTTGCGATATAGTGTGCTGGTCAGTGCGATTATTGGTGTGGGATTAGCGTTCAGCCTGGTGCTGGCGGTCCCTGCAAACGACTCTGGGCCTAAAGAGGCGGCATCGGACGTGAGCGCTGTGGCGATGACTTTGGCAATAAACGGAAGGTTCGAAGGCGCCCTCAGGCGATTCGAAGACGCCGCAAAGCTGGATACCGATAACGCCGAACTTGCATCTTCGGTAAAGCTGCTCAAGGAGTACCTGGCCAACCGTTCGAAAATGGATCAGGGACGAGCCGAAGAGTACGATCGTGCGGTCGCCAGAGTGCAACGATGCCTGCTTGTAATCGCATCGGAGAAGTTCCTGGCCAAGGATGATCTGAGCGAGAAGCTGCGGGAAAAACTCGACGACGCGCTGACGGATTACGACGGTGGAGGGGCGGTTAGCGATTTGGCTGACGTGTCCACCGAGAAGGCTTCGGAACTTCAAACCAAGACCCTGAAGGATGTCGATCAACTGCGAAAGAACGTAGAGGGAACTGTCAAGCTCCTCAAGGGCGACAAGAGCGAGTTTTCACAGACGTACAACAAATTAATCTCCGAGTTCTCCAAGCGGTGCGACCTTTACAACAATGCGTGGCGCAGCGTGAAACTTGGCTCGAAGGCGGAGCGAAGCGTGGCGATAAAGACGCTCTGGCCGCTGCAATATGACCAGGCTGTTGCTCTGGGCGATATTGAGGCGATGACGGCTGAGAAACCCTGGCGAATCGCAATTACCCAGATACGTCTTGCCAAGCAGCTCATTGGCGAGAGTGTGGATGTTTCCAAAAAACCATGGTACGCCAAAGTGGTGACAATGGTCTCTGAGCAGGGCGAAAAAGCCCTTGCCGACCAGGACTGGCATGAAGCGCTAAGTGCGTATTGGAGCCTTTCGGAGCTCAAACGCGGTGATGACAAACTTCGCGCGAAGGTAAAGATCTGCCGAAGGCACGTTCGTGTTTTGAACATGTACGGTAAGGACGAAGAAGAAGAAAAGAAAAAGTCCGACAAAAAGAAAGACGACCCAACAGACGAAGACACCGGCGTGACATGGCAGGAAATGGTGGCCGGAGCCGACGCGAATCTCGTGGAAAAGGCGATCGAAAAACTTTCCAGGTACGTTGCGCGAGTTGACTATCGAAAAGTCGCCGCGGGCGCTCTGGACAGCATTAAGATTCTGGCCCTGACCCCCGAAGCCGGAGCCAGCTTCCCAAAACTGAAAGACGAAACGCTCCGCAAAAAATTCATCGAATCGCTCGAATCAATGGGGCGAGATATCGCAGCCCGAGATCGCGTTTCGCAAATGGATCTCCAACTGGCCCTTAACGGGGTGCTGCGAGCTTCAGAAAAAACCGTCGAAATACCCACGACAGTGCTCGTGGTTGAATTCGCCGACGGTATGCTCGAACGCCTCGATAAGTTCAGTTCGATGATCTGGCCCCACGATGTCTCGGAGTTCCAGAAGCAGATTCGAGGCAGCTTTGTCGGGGCGGGCGTCCAAATCTTCAAAGAGCCCAAAGAACCTCTCAAGGTGGTTACGCCGATCGACGACGCTCCGGCGTTTCGTGCGGGCATCAAAAGAGGCGACCTGATCCTCGCCGTTGACGGGAAAGAAACAAAGAATCTTCACGTCAGCAAACTGGTGAAACTGATAACAGGCCAACGCGGTACGAAGGTTGTCCTGAGAATTAAACGAGACGGACGATCCAAACCGTTCGACGTGACTATCGTGCGAGAGCCCATCATAATCCGTACGGTTAAAGGGTGGAGAAGGCACAGTAACGGAAAATGGGATCATATGCTGGACAAGGAAGCTGGCGTGGGATACATCCGCGTGACCCAGTTTGCCGACAAAACCGCTGGCGATATTAAACGCGAACTGGCTACTCTGAAAGCCGACGGCGCAAAACTGATTATCCTGGACCTCAGGTTCAATCCAGGCGGTCGACTTGACTCGGCGATCCAAATAGCCGACGAATTCCTGGCCTCAGGCCCGATAGTTTCCACGAAGGGAATTAATTCAGCCGAGGCGGGCGTTCGAGCCAGCAGCACCGGTAGAGGAAAGGGTGAATTCGAGCAGGGCGAACTTATTGTGCTGGTCAACGAGCAGAGCGCTTCGGCTTCTGAGATCGTTTCGGGAGCCTTGCAGGACCTGCATCGCGGTATGATCCTGGGAGGTAGAACGTACGGAAAGGGCAGTGTCCAAAAGGTCTATTCGCTGCGGTGGGACCCGCTTGCACAGAGGCCCGTTGCCCAAATGAAACTTACGACCGCTTACTATTATCTTCCCTCCAAACGCCTTTTGCATCGCAAGCCAGGCGCCAAAGTCTGGGGAGTAACTCCCGACGTTAAAGTACCTTTCACACCCAGGCAGATTCGCTATTGGCTCGATATTCGATACAATACCGATCTCCTGCAAGAAGTTGAGCCCAAACAGCTTACCGCCGAGTTGAACGAACAGCTCCGGGCCGATCTACAGTTGAATACGGCGCTGATGCTGCTCAAACTCAAGCAATTGAATTCGCACGACTCTGCAAAAGTCGCCAGCAAATGATCCGGAATTAATCGGACTACCGATTTACGACGCCTGTCGAATATCGACGGGATGCATTTACCTTTACCGTTTGCAATTGCAGCCGGTTTAGCGAATAATCACAGTCCGGAATCAGACTGGAAAGGTTAACCGTATGGCAGGTATCGACGACGTATTCAAGGCTTATGACATTCGCGGTATATACGGCGATGGAATTGACGAGGATCTTGCCTGGAAAATCGGGCACGCATCAGCGCAGTTTTTTCGCAGCCTGCTGAGCGGATACGATCGAGGGCAATTCACCGCTAATCGCATGGTGATCGGACGCGATATGCGCCCGCACGGTAAATTCCTGTCCGATGCGCTGGTGGAAGGCGTCACCGCCACCGGAACCACTTGTATCGACCTGGGAATGGTTGATACGCCGATGATCTATTTTGCGGTTAATCATCTGGGCGCACTGGGCGGTTTGCAGATCACCGCGTCGCATAACTCGATGGAGTACAACGGATTCAAACTCTGTGGCCAGAAGGCCAAACCCGTCGGTGAAAACACCGGGCTAAGAGAAATCAAGCATATCATCTCAACGCTTGGACGCATGCCCACAAGCGCTTCGATCGCGATGCATCAGGAAATGGACCTGTGGGACGAATACCGCAAGCACGTTCACGGTTTCCTGAAAATGTCGCGCCCGCTGAAAGTCGTTATAGACGCGCTGAACGGAATGGGCGGAGTGATGGTGTCCAAGCTCTTTGACGGGACAATGATGGAAATAATCCCGATCAATTTCGAGATCGGCATGGAGTCGGTAAACTCGCCAAATCCGATGCTGGAGAGCAATCTGAGGCGAGTCAAAGAAGCAGTTGTTCAGGAGGGCGCCGACTTTGGCGTCTGCCTCGACGGAGACGCAGACAGATGCGTGTTCATCGACGAAACAGGCGCAGATATACGCTGCGACCTAATGACAGCGATGATGAGCCCGTATCTACTGGCCGGTAATCCCGGAGCGTCAGTGATTTACGATCTGCGATCCTCGCGGGTGGTCAGCGAGGAAATACGAACAGCAGGCGGACTGCCCCGAAGAGAACGAGTCGGACATTCGTTCATGAAAAAAGCACTCGCCGATTCGGGCGGTGTGTTCGGTGGTGAACTCAGCGGACATTTCTACTTCCGAGATAACTATAATTGCGATAGCGCCGCGATCATGCTGGCGTCTGTCGCGAGCGTTTTGTCGGATCAGAGTGCGACGTTCAGTGAAATTATCGCACCGCTGAACCGTTACAGCCACTCCGGTGAAATTAATTTTGAAGTGACGGATAAAAAAGCAGCCATGAAGGAAATAGCGGATGCCTTGCCAGGCGCCGAGGTGGACTCCCTGGATGGCGTGACCTGCCAATTCCCCGACTGGTGGTGCAACGTAAGGCCATCGAACACCGAACCGCTGCTGCGACTTACTCTTGAAGCCGCAAATGTTGACATGATGAACGAAAAAGTCGACTTCATCACCCAGATGCTTGGCCCACCGGTGGATCACTAACCCGCGTCCGACAATGGATTCCGTGCCGCGATTCGGGCCGATCACACCACCCGCTAGCTATAATTGTTAAGGATAGCTGATCATAGAGAATTATTTTGTCGATACCCGTTATGCCAGGGTAACAGGCAAATTGCGCCAAACGGGCGTTTTACGCACATGTGCCGCGGTTGTGTAAGTAGTGCATGATCGAATAAAGTACCAGGATTCCTTGCCTGCGTGTGATTGCACGTTGGTTAGATATCCCGAAAAGAGAGAAAAATGAGTTCAAAATTTCCGTCAGATATAGATATTTCCAAAGCCAGCAAGCCTCTCAATATAAATGACATCGCCCAGCAGGCAGGTATCCTACCGGAGGAGCTGGAGCCTTACGGTGCAGTTAAGGCCAAGGTCAAACTCAGCATCCTTGATCGACTCGCCGATAAGCCTAACGGTAAATACATCGATGTTACTGCGATAACCCCAACACCGCTTGGCGAGGGTAAAACCACTACATCGGTGGGTCTGGCCCAGGCGCTGGGATTGATCGGAAAAGATACGTTCCTGTGCATCCGCCAACCGTCTATGGGACCGACGTTCGGAATCAAGGGCGGCGCCGCCGGCGGCGGGTACAGTCAGGTAATCCCGATGGACGAGTTCAACCTGCACCTGACAGGCGATATGCATGCGGTTAGTATCGCCAATAATCTCCTTGCCGCCGCTATCGACGCGCGAGTCAGGCACGAGACGCACGCTTCGCCTGAGAAATGGGACGCCAGCGGTCTTACGCGATTGAACATAGACCCCGAAACAATTAGCTGGCGCCGCGTCGTGGATATTTGCGACGCCACGTTGCGATACATAGAAACCGGTAAGAGTGAAAGTTGGCTTGATGGACCTGCACGCAGCACTGGTTACGATATCACAGCGGCTTCGGAAGTAATGGCCGTCCTCGCTCTGGCCAGCGACTTGAAGGACATGCGTCGCCGATTCGAACGCATGATTGTTGCGATGAACACCGACGGAGAGCCCGTAACCGCCGGTGATCTTGGTTGCGCCGGCGCCATGACCGTGCTCATGAAAGACGCCATCAAGCCCAACTTGATGCAGACCATTGAAGGGCAACCGGCATTCGTACACGCCGGACCGTTCGCCAATATCGCACACGGAAACAGTTCCATAGTCGCCGACAAGATCGCACTGAAACTGGCGGACTATGTTGTTACCGAATCAGGATTCGGCGCCGATATCGGTATGGAGAAGTTTTTCAACATTAAGTGTCGCACCTCTGGACTCACGCCCGACTGCATTGTTTTGGTCGCCACTGTTAGAGCGTTGAAAATGCACGGTGGAGGACCGAAGGTTATACCGGGCCAACCGTTGCCCACCGAATACGTACAGCAGGACCTTTCGCTTCTGGATGCTGGATTCTGCAACCTCACCAGGCACATAAAAATTGCAAACCAGTTCGGTGTTCCGGTGGTCGTCGCGATAAACCGCTTCCCCGACGATACGGACGCCGAAATCAAACGTCTCCAGGACATGATCGCCATGACCGGATGCCACGGCGCGTGCGTTTCGGATCATTGGGCCAAAGGTGGAGAAGGAGCCAGAGAACTCGCCGAAGCCGTGGTCGAGGCATGTGAACAACCATCGAAATTCAAACTCCTGTATTCAGACGATATGTCGATAAAGGACAAAATTTTCGCCATCGCGACCAAAATTTATCGAGGCGGTGACGTGGAATACAGCGAACTGGCCGAAAAACAGATAGCGTCGTACCAACGGGCGGGACTCAGCGATTTACCGATCTGTATGGCCAAAACGCACTTGTCACTCAGTCACGATCCGAAATTGAAAGGGGCGCCAACCGGATTCACCGTACCAGTGGCTGAGGTGCGAGTCTCCTCGGGCGCCGGATTCCTGTACCCGCTGTTGGGTAAAATGCGCACCATGCCTGGGTTACCTAGTAAACCGGCGTTTATGAGCATTGATATTGATGACAATGGTGAAGTTGTCGGAATGTTCTAGGGTTATGGTTGATTTTTTTACGCAGGAAAATAATTAAGTTCCATCTTATCTCTTGCCGACGAAGCAGTAAAAGGCTATATATATTGTTGCAGAACGGTATTGTATCCGAAATTCTCGGTGTTATAATACCGTGTCAAGGAAGACAAAGGAATGCTCAGGAGAGCACCAATTACTATTGTTTGCTGCTTGGCGGCGATCGGTTTTGCATCCGGTTGTGGTGGTTCGGCGCCTCCGCAGGGTCGAAGATTGCTTGCAGAATCCCAAAATAGTCTTGTGCGCAAGGATTACAAAGGCACAATAAACACTACAGACAGGTTTTTACGTGAATACGGTCGCACCAGAGAGGCCGGTCGGGCTTATTACCTTCGGGGTAAAGCCAAACTGGCGATGTCGAATACCGCTGGCGCAAAGGCGGATCTGGAGCAGGCCGCCGACGTTTCCGGTAATGCTGATGTTCGTGCAAACGCCCGTTTGGCGTTGGCGCAGTTAGCGTTCGACAGCGGTAATATGATCGCTGCTGAAAATTTGTATCGTAGCGCTATATCCGACATAGAAGTTGGAAAGACGCCTGGCGATCACGCGTATTACCGGCTGGGTTGCTCGTTGCAACGCCGCGGTAAGTGGCGCCAAGCGGAACTGGAATTCCGCAAGGTAATAGAGTATTTTAGTGGTTCGGAATTGGCCAGACGCGCCAGCAGGCGTGTTAATGCGACGGCATGGACAGTTCAGGCTGGAGCTTTTGGTAATGAGACGCGGGCATCTTCGCTGGTTAAAACGTTGCGGGCATCTGGTTTAGCCTCAGACGTTAAACCGGTGCTTGGGAAGTCCGGTCCGTTGTTTATAGTAGTTGTTAGCAGGTACGAAACTTATCAGCAGGCCGCCCGAGCGCTGTACAGCGTTAAGAAGCATCAGGCGGATGCATTTGTGACGGTGAGGTAAAACTATGAAAACACGCATGTGGTGTTGTTGGGTCGTAGTGATTGCGGCCATGATGCTCCTGGGTTGTTCGTCAGAACCACCGCCCACGGAGGACGTCACCAAAATCCCAGCCCAATTCCTCAATAAGTACTGGGATTCGCAGGAAGCGCCGGTGGCGCATATCATTCGCAGGCAGTACCGTCTTAGAGAAGGTGATTCCCTGGAAGTGATCTATCATGTTCGCCACCAGATGAACGCAATCTATAAGATCAAGGTGCAGGACATCATAATTGTTCGATTCCCGTACCAATCCGATCTGGATCAGGTCGAGCAGGTGCATTCGGACGGGAGACTTCACCTGGACCTTGTCGGACCGGTGCAGGCCTACGGGCGCACCATCGATGAGCTGCACGAGGATCTGAATAAACGCTACAGTGCGTTCCTGAAAAATCCCACCCTTACGCTCAGCTTCAAAGAATCGAACGTCAAGATTCGCGAACTGAAAGAAGCAATAACCACCTCACCCCGCGGACAGTCGCGACTGGTGCCGATTACGCCTGACGGAACGATGTCTCTTCCGTTTATTCTTGACGTTCGCGCCGCAGGCCGAACGGCCAGTGAATTGCACGACGTCCTGAACCAGGCGTATCAGGATATCGGACTATCGGAACTGGAAGTTACCGTCAATGTGCAGACAATAGCACCGATGCGGGTTTTTGTTCTTGGAGAGGTCCGACAACCAGGAGCCATACTTAACGCACCGCAAATGGCGACAGGCATAACCGAAATGTCGCTGCTGCAGGCAATAGCCCAATCGGGCGGATACAAACCCGGACGGGCCGAACTGAGCATGGTTTCGCTTATGCGACGCAAGCATCTGGCGAAACCGGAAATTGCAATCGTAAACGTATTCCAGCTACTGGAAAATCGAACGAAAGCAGCAGGAAAAGCAGTCGTTGCCGACGCTTCGAAATACAGATACGATATCTGGCTGGAAGATGGCGATGTGATTTATGTCCCCACTACCGAAATAGCCAAACGCGCCGATTACATCGAACTGGTCTGGACCAGAGGTATACGCGCTGTTACTGATCACTCGATGTCCTACAACGCCGCAGACGCGGTCGACTGGCTTGGACCCAACCCGTAGGCAACCCGCAGGCGACGCATGAACCGTCTCCGAGAGGTATAAAATGGCTTCTAGATCTGAACGAACTTTACGTGAACTGGTTAGGATAATCGCCGGACGATTCTTCGGCATGGTGATTGTCTTTACGCTTGTGGTCGCTGCGGCTTTCGCCGCGACTTGGCGCGCGCCAAAGTGGTATCGCAGTGAAATGCAACTACGCACCGCGCCCAGCCGCATTGTCACTCCAGTCGACCAGAATGGTGATATGCGTGACCAGGTGGTGCTGTATATCTCGACGCTTCGAGCAGTGGCGTCCAGCGATCATGTGCTGGGCTCAACGCTGCTGAGGCTTCAGAATGCAGAAAAACCGGATGCCCCGGGCATTGTCTTACCGCCTGATCTTGGCGAGGACGGGCTCCCCTCGGACCCGGAGAAGATGAAGCAATGGGTCGCCAATGTCCAGGCGTGGAACCAGGCGGTCAGTAAGTTTGTCGGTGAGCACACTGAGGATGTCGATAAACTCAAGGAAAGACTCACTATTGTAACTCCCGGTGGTCCTGACGCGACTTTCACCCAAACTCTGAAGATGCAGGTAACATGGCCCGAAGAGCGAAAAAAAGCTGCGGAACTGGGAAAAGATCCGAAAGAATACGCAACAGAACGCGCGTTGGCTGTCATTCAGGAACTCATGCGGGCCTATAGGTTAAGAGAGACCGAACTGGAATGGAAGCGAGCTACTGCTGCTACCAAGTTCCTGTCGGATAAGTCACTTGCTGCAGCAAAAAAGGCCCTCGACGACGCGGAGACGGCGTACACTGCGTACATTAACGAAAACGTAGAAGCTGACCTTGTTGATATGCAGCAGTTGATTGGGCAAAGCAGTGGAAGTGGAGGCAAAATAAGCCTGGCGACAGAATACGCTAAACAGATGACCAGCGTCGAAGAGATACGGGTGGGGCTCGAGTCGATCAAGGGCGCTCTGGAAGAGCAGTTGAAACCGGAAAATGCAGAAAAGATCGCAGTACCGGATTCCCTGATGGCGTCTAACCCGTCGGTCAGGGCGCTTGAGACCAAAATCCTGGACCTTAAGTTGCACATTAACTCCCTGGAACCGCGATACACCGATGATTACAAGGAGCTGAGCACCGCCAGGTCGGAACTGGCGGCCGCGAAGGCGGAGCTTAGGCTTGAACTGGCCAAACAGTTGACACGCACCCAGCAGAAAATTGACGTGTTGGTGGCACAGCAAAAAAGCGTCAGCGCCAGCTACAAGAAGGAACGTGACCGGTTGGATGAGATCGCCTCCAAGATCGCTCCGTGGCAGAGCCTGCGTGACGAGAAGGCTGAGGCGAGAAATCGATACAACAAGGAAAAGGATCTGGTTGTCAGTGCTGTTACAGCTCAGGAATTGTCCAACGTTTCGATAATGCTTTCGGTGCTTGCCGACCCGGCCAAGGCCGATCCTGACAAACCGGTCAAGCCCGTAATGCTGATCAATATGATCCTCGCGGTCATCGTCGGGTTCTTCCTTTCGTTGATCTACGCATTCGGCGCCGATCACTTCGATCACAGCCTTAAGGGCATCGACGAAGCCGAACGATATCTCGGTCTGCCGGTGCTGGCGTCAGTACCCAAACTCGGGCGAAGAATGATTCGCGCCAAGAGAGGTGTCAAATGACACAGGTAACAACCACAAAAGCCATCCCGAACGGTCAACCGGCCCGGGCGTCGTTGAGCCCCAAAGCACAGAATATTTACAATAGTCTGTGGGCCTCGGTGTTCTACTCGGGTAAAGTTACGTCAAAAATTGTGATGGTCTGCTCCGCAGTCCGCCAAGAGGGCGCCAGCACAACCGCGTGCGCTCTGGCACTGGCCGGTAGCGTACCGTCAGGCGCCGACCGTGTCGCACTGGTTGACTTTAACCTGCGGGCGCCGTCGCTTCATAAATATCTTAAACTCAAACCCGGACCGGGAGTGGCGGAGATACTTATCGAAGGGCGTGATCCGGCGTCTGTTGCACAGAGAGTTTCTGGCGGATTAGACCTCTACTCTGCGGGTAATGAGGCAGGCAGGAGCCTGGAGATACTCAAAAGCCAAAATGTTAAAGAGTTCTTCAGAATGCTCTCAGAAGGATACGATTATATAATCGTGGATGCTGCGGCGGTTAATCACCATCCCGACGCTCAGATTTTAGCGTCGACCGTTCCAGATATTCTTCTGGTCGCGAGAGCTGAACAAACACCGCGAGAGGCCGTTGCGCAGGCGAAAAAACGCCTGGAAGCCGGTGCTGGATCAGTTGTGGGAATGGTTATGAATATGCGAACCTACCCGATTCCGAAGTTCTTGTATAAGAGAGTTTAGCGGCGTTGACTGGCGGGCTT
>JABGPF010000078.1 GCA_018645065.1 Phycisphaerales bacterium
CACCTAAGTACTGAGTAATTATAGCAAGCATCCCTGAGTTCACCCATGAAATATTCCAACAAAAACATTAATCTGTCGCACTCTGGCCATGCAAAAGCTCATACCGCCGCCCCCGTATGACCCCTAAAGTCCACCGTACCCAAGCCTTGCGGTAGTTGGAGGATTTGCGAAGCTCTGGGAGACGCCAGGAACAAACTCGACCCGGTAACAAATGGTGTTATTTCTGGATTACTGTAAGGAGTTGGTTCGCCTTTACGCTGGCCTTGCGGATTACGCCCTTCTTGCAGGGAAGAATGATCTCTATATCGCATGTCGTCACTGTGCCTAAACCGAAGTGGGCTACCGCTTCCTGACCGGTGCAGAAACCGTTGCTGATGTGAATCTCCTGATAACCCAGCAATGCCTCCTCTCGTCCGGACTTTCCGATCCGGTAAAGCTTTACCTTCGCGCCTATGCCCATGCGGTTGATGGTTTTACCGGCCACTCGCACGCCGAGCCAATTGCCCGCCCGACTGCGGTTCAGGAACAGTCGCGATGGGATTTCCGGGAACCAACTGGCGAGCATTATGTCCAGACGTCCATCGCGGTCGAAGTCGGCTGCGGGGCCGGCGGGGAAGTAGGCGTTGGCTTTGGTTATCGGTGGGACGGAGAATTTTGGTACCCCGCCCGGGCTGGTGAGATTGCGACAAATGAAGGGCTGGTCTCTGTCTCCGCGGCGCCAGGTTACCGCCGGTGCGATATCGGGCCATCCGTCATTGTCGAAGTCTGCTATTTCCACGTGAGCATGCTTCAGGTGCAGTTTTCCGGGCGTCCAGGATGGAAATAGATACTCCAGGCCAGCGGACTTGGTGACGTCTCGGAAAGTTACATCTCCGCCGGGTTTAGTTGCATTGATAAAAAGGTGCTGGCGTGCCGGTTGGTTGTGATCAACTATCACGATATCCAATAGACCGTCGCGGTTTACATCGCCCAGTGCGGCGCCGCAAGGGGTATCCTCGCGGCCTAACGGCTTGTACTGGAGCGATTTAGACGCTGTTTTGGACTCTGCGTAAGTACCATCGCCCTTTGACAGGAACATTCGATTGGCCTGCGATATAAATATGTCCGGGAACCCATCGCCGTTGAAGTCGGCGGTCAACATAGCCAGGCCAGGCAAGTCTTCAGGCAATCCCGCCTTGGCGCTTGCGTCCTCGAACGCCAGCTTGCCCTTATTGCGATACAATCGCGTTTGGCTACCAGTCCACATATCCCCGCCAACCAGGAGATCAAGCAGCCCGTCGCCGTCGAAGTCCAGCACGCCGATGCTCCGCCCGCCCGTGATCGTACACGCGCCATTGTCGCCGGAAACATCGCGGAACTTGCCTTTAACATTCTCGAACAGCTTGTTGGGCACTCGCAGGCCCTTGCGTTTTGAGTTGTTCGAAACGTACAGGTCCAGGTCCCCGTCGTTGTCGAGGTCAACAAAAACCGCCCCGCTCGTTCGGGCCTTGAACGCCGGAGCCTTCTGGCCCGAATCGACGAACCGCCCATCATTATTGATCAAAAGCACGTTTGGCACGGGGCCTGAGGCGCCTTTGTACTTGTCAGCCGATCGGTCAGCGAAGGCGCCCACGTACAAGTCCAGATCACCATCGCCATCGATATCTCCGCAAGCGGCAGCATGCGACATCATGCCCTTCAGCGGTTTAGAAAGGCCCGACGCCTCAGTCGCATCCTTGAACTTCAACCCCGGCGCCCCAGACGACACTTTCCGTTCCGACGCCGGGATATGCACCACGGTAAGCCCGCAGGCGTCCCAAGACAATTTGCGTCCGATCTCCGCGGCCAGCGAACCGTGCCACGTGATGTAGAGCTTGTCGCCTTTGGCGGAAACCGCAGTGCTGAACGTTCCAATCGGCGTGTAACCGTACTTTTCCTTCAGAAACGGATACAAATACGCGATTACCTTCTTCTTCCGCGTCTTAACGTCAAACTGCACCACCGCCCCACCATCGAGATGCGTTCCGCCATGTGCGCCGGGAACGTAGTAGAGATATCGACCGGAAGGGTCTGCGTCGATGGTGGTAATGTAGTTCATTTTCCCGACCGGGGCCGATCCGAGTTTGTCGACCTTTTCCGTCCGCGTGTTGAAGCGGTAGATCGCGGCTTCGGGCCTTGTCGAAACGGTGTAAACATACCCGTCAGGCGTTTCCTGGGTCGCGGCCCGCAGGCCGATTTCCGCATCGATCTGAACCGGGGCTCGGCCCGTCTTCGGATCGTAACGAAGGAGCTTGCCCGCGAGTTTCGGCGTGTAATAGAGCATGCCCGTCGACTTGGCGAAGATCATGTATCGGCTCGGACCGTCGTAACTGCGGTAGAGCAGTTTCCTGGCTTTGGTGTCGTAAGCGAAGAACGTTTGACGTTTATCCAGGCGGTCGCCAGCCGATGTGCTTCCGTAGAATATCAACCGCTTGGGGTCCAGCACGCTGCACGGGATACACTGCTTACCGACCGGTCCGTGGGCGATGATCTCGGTTTTCCCGCTGGCGGGATTCGTCCGCAGTATCCAATCGCCCTTGTAATGGTATTTATCAATAGTGACGCGCGTCGAGCCGCGGTGCGTCGAGTAGTAAAGCCAACCATCCGAGCCCATGTCAATGCGGCTGTGGATTTTACCGGGCGTGTAATGTCCCGCGGGCATTTTCAGCACTTTTCGCAGATCAACTAGTTGGCGAAGCTTCTTGCTGCCTGCATCGTACTCATAAACAAACGCGTTGCCCGCCGGGGCGAGATGGTCGCCGATGGCTGAGTAATATTTTTCGCCAACTGCCAGGCCGTCGCCCCAGTTCGACCACGGATTGCCCTTATATGTCTGCCCGGGATAGTAGAGAAAATCCACCGTCGGAGCGGCCGTGGCGACCGGAACATCCTTCATGGATTCCGGCGCCTTGAGAAACGCCTCAGACGTTTCGGTGGCGATGGTTTTCCCGCCGGGTAACTTCGGCGGGTAGGAAACGTCGGCCCAAACCGCCCCACCAGCAGCAAGACAAACCAACAAAACAACCAGCAATTCAGTCGCACCTTTCATGCCGCCAACTCCCTTACTGCTGCAGTAGTATATCCAAGCAGCTAGCCGAACTATTGTGCCCGCCCCGCGAGGCGCGGGTCAAGGCTTTTTCAAACCCAGGCGAGCGTTCATCTTCGCAATTTGAGCTGAATTGCGGTAGTCTTTGGGCTGACGCGTACGGAAAAGGAAAAGCATATGCGATACGCTACAGTTGTCCTTGCGATCCTGACCACCTGCCAATGCGCCTGCGGAGCCCCCGTTAAAATAACGGAAGATCGCTCGCCCTTAATGCAGATTGTCGTCGCCGCCGACGCGTCAGATCGCATAAAGGGCGCCGCCGATACATTGGCTGATTATCTGGGCAAAATGTCGGCCGCGAAGATCACAGTAACCAACGGCGATGGTGCAATCGGCCTGGCGGTGGGACTGGCGAGCGACTTTCCAAAGCTCGGCATGGCGGGACAATTCGCTATCAAGAGCGTTGCTGATCGCGAACACTATCTCCTGAAATCGCACGCGCGAGGTCTTTATATTATCGGCTCGACAGAATCAGCCGTAGAGCATGCCGTATGGGACCTTCTTTATCGTTTGGGGCACAGACAGTTCTTCCCGGGACGGACATGGGAAGTCATACCGCAAACGCCCAACGTGTCGATCTCGGTAAACGTAGACGAGCGTCCCGACTACCGCGCCCGGCGGATATGGTACGGTTTTGGACTGTGGGATCACAACCGCACACCCTACAAACAGTGGTGCCTGCGGAACCGTGCGGTGATGGGCTTCAATCTGCGAACAGGCCACGCCTACGACGGAATCATCGGCGGAAACAAAAACGCCTTCGACGCCAACCCTGAGTTCTACGGTTTGCTCGACGGCAAGCGGACATCTACGAAGATATGCATCGGTAATCCGAAGCTGCGGGCGCTGGTCGTAGCCCATGCGATTCGCTACTTCAACAAGCGGCCCGACGCGGACAGCATCTCGATGGACCCCAGCGATGGAGGCGGGTGGTGCCAATGCGACCCATGCGCAGCTCTGGGCGGCGTGAGCGATCGCGCACTGACACTAGCCAATGAGGTGGCGGCGGCCGTTAACAAGCGTTTCAAAAACAAATACGTTGGCATGTACGCTTATAACCAACACTCCCCACCACCGAAAATTCGCGCCCATCCGAACGTCGTAATCAGCATCGCCACGGGCTTCATCAGGGGCGGGTACACAGTTGACGAACTGATCGAAGGCTGGGCTGCAAAGGGCGCAACTATTGGCATGCGAGAGTATTACAGCGTCAACATGTGGTCCCGCAACCTCCCCGGCGCCGCTCGCGGAACCAACCTGGGGTACCTCAAGAGAACCATCCCGCATTTCTACGCCAAAGGAGCCCGTTTCATGTCGGCTGAATCGGGCGACTGCTGGGGGCCGTGCGGGCTGGGATACTACCTGGCCGCCCGAATGCTCTGGGACGTCAACGAAGCAAAGAATATCGACGCACTCGTCGACGATTTTCTCACGCGTTGCTTCGGACCAGCGAAGGCGCCCATGGGCGAATTCTATCGACTCATCGACGGGACCAATCGCCCGCTGCTGTGCGATGATCTGCTGGGGCGAATGTATCGCCTACTCGATCAATCCCGAAAGCTCGCCGACACGCCCGAGATCCGCGCACGCATCGGTGATCTGATCCTGTACACCCATTACGTCGAATTGTTCAGGAACTATCGCTCGGCAAAAGGACCGGAAAGACAATCAGCCTTTGAACGATTGATCCGCCACAGCTATCGAATACGCGGAACAATGATGGTTCACTCGAAGGCGATCTACCGCGATTTGGTCACCCGCGATAAGCAAGTAACCATCCCACCAGTCGCAAGATGGGGTGTCTCCGAAGCCAAGAACCCCTGGAAGAGCGGCAAACCCTTCGGCGACAGCGAACTTAAGGGAATTCTCGCCACCGGTATCGCCAAGTTTAAAATCACACAGATAAAGAACGTTGACTTCGGAATGGATCTGGTTCCCGCGACACCATTAAAACTGCCCAAAGCAGAACCCGGCCACGCTAGCTCGCACGGGCGAGGCGTGCAGACTTTCTACACATGGGTCGACAAACAATCAAAAACGATCACCCTGAAAGTAACCGGCGGACTGATCGCACACTACCGCGATAGAGGCGACGCAAAAGTCGAACTATGGCGAGGTAAGACTCGAGTCGACAAAGGCTCGACAGCCCCCGATGGGGTCGAACGAACCGTCATTCTGCGACCCAAACACACGGGGCTGCACAAGATAACCGTATCAGATGGAAATGACGCAACGCGAGTTCGCTGGGACGCGTCCACGCCCATGACGATCATATCCAGCATCCGCGAATCAGGCACTCTGTCGATGCGATACTCACTGTACTTCTACGTGCCCAAGGGCGTCAAAACGGTGGACATGTTCGCTGGCGGATCTGGGGCTATCCGAGACGCTGCGGGAAACACGCTGTTGAAATTCGACTCCCGGAAACCAGGCTACCACAGCATCCCAGTACCGAAAGACCAGGCGGGCAAACTCTGGGAGCTCCATCAGTGCACGGGAACACACCTCCTGCTGAACCTGCCGCCATGCCTGGCGCGCAGCGAATCGGAACTACTCCTGCCAAGAAAGATCGTCGAGCGCGATTCACAATGAGTTTCAATCGGCTGTGGGACCGCTGAACAAAAAAAACGCTTGGCGAAATGTTTTAATCCTGCTCGACACGCATTCGTTGTCGAACGAAACCAGATCGGGTATCATGCTGGTTGAAGTCGGCCGGAGGACGGGCCTCGGGCCTCAACGAACGTGCGAAACGAACCAAACGAATGGGCCAGGCGGTGAACTGGACTAACGCGGAGCGGCAAGCCAGTGGCGCATGCTACCCCTCCCCCCACGACTTGTCCTGAGCCCTGCCGACAAGACCACCAATGCACGGTCACGCAGATAAGTTTCCTATCAAAAACAAGGAACATAAACAAGATGAGAGCGACACGTTACTGCTTCTTAATACTCACAATCCTGGTCTCACAAGGGGCAATGGTCTGTGCGGCTGAATTGAAATTCAGCCGCCACTACAACGACAATATGGTCCTCCAACGCGAAAAGCCCGTATTGATTCGCGGGTTCGCCCACAAAGGCGCAGACGTCACGGTAAGCTTCTCAAAACAGACCAAGAAGGCAAAAGCTGACGTAAATGGCCAATGGTCAGTCTCCCTTGACGCCATGGGCGCAAGCAGCAAAGGCGCCGAGTTGGTTGCTGCGTCCGCCGGGAAGAAAGCAAGGCTTGGCAACGTGCTTGTCGGTGATGTATTCCTCATCGCCAGGCAGACAACGATCGATGTCAGCCTCGGTCGGGACGAAGCAGGCAGGAAAGCTGCAACTGATCTGCCCTCGGTGAGGATCATAACGATCAGAACCATTCCCGCCATTACGCCCCAGCAGAACCTGGCGGAAAAGGCCACCAGCGGTTGGACGGTTCTCAACAGGAAAACGGCGCTTAAGATGAATGCGGCCGCGTTCCACCTCGCTCAGGGGCTTTCCAAGGATACCGGCGTGCCCATTGGCGTCATTGACCTCAACATGGGACACCACTTTCCGATTGCGTGGCTCAGTAAGGCCGCACTCCTGAAAACAACCGAAATCTTCGGAGAAAAAGAGAAGCACGTCAAAGAAGCGATGAGATTCATGGAAGATACGCTGGCCAAGTTCGAGAATGAACAAGAGCGTCAGGCCAGAGACGCCAAACGCGCCAGTCCGCAGCCGCATCCTCGGGAGAGTTCCAGGTTTCCCGCTGCAGGTTACAACGCCGTTTTGCACCCCATGCGGGGTCTGGTGCTCAAGGGGCTCATCCTTCAGCTTGGCAACGATTACCCTTATACACTGTACGAGAACCTGGTGCGCGGCGGTAAGAGTACCCGGCGGGCTTATCTGGGGCAGACTTACAGGGACAGTTACGAACTGCGGAAGTGGTGTATCTACCTGGAACCGGTCACGACACCCCGGATACCGAAGGAGTGGCGCAGGACCTTTGGCGACGATTCTCTACCTATTGGCTGGATCACCCCGCCGGGGTCCGACCTGGTCACCATGGGCAGGCATCACCGTGAGATGCGGGAGTTGCAGCGCCGGACGGCTGACAAGGAAGACAGGGTTGATTTGATCATGCCCGGCGCCCAGCACGTTCCCTTTAGCGCTCAACCGGCCGATGAAGCCCTGCTTGGCGCCCGGTGCCTGGCCTGGCTGAGAGGCGCGGTCTACAAGAAAGAGGGTGCTGCGTCCACCGGACCGGTATTTGACCGCGTGACTTTAGACTACTCAAAGGCACAGGTCATCTTCAAACCAGGCACCGCCAAAGGCCTCCAGGCCAAACCCGGCGCACTGGATCATTTTGAAGCAGCGGGTCCTGATTTGAAATACTCTCCGGCGAGGGCGAAAATCGACGGGGAAACCATACTGATAAAGTCCGACACGCTAAGCCGCATTGCACACGTCCGCTACAACTGGGCTGGAAAAACCGATCAGGGCCTGACCAACGCCAATGGCCTACCGGCTGTCCCGTTCAACACCGACGGACACCAGTACCCCAACAAGTTCCGCACCCTCGGTGAAGAGATACTGCCCGAAGAGTTCTCCATGCCCATCTCCAAATGGAAAAACCAAGGCGCCGTCATCGTCAACGGCAGGATGAACAAGATACCAGCGGCCGGAAAGGCCCTGGGCCCGACCGGTCTTCGGGTCAGCACCTTCGGTCCCAACCTGTACGTCAATAGTGCGTTTGTCGGATCGCCGGCCGACGGAAAAATCTTTCCCGGCGACTACATCTATGCAGTGAACGGGGAACTCTTTAGCGTCAACATCTACAAGGAGGTGGCCCGAGCCATCACCCAGGCCGAAACCGAAGAGTACAAGGGCGTCCTCAGCTTTGGACTGCTGCGGGACGGTAAGAAGATTACAGTTAAACTCCAATTGGAGGTGCTCGGGTCCTTCAGCCCAACATCACCATACGATTGCCCCAAAACCGACCGCATTATCGCCAACGCAGAGGCCTTCCTGGCCAAATACGGAGGGGTGGTCCCGCAACATCCCGTGTTCACCAATGCCGATGCGATGTTCCTGCTGGCCGCCGGTTCGCCCGAATACCAGGGACTTGTCCGGCGTCATGTTTACAACCGAATCGCCACCTGGGACTCAGGCCAGCCCGTTGACACCATTGGCAGGAAAACCCAGGGCGGCCCGTGGACCTTGTCGGCCGACAGTCTTCTGATGGCCGAATACTACCTCGCTACGGGTGACACAGGCGTGCTGCGATACATGCAGTTCTGTTGCGACGGTCTGACGGCGATACAGGTCCGGTCGCTGACAGAAAAAGGACCCTGGCCGAAGGTTTATGCAGGACAGACAGGCGGATGGCGCCATAACTTCTATGGCGGCGCGGGATACAACTCCATACGGGCGATCAGTGCGCCCGCAGCACTCGGTTACCACCTGACCAAGGAAGCCGGAGTCTCGTACAATTTCGATGGGTACCAACGGTGCGTGAACTGGTTCCTGCACAATGGAGCCAAAATAGGAGTTGTCCCGTACGGGTATTTCGCCAAGCCCCTGACTTCCGGAAACTACATTGACCCCGACAAGCTGGCCGCCGGCAAGCTTGACCCGGGCAACGGCTGTGTTGCAGCCGCGGCGGTTCTATTCAGTCTTCGCGGAAACGGGCCTGTTGCGCGCACGTGTTCCATCATGTCCACCTACTCTTACAACAACACGGGACATTTTCACGGCGGTAATTTCTGGGCCAATTTCTACACCCCTCTTGGCGCCAAGGCGCATAGCAAGAAGGCGTTCCAGTTCTTCATGAAGGGTAACCGCTGGTACCAGGAACTCCACCGCATGCACGACTACAGTCGCGAGCACGACCGCGGTTTTGGCGCCGGGCAGTTCCTGGCCTACACGGCGCCGCGGGCGCGTTTACGCATACTGGGCGCCCACGAGTCGGTCTTTGGGCCTAATTGCCCCGAAGCACTGGGGGCGGCGCTTGAGGCCTATCGCAAGCGCGACTATGCGGCCTGCGAAAAGACGGCTGAGGCTGTGATTGCAACGGGCGACGCGCACGGGCTCGATCTACAGAAAGCCCAGCAGTTAAAGAACGCCGCCGTGCTGATCCAGAAGAGCATTACTCACGATCTGGCCAGGATCAAACGCGTGATCGCCGAGAAAAAGCTCTACCAAGCCAGTCTTGATCTGGCGCAACTCAAAGCGGTAACGCCTCCCGGAAACGCCGAACTTGCCGCCATCGAAAAACAACTGAGCGACCCGGCGCTGGCCAAGTCACTGACGGCCGAGAAGAAACGTCACGATGCGCACCTGAAATCTCTGGCCCCTCAGCACCCCGAAGTCAAAGAAGAAGACCAAGGCTCCGCCGCATGGAAACCCCTGGTGACCCGTGAAGAGTTCAGGCGAAAAAAAGGAGAAGAACCCGCCAAGCCCACCGTGTGGCGGATGAAGGTCCTCGAATCGCTGGCGCTGGCGCCAAAAGGGTGGGCAGAGAACGCGTTCGATGATAGTGAATGGACGCAAACGACACTACCGATCTCCTGGCACACCAACCACACAGCCGTGTTCCGGGCTCCGTTCAAAATCGCTGACAAACGCGCCGTAAAAGCCTTGCGTCTGCGCCAGTGGGCATTCCGCCAGGAAGACATGCGGGTGTTTATCAACGGTAAGCTGGTGGCCAAGATTACTCCTTCAGGCTCAGGCGGAAAGGAAATCGACGTTCCATTGAACGATTACGCGTTGGGACTCCTGAGAGACGGGCGAAACACTCTGTCGGCGACCTACAAGAACACCTGGCGATGGGGCCGCTATTTCAGAGGCAAGGAGACAGAAGGACACAACAGCGTTTACAATAGCGGTGTACACTTAATACTTGAGATGCAAGAGAAAGAGTAATGATGAAAACCAGACAGACCGTATCTAAAGCGAAGTTGCCGGTTGCGATTCTATTGACGGTTTTGACCGTGCTCACCGCGAGCAGCTTCAATACCGCCCAAGGCGCCTCCAAACCGTCGGCGGGCAACAAGAAACTGAAAATCGTCTTTCTTCTCGGGCAGTCGAACATGGTGGGGTATGCCCACCCTCGTACGGCCTGGTATCTGACCCAACCGATTTACACCCCCCCGGCCAAGACCGCGACAGTCAAGTCCAGACTCTACACCCCCAGCCAGTTCTACTGGCAAGGAGTAAATTTCGCGCGTGGCGACTCCGAGGAATACAACGCCAGGGGCAAGGCGCTGCTCGCCGAACGCAAGGCGATCATCAAACTCTGGCGTGGGCGGGTCTATGCAAATTTCAGCAGAGCGGCGAAAGCGTCGGGAAAGAAAAATGAATGGAATACTAAAGAATGGGGACCGGCGCCCGTCGATGCCAAAGGCCATTTCAGGTCGTACATGGGGAAGTATCTGACCGGGAAAATTGCCGCCCAAGGAGTCTTCAAACGCATAGAGGAGCACATCGAGTCACCGGAGAACAAGCTTCATCCCAAAGTGGCGATCGGGCTGATCGCCAACCGCAACAAACCCATCGCAGACGACATCAAGCGTGTGCGCGAGATCTTTCTGAAGGACGCCAAGCCCGAAGATTTTGACGGTCTTGATCAGGCCATAAAGGCCATGGGAAGGATAGACCACAAGAACCGGATGGCTTACGCAGAGCTGGTAAGAAAGCACATCAATATCCCGATCGCCAAGCGCACCCGGATTTCCGCCCTCGGCGCAGTCTCGGGCGAACCGACGGACAACAAACCCGACGGAATCACGCATGGCGTACTGTCCCTTGGGTATACGAAATTCGCGACGAATTGCGGTCCGGAATATCCATTTGGCATCAGCTTCGAGCGCATGGTGGACGGACCTGTACTGCTTATCAAATGCGCCTGGGGCGGAAAAAGTTTGCACAGTGAGTTTCGACCGCCCTCATTGAACACTAAAGAAAATCCGACGGGCAAGTTCTGGACACTCGCTACCGAGCACATCGGCAAGGTGCTAGCCGACCCGGGCAAGTATCATCCTGATTACGATCCTAAGGTGGGATATGAGCTGTCAGGCCTGGTCTGGTTCCAGGGCTGGAACGACAAGGGCAACAAGGACTATGGCCAGCAGCTCGTAGCCTTTATCAAGGACTTTCGCAAAGAAGTGAAAGCGCCTAAGCTGCCAGTCGTGTGCGGCCTGCTCGGTCATAGTTCCTGGAAGACAACCACCTTTGACGGGGACGTCAATAGCGGTATGCTCCATGCCACCCGGCACGCCGATCTCAAGGGAACGGTGGACATAGTCAATACCGTCAAATACTACCCGATCGAACTTGGCTTCAAAGGTTTGGTGAAGGACGCCTGCGGTGAGGACAGCCCAGAGTACAAGACCGCCGAAAGCATAATCAACCGCGCAGTCAGCAAAGACCCCGTCCATTACCACGGCAGCGCCAAGTTCTACTACCTCACCGGTGACGCCATGGCCCGCAAATTGGCGAACCTTATCAAGGGCGGCGCCCCGACCATCCACAAAGAAGCCGAAGATATCTTGAAAACGGAAAAGTGACAGGAAAAAACTCAATGCGAAACCTTATCATTACTGCGCTGTGCGCGTGTCTTACAATAACTGCGTCCGCCGCCGATAAACCCGCCAAGCCCATACCCGACCTGACCAAGGGACAGGAACTAACGAGGATAAACAAACGCTGGGTCGGCCCGGTGGGAATCTATTGCGGGGCGTGGCGCCCCAGGCAGAGGTCCGATGAGCAGAAGTATGTCCGACAGCTCCTGGTGCTGGAAGTCGACAAGGGTTCCCCCGCCGACGGCGCCCTCGAGGTTGGCGATGTGATCCTCGGCGCCGACGGCAGCGGTGCGACGAAGGTTCCGCTGTTTAAACGCAACGAATGGGCAATGATCCCGATCGCCGAAGCCATCACCCAAGCCGAGGCGAGAAACCCCGCGTTGCTCAAGCTGCTGATCTGGCGGTCGGTCAGCGACAAGAAGCAGGACGACCCAGTCGAGAGTAAACCAGCCCCCGCCAAGCGACCGACCTTAGATGATATAAACCTCGATGACTTGGAAGCTGGATTGGACAGTTTGCTGGAGGCCCGGGGACGCAGCGTAAAGAAGGTAATCAAGAAGACCGTCGACGCCAAGGTCACACCCAAGATTGCAGGCAAGATACAAACCGTCACCATCAAGCTGGAGACGTTAGGCGCTTATTCCGACACCGCCCCGTACAACTGCCCCAAGAGCAGACGCATTCTGCGAAAAGGTGTCAAGGCGCTCTATGAGTCCAACGACCCCGGAAAGTTTTCGCTGGGGATCCTCTGCCTGCTGGCTGCCGATGATCCGAGCGATCCCGACAATACGAAGTACCAGGCCAGGGCCAAAGAGTGGGCCCACCTGCTTATTGCCCCCTCGGCTGAGGAAGTTCGCCCCAGCCCCTGGATGGCCGGATACCATCTCATCGTCCTGTCCGAATACTACATGAAGACGAAGGACAAGGCGGTTTTCCCGACTCTCACGTTTTATGCCGAACATTTCGCCAAGGGCCAGAGCTGGTTCGGAACCACCGGCCACCGGTATTGTGAAATGCAGCCCGACGGTTCGGGTAACGGTCGGATAGCAGGCTACGGTCCGATCAGCGCCAGCGGTGTCGCCGGATTCTTCGGCTTGGTAATGGCCCGTGAAGCCGGCGTCAAAAGCCCGCGTGTCGACGCCGCCATCAAACGAGCCGATATCTTCTTCGGGCATTACGCCTACAAAGGGGGCCTCAACTATGGCGAGATGCCCTACGCTATTGGCGGGCGACCAGGTGACAACAACGGTAAGCACGCAACGGCGGCGTTTGCTTTCGGACTGCAGGCAGGTGGAGAAAAAAAGGCCAAGTGGTATGCGAGAATGACCGCACTCTCAACGCACCAAAGCCGCCAGTACGCTCATGGCGGTCCCTTCTTCGGGCAGGTCTGGCAACCGCTCGGTGCTGGGCTGGCGGGCGAAAAGGCCGCTGCCGTACAGTTCCAAAAAATCCGCTGGCACCTCGATTTGAAACGCCGCTGGGACGGCTCGGTCATATTCGATCCCACAAACAACAAGTACAAAGGCTTCTGCTATGCGGCCAACACACTGCTGACCTATGCTATGCCATTACGTCAGCTTTACATCACCGGACGCGACCAGAAGAAATCCCTTCAGTTGAATGACGCGGAATTCGACGAGCTGATAGCCACCGATAAGTTCGATCCGGCCAAAGCGACAACGCAGGAACTGCTCGCGGCGCTCTCGGGTTTTCATGGAATGCTCAGAACGCCAGCCGGTGAGGAACTGGCTCGCCGCACGAGTGAGTCACCCGATTCTGCCGAATGGCCCGCACTTCTGGACAAGCTTCTGGCGATGGCGGCTGACAGTAACGCCAGCCCAACCGGGCGCACCGGAGCCTGCTACGCGCTGATGGTGATAAAGAAATTGAACGGGAAGAAGCGGACCAAAGTGTGGGAGCTGAAGAACACCGAGTGCGCAAAAACACTGGTCGGGTTGCTGAAAGACCCAAACCCATACGTCCGCTTTGGCGGGGTAAGGGCTCTGCAAGCTCTTGACTCCCAAGCCGTAATGCCCCACGTGGACGCGATCATGGATGCTGCGGTAGCGACGGCCCGGGCCACCTTCCCGCTGGACAGGGAGGACCCGCTACAGTGGGCACACGGAGAAATGGGAAGTCTCCTGTTCCGCGGACTGCTCAACAAGAGCATCGATGGCGTGGACCGCGCAAAGCTTCTTCCGGCAATCCGTGCCTGCCTGCAGACACCAAATGGTCATGCACGCAACAGTACTGGTACCGTTCTGGACAAGTTGACTCGAGACGAAACCTTGCAAGTGGCCGATGTCATTGTGGATAACGTAATGGTCGCCCCTCCTGGCAACGCTATGGGCGGAAGCCCCGCTCCCAACAGCCAGGCCGTATTGGCAAAGCACATGATTGAAGAAGCGCTGCCCTTGAGCACCATCTACGGGGCCAGTGATGCAATCAAGAACAAGATTCCGCAGAAATACGGTAAAGCGGCTTTGGATATGCAGTCCGCCAATAAGTTCTTGCAGTCGCTCGGTGATCAGATACTGGTCAAAGGGGTTGACGCACAAGGCATAGTCGATGGGATCAAGACAGGCGCATCGCCCGAAAAGATGTACAAACTGAAACGCATTGACTCGATAAAAGCCGACGATACCACACTGACGCTACCGGCAACCAAAACGCATCTACTGGTTGACGCGACAAACTTCGGCAGGCGCGGCGCTAACGAGACGACCTACACCTGGCGCAAGGTTTATGGCGCAGGCAAGGTCAGCTTCACGCCCAATGCATCGGAGCAAAGCAAGAAAACCACAGTGACGTTCACGGACAAAAAACCCGGTAAGTACCGCTTCGAAGTCGCCATGTCCGACACGCTGGGGCTCAGCGTTCTGCGCAAGACCGTTGACGTCACGCTCTATGACACACGCGGCAAACTGCCAGGCAACAACCCTCCGAAAGCGACATCCCAGTCGCTTTCGGCCACACCCGGCCTGCCGGTACGCATCAACCTTTCCGGCACGGACCCTGACGGCGATAACCTCGGGTTTGCCGTGACCAAAGCCCCCGCCCACGGCACGCTGTCCGGCGTCGACGGCGAATTGACCTACACCGCAAACTTTGGCCACAACGGAACGGACCGATTCTCGTTCAAGGCCATCGATGGCCAAGGCAAGACAGCAACCGGAACGGTTAACTTTAAAGTATCGGATCAGAATGTGGGCGTCGCTATCTACGAAGGCTTCGACTATCCTGAAGGCGCCGTCCTGGGCCAGGCAGGAAGCAAGTCATTCGGTTTCAATGGACGATGGAAGAATTCCAGATCCACCAAAGATTGGTATGTGGTTGCCGCTGGATCGAATAGCTACGCCGACTTACCTTCGACAGGCGGCAAGCTGACGAAGGGTAAAGGTTGGTGGCCCTGTAGTCGCAGCCTTGATCCGGCGGTCCTGGCGGCCTGCAAGCTCCTGAAAAATGGCAGTGAACTCTGGTTCAGCGTTATCGTCCAACCGGCCGGAGGAAAGAGCCAACTCAGCTTCGGCCTCAACGGCGGCGATGGCAAGGGGGCCCTGACATTGGATTCCAGATCAATGGGTATAACTTGATGACCACCAAAGACGGCAAGAAAGCCGGCACATCGCGTGTCGGTTGGAGCCGCACCTCGCATGTAATGTTCGCCGAGAACGCGCCGCATATGATCATCGGACGCTGTGTCTGGGGCAAGACGGACAAGGACCCCGACACACTGGAAATCTACCGCGTGTTCGACGCGCCCGGCATCGGGCCGCTGCTCTTGGAAAAGCCCGTGTGCGTCATGAAAGATATCATCCCCCAGGCCAAACTGAGTTACGTCTACATGAGAGACACCACGGTAGCCCTGGATGAGATCCGCATCGGTACGACACTGCATAGCGTTATGATGGGAACCAAACCGTTGGCAAAAACTGGCGGAAATGGGACGAGCAAATGAATAAGAATAGACAAACTGTATCCAGAGCAAAGGCGCCTGCTGTAATTTTGTTGACGGTGTTAACCGTTCTCGCCGCGAGCAACGCACATGCTGCTGACGCTTCAGCCAAAGCGCCGGCGAACAAGAAGAAGCTGAAAATCGTTTTCATGCTCGGGCAGTCCAACATGGTCGGCATGTGCAACCCCATCACAGCCAGGTATCTGATCGAGCCGATGTATATCCCGCCGGTAAAAGCGGCGGTGGGCAAGTCACGCTATTTTGACGAAAGCTACTTCTTCTGGCAGGGCATGAGCTACGGATACGGTTCTGAGGAGTTCAACGACAGGGGGCGGGCTCTGCTCGAAGAACGCAAAGCATCACGTAAACGGTGGCGCCAACTGGTCTACGGAAATTTCAGCAGAAACCCCACGAGAAATGACTGGCTCCCGGAATACGGGCCGGCGCCCAAGACGGGAAAGAAGTACATGTATCCCTTCCTGGACATGAAGGCCCAGGCCGAAGGGATCTACAAACGCATGGGCGAACACATCGAGTCACCGGAGAACAAGTTTCACCCCAAGGCGGCTTATGAGGAGTTGTGCAAACGGGACCAGTTGATCGCTGGAGACATCAAACGCGCAGACAATATCTTCCTGAAAAACGCAAAGCCTGAAGACTTTGACCGCCTTGCTGAGGTTCTCAAGGACAAGGCCAAACGCCCCACCAGTCGGGCGAGCTATGCCGAACTGCTGAGAAAATACGTCAACATGCCCATCGCAACGCGCACCCAAATCTCCGCTCTGGGAGCGGTCAGCGGCCAGCAGACGGATCACGAATATACAAGGGTCGCGCACGGGCCGCTTTCGGTAGGCTATGGTAAGAGCACAAACATGATGGGGCCTGAATATGGGTTCGGCATCACTTTCGAACAACTGGTCGACGGCCCGGTGCTGCTGGTGAAATGCTCCTGGGGAGGCACCAGTGTTATGAGCAATTGGCGCCCGCCGTCTCTGAGCAACACCGAGACGCCGATCGAAAAGGCCACGCGCCAAACCGCGAACAAGGCAGCGGCCGAGGCGGCGAAGAAGGCTGGCATTGAGTTCAAGCCGAAGCAGCCCCAGTCAGGAACCGGCGCGTGCTGGAAGCGAACCATGGCGCACATCCGGAAAGTGCTGGCCGATCCTGGCAAGTATCATCCCGACTACGATCCCAAGGCGGGGTATGAACTGGTGGGACTGGTTTGGTTCCAGGGCTGGAACGACATGGGCAACAAGGCCTATGGCGAGCAGTTGGTCACGTTTGTGAAAGATTTCCGCAAGGAAATGAAGCAACCGGATCTGCCCGTCGTGTGCGGACTGCTCGGTCACAATGCGTGGAAGCACACCACCTTTAATGGCGACGTGAACAGCGGAATGCTGTATGCGGCCAGGGATGCGAAACTTAAGGGCACGGTCGATATCGTCAACACCGTAAAGTACTTCCCCATCGAACTGGGATTCCGTAATTCGGTGCAAGCCGCTTGCGGCAAGGATAGTGCTGAATACAAAAAGATCGAACAGGTCATCAAGCGTGCGTCCAGCAATTTTGGGTTTCACTATTACGGCAGCGCCAAGTTCTTCCTCCTGGCCGGCGACGCCATGGCCCGCAGCCTGGCGAACCTGGTCAAGGGCGGTGAGCCCACGATCCACGCAGAAGCCGAAAGCATCCTGCAACCGAAACACTAAACGCAGGCGGGAGTTTATCAAACCCCTGAGCCTGATGGACAAACATCCGCCCAGGGAACTGGAAATCGATGATCACTTAGAAATGCGAATCGGACTGAAATCATGAACACGGTAATGTCATTTCAAAGATCGGCGGTCGCTGTGCTGCTTGGCTGGGTGCTGGTGATCAATGCGACCGCCGCACCTGTTTTCCCACCGCCGCGAGTTCTTTTGTCCGGTCAAGCTGCGCCCAAGCCAAGTTCCGCGGTCTGCGGTTTTGCACTAATCGCCAAGAAGACTGGCCCGCAAGCTGCGATCATGGGACCGGATCTGCTGGCGAGTATTCGGGCCGATGAACACATCGAGATCATCGTCGAGGCCCAGAAGTTAACTGGACCGTTCTCCGTTTCTGTCCGGGTGAATCTAACGTTCGGCCGCTCAGCAATCGTAAGCCTTACCGCCGGCACAGACGCATCGGTCGAAAAAACGCTCCAGGCCGGCGCCGAATCGCTGCTCGATCTGACTGTCGAAAAGGCCGGCGAGCGAACCGTTATTCGCCTGAAGGCCCGAGGCGCCCCGGGCGAATCGGGCGTGCGATGGCGAGACCTTCGCTTGCGATCCGGCGGGCGAGAATACAACGTTCCGATCTGCCCGAAGCCTGGAGCCAACAATATCTGCCCTCCGCCAGTAACACCGACGATGCGATCGCCCGTGGCACGCGCCCTGATCGAATGGGATTGGCGAATGCAGGACGGGATCGGAACCGCCAAAGCCCCCGCTGCCTACTCGGCGGCAATCGGGAAAACGATTAAACGCGGTGACGCCCTGCTGCTGAATCTCCGCACCGCCGGCGCTCAGACCAGACGCCTCCAAACGCGGTGGGATCAACTCCGCACTCGGTTCAAACAGCTGACGGTCGACTCATCTGCAAGCCAGTCGGCGTGGGAGGCTCTCTGGCTGGCCGTTCATCGAACGCGCCGGGAAATCGCACTAAGCAACCCGTTGGCCCGCATAGGTCCTCTGGCGTTCGTCAAGCGAGTCCCCGGCGTGTTCAGCCATCAGCTCACGCAATATTACGGCGCCTGCGCCAGGCCGGGCGGAGGGCTGTTCGTACTCGAGTCGCCGGGTAACTCCATGCGATGCCGCGATCTGACTACCGGTCGATTGGCCCAGGGAAGCTATCAGCATCCGGAAGTATCGTACGACGGGAAACGCGTGTTGTTTTCATATTGCCCGGTAAAAACCGACCCGAAAAACCGCACCCAACACCCTGACAGATTCTATCACTTGCACGAAATATCCGCCGACGGATCGGGACTGCGGCGGCTGACAAAAGGCAAGTTCGACGATTTCTCGCCGCGCCGCTTACCGGATGATCGGATCGTTTTCATCTCGACCCGACGAGGCGGATTTCACCGTTGCGGAAGAGGACCGTGCCCGGTATACACGCTTACCGTCGCCGATGCCGACGGAGCAAACCCGCGAGTTATATCTTTCCACGAGACCCACGAATGGGACCCGGCGATACTACACGACGGCAGGATAATCTACACGCGATGGGACTACGTCGATCGCAGCGCCGTGTTCTACCAGCAGCTCTGGACCGTTCGGCCCGACGGTTCAAACGTGCGAATATTCTACGGTAACAACACGTCCAATCCCGTAGGCGTATGGGAAGCCCGTTCCGTACCCGGATCGCACAAGGTGATAGCCACCGCCGCAGCACATCACGCGATGACGGCTGGCTCGATCATCCTGCTGGACGTGAACAAGGGCATCGACGCGATGGACCCGATCACCCGACTCACGCCTGACGCACTGTTCCCCGAGAGCGAGGCTCCGGTCGCCAAGTCGTCGTCGGGCAAATCCGGGCGATGGTCTACAGGAGCCCTTGGCAAGACGCCGATCCCCGCAGAAGCGAAACGCTGGCCCGGTCACTGCTACCGCAGCGCCTACCCCCTATCGGAAGATTACTTCCTTGTCGCTTACAGCTTCGACGCACTGGTGGGCGAGCCGAATAGCAACCCGATAAACATGTTCGGCTTGTATCTCGTCGATCGATTCGGCAACAAGGAACTGCTGTATCGCGATCCGAACATCGCCAGCCTCTGGCCCGTGCCGCTGGCTCGGCGGGCCAGGCCGGAAAAGGTCCCGTCGATCCTTGACAAGTCGCCTGATCGAACCGGAACGTTCCTCGTTCAGAATGTGCATCTGAGCAGCCAGGCCCTGCCGAAAGAGAAGATCAGGGCAATCCGCATAATCCAGATACTGCCGAAATCCACACCGCACATGGACCAACCGGCAGTAGGAGCAGCTCGCGCCGCTCCGGGCAAGCAGGTGCTGGGAACCGTGGGGGTAGAGTCTGACGGGTCAGCGTGCTTCGTGGCGCCGGCTGGCGTTCCGCTGGCATTTCAGGTGCTGGACTCAAAAGGACAAGCTGTGCAAATCATGCGCAGCATCACATATCTCCAGCCCGGTGAAACCGTCTCCTGCGTTGGTTGCCACGAACCGCGCACCAAGGCCCCGCCGACTAAACGCAGGCTACTGGCGCTGCGACGAAAGCCATCGACTATAACACCCGGGCCCGATGGGTCGAACCCGCTGAGTTATCCCATTCTCGTGCAACCAGTGCTCGACAAGCACTGCATCCGCTGCCACAACGCAAAGAAGCCCGGTGGAAAGATCGTGCTGACCGGCGAGCCTAAAGGCCGCTACACCACCTCCTACAACGCGCTGGTGAAACGCGTATCGTATTCGGCCTGGGGTCGTGGCGGCAACATTGAGTGGCGAGCCACCAAGCCCGATTTCTACGGAGCCCGAGGCAGTGTTCGACTGATGAATACATTTTCCAAGGGCCACTACCGCGTAAAACTCAGCGCCGCCGAGTTTGACCGCATCGTGACCTGGATCGACGCCAACGCACTGTTCTACGGAACGTTCGATCCCAAAGACCAGGCCCGCCAGCAACGCGGTCGGCGAATCACCGGCCCGACGCTCCAATAGACACTCCGAAGCAGATCAATCGCGCAGGGCCTCGAGTTCCTCCCACCGCTCCATCGCGTCGGCAAGGTCCTGCTCGAGCTGCTTGAGTTCGGCGTTAAATCGCTTGATCTCGTCCGGGGGGTTCTTGTAAAAATCCGCCGCAGCCATCGTTTCGTGCAGCTC
>JABGPF010000456.1 GCA_018645065.1 Phycisphaerales bacterium
TTTGCGCTTGTTTGCGACCGTGGGCGAATAATCAGTTCCAAACCCAAGGCGGAAAGGATATCGAACAGTGTGCTTAACTTGACGCCGCCCTCTCCAGCCTCCAGGGCTGAAACGGTTGGCTGGCGCAGGCCGGCTCTTGCGCTGACGTCTCGCTGGGTTAAGCCCAGGGACTTGCGCCGGCGGCGGATTGCATCGCCAGTCTGTTTTGCGGTACGCGCTGTATTTTCCATCAATAGAATCCTCTCTCTTTTTTCAATATACGTTACAGCGTATAAAAACACAATATACGCTGTAACGTATAAACCACACTTATACGCTACGGCGTATATTGTGTGCGTTGGAACAGTGGCGTTCGTGATGTTGAGGCGATCACCCTTCACAATCTTAGAGAAATGACCCGTTGAGCACCGAAGGCTGCGAATAAGGCTTCGCCCATCTGGCAAACAGGGTGGCGAACAGGATTGAAGTGGCGGCGCTTTCGCAGAAAGTGGGCCACTTCTACTATCCTGCCACTCTTACGACAGGGAAAGTTGTGTGTTTTCGGTTCTTTTTATGTGTAATCGGTTTATTTCGGTTGAGATCCGTTCTTCTCTGTTGTTTTCGAATTATTCTGTCATTTCAAACGGTTATTCATTGTTGCTTTCGGTTATTTTCCGTTACAATCGGTTTAACTCGGTTGTTTTAGTTGTGGAAGATTAAGTCATGGCGCGTTGGGGACAGGCAAGGGTCGAAGTCTTGGCACTTCGTCAGGAAATCAAGGATGAGCTGGTCAGGGGCGTGCCTGTTAAACAGGTCTATGACATGTTTGTAAAGCGTGGCCATATCACGGTCACCTACAATGGTTTCAGGCGACAGGTTCAACCCATTCGCGACGACCTGCGACGCGCCCCCATTGAGATTTCTGCATCTTCCAAGATATTGGCGAATGCACCGATCGAGACACCGGCATCACCCCTTCCCTCAGAGCGTCCAGAACTGGTTAAAGGAAAGCCCAAGAAGGGGTTCGCGTTTAATCCCGTCAGTAAGGCAGAAGATTTTTTCTAAAGGAAAAGCTGTCTGACGTCAGCGCCTTGACCGGGCAGAGCCGACCATGCACGAACGCAATGCCAACCCGACTAGCATCAAACAAAATGGGTTAGGATATCTCTTAATCAGGGCAGTAACTGACCCAAATATTCCGACGCCGGACACGAATTATTATTATGAAAACATTTAAGTCATGAGCTTGATAAAATCTAAGGAACGCGTCGCCGATCATGGAGAGGTGTTCACTCCTCCGTGGCTAGTCGAAGCAATGCTCAACCTCGTTAAGGATGAAGCCGAGCGCATCGACTCCCGATTCCTGGAGCCTGCGTGCGGCAGTGGGAACTTCCTTATCCCGATTTTACAGCGGAAGCTTGCTGCAGTCGAACTCAAGTTTGGAAAGGCGGATTTTGAAAAGCGGCACTACGCTCTTCTCGCTCTGATGTGTATCTACGGAATCGAGCTGCTGGCAGACAACATTGAAGAGTGCAATTCGAACCTAATTGAAATTTTTGCCGGGTATATGAGCCTAGATAAATCAGATGACTTGTATAACGCGGCATCTCATGTGCTGTCCCACAACCTCGTACATGGTGATGCGCTGACGATGAGAACGCATGACGGCCAGCCGATTGCTTTTGCCGAGTGGGGCTACATCGGCAAGGGCAAGTTCCAGCGCCGCGACTTTCGCTTTGACGTCCTCACCGGATCATCGGCCTTCAGCGCTGAGGGGTCTCTCTTTGCCCATCTTGGCAAACACGAAATCTTCAAGCCGATCCAGACCTACCCGCCGATGACGGTTCGCGAACTGGCCGCCGTTCGCGGAGACACACCGAAGGAGGCAGTATGAGCATGCAGACTGGCTTTACCTTGCGCGGGCGCAACCCGGATGTGTTGACATGCATCGCGAATCTCTCGAACGACGAGGTGTTCACACCACCTGAGCTTGCAAACCGCATGCTAGACACGCTGGCCGATGCATGGGCGGCTGATCACAACGGCGCCAATCTCTGGGCCGACAAGTCGGTGAGGTTCCTCGACCCGTTCACGAAGTCGGGCGTTTTCCTTCGAGAGATCACCGACCGCCTCACCGAGGGACTGGCCGATGAGATTCCGAACCTTGAGAAGCGCATCGACCACATTCTGACCAAGCAGGTTTTCGGCATCGGCATCACATACCTCACCAGCCTATTGGCGCGGCGCAGCGTGTATTGCTCGAAGCACGCCAACGGCGAGCATTCGATCGCAAAAAGTTTTGACAGCGAAGCTGGCAACATTTGGTTCGAGCGCACCGAACACTCATGGGGGAACGGCAAGTGCAAGTATTGCGGAGCAAGCCAGAAAGCGCTCGATCGGGGCGAAGGGCTAGAAACCCACGCCTATGCTTTCATTCACACCGACGATATCAAGACTCGGGTCGCCGAGTTGTTTGGAGACGACATGCAATTTGACGTGATCATCGGCAATCCGCCATACCAACTCGGCTCCGACGGGGGCACCAGGGATGTTCCAATTTACCAGCGCTTTGTTGATCAAGCAAAAATGCTGCAGCCGCGATACCTAGCAATGGTCATTCCTTCGAGGTGGATGGCCTCGGGCCTCGGACTCAACGAGTTTCGCAAGACAATGCTTGGGGATCGTCGCATACGTGAACTTGCCGATTTTCCGGCAGCAAGCGATGTATTTCCGGGTGTCGAGGTAAAAGCGGGGGTCTGCTATTTCCTTTGGGACGCCGTGCACGATGGCGATTGTATGGTGACTACGGTACGTAGCGGGGATGTTATTGGGCCAGTTTCAAGAAACCTCGCTGAATACGATGTGTTTGTTCGAGACGCCGGTTCCATCTCGATCCTACACAAAGTCCTGAATGGCGGCGAGCCATCTATCAACACGATCCTCGCGCGTGACAAGGAGTTTGGCTGGACCTCGAACTTCGATGGATTTCACGAAAAGGAACGTCCTGGAGACTTGCCTCTATACTACATTAGGAAGATGAAGCGTGGC
>JABGPF010000457.1 GCA_018645065.1 Phycisphaerales bacterium
GATATGGACGAAGCCATCGCCGCTCACATGAAGAGAACCTACAATCTTATGATTGGTGAGCAAACTTCTGAGAAGATCAAAGTCAACATTGGTTCCGCGGCGCCCATGAACGAAGAGATAACCCTCGAAGTTCGAGGCCGGGACATGATCTCGGGCCTTCCGAGAAAAACGGTAATCTCCTCCGAGGAGGTTCGCGACGCGCTGAAGGAACCGGTCGGCTCGATTATCGACTGCGTCACCCGCCCCCTCGAAAAAGCCGAACCCGAACTGGCCGCCGACCTCGTCGACAACGGAATCACACTTGCCGGCGGAGGCGCGCTTCTCAAGGGTATGGACACTGTTCTGTCTAACGCGACAGGCCTGGACGTGCGAGTCGCGGAAGAACCCATGTCGTGCGTCGCGAGGGGTACGGCAGTCTATCTGGAGAATCTCGAACTCTGGAAAGACACAATGGAAAGCGACGAAGACGAATTCTAACTCGCCACCGCTTCAGCACAACTCAACTCCACTCAATCATTTAAAAATCACAGTCGGGAGCGTTCTGCCCTTTTTTGTCGTTATCCGATTTGCCGTGTTCATCCGCGGCTCGCATTTTCCGTTAACGCCAGACGCAGATAATTCAGCGCCGCCTGAGTCGCGCGGTTGCGAACTTGTTGGCGGTTGTAATTGAAGATGCGTCGGTGTGTTTGTTCTACGCCCGGTCCGGCCAGGCCGATGTAGACCAGTCCGACCGGTTTGTCGTCTGTGCCGCCGCCTGGCCCGGCGATACCCGTGAGGCTGATCGACCAGTCACTTGAGAAAAGTTTTCGGGCGCCTTGCGCCATCGCTAATGCTGTCTGCGGGCTCACCGCCCCGAATTGATCGAGCGTTTCCTGCGGTACGCCCAGAATGTTGTGTTTAATCTCATTGGCGTAGCAGATCGCGCCGCCGAGGAAATATTCGCTGGCCCCACCGACCGATGTTATCGCATGCCCGACCAGTCCTGCGGTGCAGCTTTCAGCCAACGCTACAGTTTGTCCCGCGGCGATCAGCAACTCGCCCACCGCTGAGGCCAGGCTTGCCGAACCGCCGCCAATAACTAGTGTCCCAAGGCGTTTGGTGATTTCCGCGGCTTGTTGGTCGGCCAGGCTTTTCGCTGCGGCCTGCTGATCGGCGGTGGCGGTTATCGTCAGTGAGATAAGCCCGTCGGCGACTGTCGTGCCCACTACCACCGGCCCGTCTCGGTCGGTGAGTATATCGTTAAGCCGTTCGCTAAGGTCGGATTCTCCCACCCCGTAAACTTTTAATACTTCCGTGGCGATTGAAGTTTGCGGTATTGGCAACAGTTTCCTGACGCCCGATTCGAACATCGCCTTCATTTCCGCCGGTACGCCCGGCATGCAGATAATCGCAGCGTTTCCGAGGCCGGCTGCGATGCCTGGTGCGGTTCCCGCGTCGTTATCCACCGCCGATGCGCCTTTTGGGATCATGGCTTGGATTCGATTGGCCTGGACCATCTGGCGCCCCAGGCGTTGGAAGAATCCCTCGATTCGCTTCAGGCTCGGTTCGTCCAGACACAGTTCCACGCCGAGCAGATCGGCGATCGCCTGGCGTGTCAAATCGTCTGGTGTTGGTCCCAGTCCGCCGGTCACCAGGACAAGGTCGGCCTGTTGGGATGCACGTTTCACCGCGTCGCTGATTTCGCTTGCGTCATCGCCAACGGTATGGTGCGAAATTGTGGGAATTCCCATCGCCAGAAGTTTTTCCGCCAGCCATGCGGAGTTCGTGTCGACGGTTCGCCCAGAGGTTAGTTCGTCGCCGGTGGTTATTAATATTGCTTTCATGGCGTTAATATTACCATGTTGTTTTCTAATTTGGGGGATTTTTCGAGGTATAGCTTTAGATTTGGTCAGAAAGGTTTATAATGCCCCTCTGGGTATGTATTGGAGAATTTGCAGTATGAAGGAACGTTGTTCCCAAACAATATTTACGATTGTGTTGCTCAGCTTGGTTGCTTTTGGTTCCGGTTGCGGGCTTACGGGCAATCAGTATTATCATGACGGTCAGCGTGCTTCGGCGTCATCGATATCTCCACCGCCTTCGTGGCGTTTGTCCGGGCGGGTTCCCAACGTTACTCTCGCGGTTGATAATGATCGTTCCACCGCGTCTGTAAGTTCGCTGGTTCGCGACGACACTGAGATAACGATCGATCTTCAGAAGGCGTGCGTGTTCAACACGGTTCTGGTCCATCACGGTTCCATGGAAAACGGATATTGTGCTCGCGCCGCGGTGCTTACCAGTCTCGACGGGGTTAATTTCACTCTCCAGACCGAGGCTCCCGGTACGAAAGTGGTGACCACGCTTCTGATCATCAGGCCGGTTCTGGCCCGTTATGTTAAGGTCAAGGCGTTGCGGCAGGGGCCTGGCGCCTGGTCGGTCGCGGAGATTTACTTACAGTAGCGTCTAATCGGTTTGGGCGTTCAAGCCGTTTGTCCGGTAGCATGGAGTTCCCATGGATAATCAAGACCAGAGCGATCCGGTAGCGCAAGGTTCGGGGCGACCCCTTCCAAACCACGGTCCGATGCTGTACATGGGAATATTGCTGATTGTTATAATTGGTCTCTTGGCGGTTCTTTTTACCCGAGAGCGTCAAAGACGCGTAAACGCCGAACAGAACGTGATTAATCTGCGTCAACAGAATAAAATGTTGCGTGACGCGATGCGATCGATAGGAACGTTAGGCGCTGCGACGACCCAGGCCAGCGATCAAAATTAACAAGTTTTCTCTACGCTCTTGCCGCACGTGCTACATGCGGAGTATCATACCGTTTCAGGACTTACTTCTTGAAGAGGTCGGTTATGCAGTTTGGCTTTAGCCTCAGTAAAAAACGCGCGTTGGTCGTGATGATTGTGGTGGCTTGCCTTACGTCCGTTATGGGCTCGCACGCCGCTGATTATATGCGCATGCCGACGGCCTGTGCACTGGCGCCGGTGAGCGACTTCCTCAAGGCGGCGACAACTGCGTTCAAGTCGG